>NZ_JBIAWP010000001.1:56025-448744 GCF_042895785.1 Streptomyces sp. NPDC001380 | reverse complement strand
CCGGGGGGGGGCGCGCCGCGCGGCCGGCGGCGCGGGGCCGGGGGCCGCCCCGCGGGGCGGGGGGGGGGGGGGGGGGGCGCCCCCCCCCGGGCGCGCGCCCCCCCCCCCCCCGGCCCCGGGGCCCGGTGCGGCCGCCCTCCGGCGGCCCCGGGATTTTCTTCCCGCAGGTTTGAACCGTCCACCGCCCGGTCCCGTAATCCTCCTCGACGGCGGCGCTACCGCGCCACAGCAGACCGGACCGAGGAGTGCGCAGATGAAGAAGGCGACAAGGGCGGGAGCCGCTGTGGGGGCTGCGGCCGTGGTCCTGCTTGCAGGCGCCTGCGGATCTTCCCAGCAGTCTGCCGGCACCACCACCGTGCAGCCCGCGGCGGCCGCCGGCGACGCCTACGGGAACTCCCCGGCCTACGGCGGCTCCTCGTCCGCGCCCCAGGCCGCCCCGGCCGCCGCCGGAGCCGCGGGGGGCATCGGCACCGCCAAGGACGCGAAGCTCGGCGAGATCCTGGTCGACGGCCAGGGCCGGACCATGTACCGCTTCGACAAGGACACCGCCAACCCGGCGAAGTCCAACTGCAACGACGCCTGCGCCCAGGCGTGGCCCCCGGTCCCGGCGTCCGCCAAGGACGGCGCCAAGGTCTCCGACCCGAGCCAGCTGGGCGAGGTGACCCGCGCCGACGGCTCCAAGCAGCTGACCGTGGCCGGCTGGCCGATGTACCTCTATGCGGCCGACTCGGCGGCCGGCCAGACCAACGGACAGGGCGTCAACCAGGTCTGGTGGGCCGTCCAGCCGAACGGCAAGAAGGCCGGCCAGGCAGGCGGCGCCGCACCGGCGGGCGGCGGCGCGTACGGCGACTCGGGCAGCAGCACCGCGTGGCCGGCGCTCTCCAGCGTCGAGGACCCGCAGCTCGGCAAGATCCTGGTCGACGGCAAGGGCATGGTGCTCTACCGCTTCACCAAGGACGTCGCCTGGCCCATGAAGATCTCCTGCGTCGGCCAGTGCGCCAAGGTCTGGCCGCCGGCCAGGCCCCTCAACCTGCAGCAGCAGGAGGAGGCCGCCAAGGCGCTCGGCATCGACCGGAAGCTGATCACCAACATCCACCGGCCCGACGGCACCTGGCAGCTCGCCATCAACTGCTGGCCCGTCTACACCTACAGCAAGGACACCAAGCCCGGCCAGGCCTCCGGCCAGGGCGTCGGCGGCACCTGGTTCGCCGTCACGCCCCAGGGCAAGCTGGCCAAGTAGACCCGCAGGGGAACCGGCGGCGCCTGGCAGCGGCCCGCCGGTGCGGGGAAGGGGAGGGCGGCGCACGGACAGGAAGGGTCCGTGCGCCGCCCCGGTGCGTCGCGGCCCCGCCGCCCGGGCCCGCCCCGCTCCCGGCTCCCCGCTCCCCGGTCCACCCCGCTCCCCGCTCCCGGCGCACCCCGCGCCGCCGGGGCGCCGCGGGTCCGGGGCGCCCGGGGTGTCCGCGCCCTGGCATACGCTGCACGGGTGGAAGCCGACCTCTTCACCGCCGCCGCCGAGGAACGCCGGGCCCGGGAGCCCGGCCGCGAGCCGCTGGCCGTCCGGATGCGCCCGCGCACCCTGGACGAGGTCGCCGGTCAGCGCCACCTGCTCGGCGACGGGTCCCCGCTGCGGCGCCTGGTCGCCTCCGCCCGCGGCCCCGCCGCCACCTCCTCGGTCATCCTGTGGGGGCCGCCCGGCACCGGCAAGACCACCCTCGCCCACGTGATCAGCCGGGCCACCGAGCGCCGCTTCGTGGAGCTGTCCGCGATCACCGCGGGGGTGAAGGAGGTCCGCGCCGTGATCGACGGCGCCCGCCGCGAGGTCGGCGCCTCGGGCCGGGAGACGGTGCTCTTCCTCGACGAGATCCACCGCTTCTCCAAGGCCCAGCAGGACTCCCTGCTCCCGGCGGTGGAGAACCGCTGGGTCACCCTCGTCGCCGCCACCACCGAGAACCCCTCCTTCTCGGTGATCTCCCCGCTGCTCTCCCGCTCGCTGCTGCTCACCCTGGAGTCGCTCACCGAGGACGACGTCCGCGCGCTGCTGCGCCGGGCCGTCGCCGACGAGCGGGGCCTGGGCGGCGCCCTGACCCTCGCGGAGGATGCCGAGCAGCACCTGGTGCGGCTGGCGGGCGGCGACGCCCGCCGGGCGCTCACCACGCTGGAGGCGGCGGCCGGAGCGGCCCTGGCCCGCGAGGAGGACGAGATCACCCTGGCCGTCACCGAGGCCGCGGTGAACCGGGCGGCGGTCCGCTACGACAAGGCCGGCGACCAGCACTACGACGTGGCCAGCGCCCTCATCAAGTCCATCCGCGGCAGCGACGTGGACGCGGCGCTGCACTACCTGGCGCGGATGGTCGAGGCGGGGGAGGACCCCCGGTTCATCGCCCGGCGCCTGATGATCTCCGCCAGCGAGGACATCGGCCTCGCCGACCCCACCGCGCTGCAGACGGCGGTGGCCGCCGCCCAGGCGGTGCAGCTGATCGGATTCCCCGAGGCCCGGATCACCCTCTCCCAGGCCGTGATCGCCCTGGCCCTGGCGCCCAAGTCCAACGCGGCCTACCTGGCGATCGACGCCGCGCTGGAGGACGTCCGCAAGGGGCTCGCCGGGCCCGTCCCGCCGCACCTGCGCGACGCCCACTACGCGGGGGC
This sequence comes from Streptomyces sp. NPDC001380, assembly GCF_042895785.1. NCBI lineage: Bacteria > Bacillati > Actinomycetota > Actinomycetes > Kitasatosporales > Streptomycetaceae > Streptomyces > Streptomyces sp. NPDC001380. The sequence continues at coordinate 446,095 of NZ_JBIAWP010000001.1, read as the reverse complement.
CCGCACGCTCGGCCACGGCCAGGGGTACCGGTACCCGCACGACCTGCCGGGCGGGATCGCGGCCCAGCAGTACGCGCCGGACGCGGTGCACGGCCGCCGCTACTACCGGCCCACCCGCTACGGCGCGGAGGCGCGCTACGCGGAGGTCGCGGAGCGGGTGCGGGGCAAGCTGTCCGGGGAGTGACGCCCCGGCGGCCGGCGCCCCGGGCCCCGCGGCGGCCCCCGGCCGGACCGGTCCGCCGTGCCGTCAGGCGCCCGCCGCCGCCTGCGCCGCCCGCACGGTGGCTGCGGGCGGCGCGGTCGGCAGGTCGCGGTGCGTGCGGACGGGCCCGAGCAGCCGCACGCCCTTGAGGAGCACCCCGGCGCCCAGGGTGATCCACAGGGCCTCCCGGACGCCCAGCACGGTGCCGAGGGCGCCGCCGAGCAGCGCCGCCACGGGGATGACCCCGAACTGCAGGACCCGGGAGCTGGCGTAGACCCGTCCGAGGATCCGCTGCGGGACGTACGCCTGGCGGAAGCCCCCGGAGAGGATGTTGCAGACGGTCAGTCCGGCCCCCGCCACCATGAGCCCCAGGGCGAAGAGCAGCAGCCGGGGGCCGGGCCCCGCCAGCGGGATGAGCAGCGTGAACGGCGCGGTCCCCAGGGCCGCCAGCAGCATGCCGCGCGCGGTCCCGAAGCGGCGGGCGACCCGGACGGCCAGCAGTCCGCCGACGACGCCGCCGACGCTGTCCGCGGCAGTCATGAAGCCCACCGCGCTCGGCGGGGCGTGCAGGTCGCGGACGAGGTAGACCACGTACAGGGCGGCCGAGGAGGTCCAGGTGAGGTTGTCCAGTGCGCCCGCCACCGTGAGCACCCGCAGGTAGGGGTCGTGGACCACGAAGCGGACACCCTCGGCGACCTCGGCCCGCAGGTCCCGCCGGGAGCGCTCCCCCGTGGGCTGCGGCTCGGCGGTCCGGATCCGCAGCAGGCATGCCGCCGACACCGCGAAGGTGGCCGCGTCCGCGAGGACGCCGGCCACCGCCCCGGCCGCCTGCGCGATCAGGCCTCCGGTGCCGGGGCCGGCCACCCCGGTCACCTGCTGGGTGGTCTGCAGCTTCGCGTTGGCGCCGCCCAGGTCCTCCTTGGCGACCAGGGTCGGCAGGTACGCCTGGTACGCGGCGGTGAAGAAGACGGAGGACGCGCCGACGCCGAGCGCCACCGCCACCAGCTGCGGGACGCCCAGCACCCCGGAGACGGCCGCCACGGGCACGCTGGCGAGCAGCAGCAGGGAGGCGGCGTCGCAGGCCAGCATCACCCGGCGCCGTTGCAGCCGGTCGATCCACACGCCGGCGGGGAGCCCGATCAGCAGCCAGGGGAGCCAGCTCGCCGCCCTGATCAGGGCGACCATGAAGGTCGAGGCGTGCAGGGCGGTGACGGCGGTGAGGGCGATCGCGACCCCGCTGATCCCGGTGCCCAGGCCGCTGACGGCCTCGCCGCCCCACAGCAGGCGGAAGTCGCGGCGGCGCACAGCCGCGGCGTCCCGGACGGCGGGCTCGCGGCTGCGGACTGCGGTGGACCGGCTCACCTCTTCGGACATGCCTCGTACCCCCGTCGCACACTCCGGCAGATCTGGAGTGTACATGCCGACCATGGGAGACGGTCAGTGGACGAAGCGCATCCCCCGGCCCCGTCCCCGCGGCGGGCCCCGCTCCGGTCCGCCGGTGGGACGGGCACCCGCCGGGACCCCGTACAATGGCCGGAAGCACCACGCCCCGTGCACGGCCGTCATCCGGGAGACCGGACCGCCGGCCGGCATCACCAGCGGAGCGTCGGTCGGAGTGCCGCACCCCGGTGCGGCTCCTCCAGGAGCGTCGCGCACGTACCGTGCCGCGGGCAGCCCACCGCCTTCCGGCGGTGGGCCTCTCGTGCGCACCGGTGCGGGCTCCGGACCGGGAAGCGGCTGGCCCCCTCCGCCACGGCGGGGACGGGTTTTCCCGGACCGCGGCAGGCGACCTCCTTCAACAGTGGTGAGCCATGCACACAACAGAGAGGTTCGGTTCACAGTGAACCAGTCCCGTCCCAAGGTGCGTCTGTCCCGCGCGCTGGGTATCCCGCTGACCCCGAAGTCCGTCAAGTACTTCGAGGCCCGCCCCTACCCGCCGGGTCAGCACGGCCGTGGGCGCAAGCAGAGCAGCGACTACAAGGTCCGCCTGCTCGAGAAGCAGCGCCTCCGCGCCCAGTACGACCTCAGCGAGACCCAGCTCTCCCGTGCCTTCGACCGCGCCCGCAAGGCCGGCGGCAAGACCGGTGAGGCGCTGATCATCGAGCTCGAGCGCCGTCTGGACGCCCTGGTGCTGCGCTCCGGCATCGCCCGGACGATCTACCAGGCCCGTCAGATGGTCGTCCACGGCCACATCGAGGTCAACGGCCGCAAGGTCAACAAGCCCTCGTTCCAGATGAAGCCGGGCTACGTCGTCACCGTGCGTGACCGCAGCAAGGAGAAGCACCCCTTCCAGGTGGCCCGTGAGGGCGGCTACGCCGGCGAGGGCCAGACCCCGAAGTACCTCGAGGTCAACCTCAAGGCCCTGGCCTTCCGCCTGGACCGCGACCCGCAGCGCAAGGAGATCCCCGTGATCTGCGACGAGCAGCTGGTTGTCGAGTACTACTCCCGCTGACCCGCGGGCCCTACCCGCGCCCACGCGCGGGCAGGCCGCCCGGTGTACGCGGACCCCGGCCCCCGCGGCGCACTGCGCCGCGGGGGCCGGGCCCGTCCAGGGCCCGGGCGACGGCCGCGTCCAGGTCCAGCCCGGTGCCCTCCCGGAAGGCCTCCGCCGACACCGGCCCGGACAGGCCCGCCCGTGCGCGGGCCGCGCACTCGTCGTGCGGCGCCCGGAAGTGGTGCGAGCCGAACAGCGGGATGCCCACCGCCTGCCAGATCCGGTGCGCCGCCCCCTGCAGCACCCTCGCCTCCCGCAGGTCGCCGGGGGACCCGCCGGCGCCCGGCTCCGTCGCCAGCAGCGCCAGCAGCTCCAGGCCGAGCACCGTGCCGACCAGGTCACGGAAGAGGTGGTTGAGGCGCACGCACTCCCGCGCCTCCCGCCGCGCCGTGCGCACGTCGCCGGCCAGCCACGCCGCGTACGCCGTCCCGTAGAGGCAGTAGGCGTAGGCCCACTGCTCCCCGAACTCCTCGCACACCTCCCGCAGCCGCCCCAGCCAGTGCCCGGCGGTGTCCGTCTCGCCCAGGAAGAGGGCGGCCATCCCCAGCTCGAACATCGCCATCAGCACGTTGCTGTTGAGTTCGCCGAGCTTCTCGTAGTGCCACAGCGCCTCCTCGAAGAGCTCGGCGGCGCGGGCCGGGTCGTCGCCGACGAGCGCCGCACAGCCCTGCCGGTGCACCGCGTAGGCGAGCGACAGGTCGTCCCCCGTGTCCACCGCCTGCCGCCGGCACTCCTCCAGCATCGGCCGGGCCCGCTCCAGGTCGCCCTGGAGGGTCGCCGTGTAGCCGGTCACCCAGAGCGCCTTGGCGCGGGCCGCCGTCGCCCCGGGAGCCGTCGCCAGCGCCCGGTCCAGCCACACCCGGCCCTCGCCCAGGTGCCCGCAGCCCACCCAGTAGAACCAGAGGGTCGCGGCCAGGTGCAGCGCGACCTGCTCCTCGCCCGGCTGGGTGAGGCAGAAGTCCAGCGCCGCCCGGAGGTTGGGGTGGGCCAGCCGGGTGCGCTCACCGGTCTCGGCCTGCCGGGCGGAGAACCACTCCACCTCGCCCCAGGTCGCCAGCCCCAGGTACCAGTCGCGGTGCCGGCGGCGGATCACGCCCTCCTCGCCCAGCGACCGCAGCCATCCGGCGCCGTACTCGCGCAGCGTGTCCAGCATCCGGTAGCGGGCCCCGCCCGCGACGCCGTCGGACGCCTCCCGGACCACCACCGACTTGGCGACCAGCTCGCCCAGCAGCTCCAGGACGTCCTCCGCCGCGATGCCGCCGCCGGGGCAGACGTACTCGGCGGCGTCCAGGTCGAAGCCGTCGGCGAAGACGGCGAGGCGGGCCCAGAGCAACCGTTCCTGCGGGGTGCACAGCTCGTGGCTCCAGCCGACGGCCGTCCGCAGGGTGCGGTGGCGCGGCAGCGCGGTGCGGGCCCCGCCGGTGAGCAGGCGGAAGCGGTCGTCCAGCCGCTCGGCCACCTGCTCCAGCGAGAGGGTGCGCAGCCGCCCGGCGGCCAGCTCCACCGCCAGCGGGATGCCGTCCACACGGCGGCAGACCGCCGCCACGGCGGCCTCGTTCTCCGGGGTCAGGCGGAAGCCGCCCGCCACCGCCGCGGCCCGGTCGGCGAAGAGCGCGACCGCGTCGCCGTCCCGGCGGCCCGTCCCGCCGCCCGCGGCCCCGCCCCCCGGCGGTCCCCCCGCCGCGCCGCCCGCCGGGGACGGGCGCACCGGCAGCGGCGGCAGGTCCAGCAGGTGCTCGCCCCCGGTCCGCAGCTCCTGGCGGCTGGTGGCCAGCACCCGCAGGCCCGGCACCCCGCGCAGCAGCACGTCCACCAGCTCCGCGCAGGCGTCCACCAGGTGCTCGCAGCCGTCCAGCACGAGCAGCACCTCCCGGTCGCGGAGCCGCTCCACCAGTACCTCCGCCGCCGGCCGGGCCGTGGAGTCCGCCAGCAGCAGCGCCTCCAGCACCGCGTGCCCGAGCAGGGAGGGGTCCTGCACCCCGGAGGCCTCCACCAGCCACGCCCCGTCGGGGAAGAGCCCCCGCACGGCCGCGGCCGCCCGCAGCGCCAGCCTGCTCTTGCCGACCCCGCCCGGACCGGTCACCGTCACCAGCCGGGAGACCCCCAGCAGCCGTGCCGCCTCGCCCAGCTCGCGGCGGCGCCCGACGAAGCTGGTGGTCTCCGCGGGCAGGTTCCCCGCACACCGCACCGGGGCCGGCCCGTCCGCCCCCGCCCCGGCCCCCCGGCCCGCCCGCACCCCCGCCGTCCGGTCCCGGTCCCGGTCCCGGTCCCGCGCCCCCGCACCGGTGCCGTCCGCCGCGCCGGTGCCGTCCGCCGCTCCCGTGCCGTCAGCTGCTCCCGTACCGGCCGAGGCCGACCCCGCAGACACCCTCGTACCCCCACCGACGCCGCTTCCGGCCGGGGACCGCAACGCCCCGGCCAACCCCCAACGACGCGTCCGGCGGGCAGGTTACGTCCCCGCCCCGCGGGGCAGCAGGGCAGCGCGGAGACATGCGGTCGGGAAAGCGGGCGGCGGCGCGATAGGGTTCTACCCTGCGGCTTGACGTGCGCACCCGAACGCACCGCGCACCGCCGGCCCCGCCCCGACGCGGGCCCGGCCCGACGAGCCCGGCAGCCGAGGCAGCACACGAGGGAGCGCTCAAGGTGTCCGTGGGAGAGATGGCCGGCCTGATCGTGGCCGTCTTCTGGGCCGTCCTCGTGACCCTGCTCGCCGTCGTCCTGGTGCGGCTCTCCACGGTGCTGCGCGAGACCTCCGCGCTGGTGCACTCCGTCTCCGAGCAGGCCGTGCCGCTGCTGGAGGACGCCTCCGCCGCCCTGGCCGGCGCCCGGCAGCAGCTGGACCGGGTCGACGAGATCACCGCCAACGTCCAGGACGCCGCCGCCAACGCCAACGCGCTCTCCTCCACCGTCGCCGCCACCCTCGGCGGCCCGCTGGTGAAGGTCGCCGCCTTCAGCTACGGCGTGCGCCGCGCCGTCGCCCGGCAGGGCGGTTCCGGGGCGGCCGTCCCCGGTCCGCACACGCCGGGCGGCCGGGACGCCATCGCCGCCATCGTCCGTGCCGAGGTCCGCGCCGCCACCGCCCCGCGCCGCCGCGGGCTGGCCGCGCGCATCCGGCGAGCCGTGAGGGGCTGAACCACACCGTGCGACGCATCTTCTGGATGGCGGTCGGCGCCGGCGCCACCGTCTGGGCCATGAACAAGGCGAACGAGGCCGCCCGCCGCCTCACCCCGGCCAGCGTGGCCGGCACCGCCGCCCGCGGCGCCCTGGACCTCGGCGACGCCGTCCGGTCCTTCGCGGGCGAGGTGCGGGCCGGCATGGCCGAGCGCGAGCTGGAGCTCCGCGCCGACCTGGGCCTGGACGGCACCGCCGTGCTCCCGCCCCCGCCGCCCCGGCGGGCCCTCGGGGCACCCCGCCACCCGGCGGACGAGTACCGAGCTATCGCGCCGGCCCCGGGCCTGCCCGGAGCCGGCCCGGTCCGCCGCCGCCTCGACCCCCAGAACCGACAGACCCCACGCGCCCTCGAGACGACCCCCGATCCGCACGAGGCAGGACTGCGCGGCCGACGCCCGCGCAGGGGCAGCACCCACAACCGGAAGGACCACTGATGGAGTCGGCTGAGATCCGCCGCCGCTGGCTGCGCTTCTTCGAGGAGCGCGGCCACACCGTCGTTCCGTCGGCCTCCCTGGTCGCCGACGACCCCACCCTGCTGCTGGTGCCCGCGGGCATGGTGCCGTTCAAGCCGTACTTCCTCGGCGAGGTCAAGCCGCCCTTCTCCCGCGCCACCAGCGTGCAGAAGTGCGTCCGCACCCCGGACATCGAGGAGGTGGGCAAGACCACCCGCCACGGCACCTTCTTCCAGATGTGCGGCAACTTCTCCTTCGGCGACTACTTCAAGGAAGGCGCCATCCGGTACGCGTGGGAGCTGCTCACCACGCCCACCGAGGACGGCGGCTACGGCCTGGAGCCGGAGAAGCTCTGGATCACCGTCTACCAGGACGACGACGAGGCCGAGAAGATCTGGCGCGACGTCGTGGGCGTCCCGGCCGAACGCATCCAGCGCCTCGGCATGAAGGACAACTTCTGGTCGATGGGCGTCCCCGGCCCCTGCGGCCCCTGCTCGGAGATCAACTACGACCGCGGCCCCGCCTACGGCGAGGAGGGCGGACCGGCCGTCAACGGCGAGCGCTACCTGGAGATCTGGAACCTGGTCTTCATGCAGTACGAGCGCGGCGCCGGCGACGGCAAGGACAGCTTCGAGATCCTCGGCGACCTGCCCAGCCGCAACATCGACACCGGCCTCGGCCTGGAGCGCCTCGCCTGCGTCCTGCAGGGCGTCGACAACCTCTTCGAGATCGACACCACCCGCATGATCCTCGGCCGCGCGGGCGAGCTCACCGGCCACCGCTACGGCGCCGGCGAGAAGTCCGACGTGTCGCTGCGCGTCATCGCCGACCACATCCGCACCGCCGTCATGCTCATCGGCGACGGCGTCACCCCCGGCAACGAGGGCCGCGGCTACGTGCTGCGCCGCATCTTCCGCCGCGCCATCCGCAACATGCGCCTGCTCGGCGCCACCGAGCCGGTCGCCCGCCAGCTCGTCGACGTCACCATCGAGGCGATGGGCCCGCAGTATCCCGAGCTCTTCGAGGACCGCACGCGCATCGAGGCCGTCGCCGTCGCCGAGGAGGCCTCCTTCCTCCAGACGCTGCGCACCGGCACCACCATCCTGGACACCGCCGTCGCCGAGGCGAAGACCTCCGGCAGCGCGGTCCTGGCCGGCGACAAGGCCTTCCAGCTCCACGACACCTACGGCTTCCCCATCGACCTCACCCTGGAGATGGCCGCCGAGCAGGGCGTCTCGGTGGACGAGGACGGCTTCCGCCGCCTGATGAAGGAGCAGCGGGACCGGGCCAAGGCCGACGCCAAGGCCAAGAAGCACGGCCACGTCGACGTCTCCGCCTACCGCGAGGTCGCCGACCGCGCCGGCGCCACCGTCTTCACCGGCTACACCGACACCGCCGGCGAGTCCACCGTCGTCGGCCTGCTCGTGGACGGCGCCCCCTCCCCGGCCGCCACCGAGGGCGACGACGTCGAGGTCGTCCTGGACCGCACCCCCTTCTACGCCGAGGGCGGCGGCCAGCTCGCCGACCACGGCCGGATCCGCTTCGACTCCGGCGCCGTCGTGGAGGTCCGCGACGTCCAGCAGCCGGTGCCGGGCGTCACCGTCCACAAGGGCTCGGTCCTGGTCGGCGAGGTCACCCTCGGCGCCTCCGCCGAGGCCCGGATCGACGTGGACCGCCGCCGCGCGGTCTCCCGCGCCCACTCCGCGACCCACCTCACCCACCAGGCGCTGCGCGACGCCCTCGGCCCCACCGCCGCCCAGGCCGGGTCCGAGAACGCCCCCGGCCGCTTCCGCTTCGACTTCGGCTCGCCGGCCGCCGTCCCCGGCACGGTGCTCACCGACGTCGAGCAGAAGATCAACGAGGTGCTGGCCCGCGAGCTGGACGTCACCGCCGAGGTGATGACCATGGACGAGGCCCGCAAGCAGGGCGCCATCGCCATGTTCGGCGAGAAGTACGGCGACGCCGTCCGGGTCGTCACCATCGGCGACTTCTCCAAGGAGCTGTGCGGCGGCACCCACGTCGCCAACACCGCCCAGCTCGGCCTGGTGAAGCTGCTCGGCGAGTCCTCCATCGGCGCCGGCGTGCGCCGCGTCGAGGCCCTGGTCGGCGTGGACGCCTACCGGTTCCTCGCCCGCGAGCACACCGTGGTCTCCCAGCTCACCGAGCTGGTCAAGGGCCGCCCGGAGGAGCTGCCGGAGAAGATCTCCGGCATGCTCGCCAAGCTCAAGGACGCCGAGAAGGAGATCGAGCGCTTCCGCGCCGAGAAGGTCCTCGCCGCCGCGGCCGGCCTCGCCGACTCCGCCCAGGACGTGCACGGCGTCTCCGTGGTCGCCGCCCGCGTCCCGGACGGCACCGGCGCCGACGACCTGCGCAAGCTGGTCCTCGACGTCCGCGGCCGCCTCGGCTCGCGCCCGTCCGTGGTCGCCGCCTTCACCGTCGCCAACCGCCGCCCGCTGACCGTCATCGCCACCAGCGAGGCCGCCCGCGAGCGCGGCGTCAAGGCCGGCGATCTGGTCCGCACCGCCGCCAAGGCCCTCGGCGGCGGCGGCGGCGGCAAGGACGACGTCGCCCAGGGCGGCGGCAGCAACCCGGCCGCCGTCGACGAGGCGATCGACGCGGTCCGCCGCCTGGTCGCCGAGCGCACCGCCTGATGCGCCGCGGCCGGCGGATCTCCGTCGACGTCGGGGACGCCCGCATCGGGGTCGCCTCCTGCGACCCCGACGGGCTCCTCGCCACCCCGGTGGAGACCGTCCCCGGGGCCGACCGGCCCCGGGCCCAGGCCCGGATCGCGGCCATCGCCGAGGAGTACGAGGCGGTCGAGGTCGTCGTCGGCCTGCCCCGCTCGCTCAGCGGGCGGGAGGGCCCGGCCGCCGCGAAGGTCCGCGCCTTCGCGGCCGGCCTCGCCGCCCGGGTCGCGCCCGTGCCGGTCCGGCTCGTCGACGAGCGGATGTCCACCGTCACCGCCACCCAGGGGCTGCGCGCCTCCGGCGTGCGGTCGCGGAAGGGCCGCTCGGTGGTCGACCAGGCCGCTGCCGTCGTCATCCTCCAGTCGGCCCTGGAGGCCGAACGGGTGAGCGGCAGCCCGCCCGGCGAGAGTGTCGGGCCCGCCTGACCGCGGCCCCGCCTACCCTCACCGCAAGGGGGCCCGCCGACCGCCCGGACCACGCGTCCGGCGACCGGCGGGCCCCCTGGCCTGTCCGGCCGCCCCTCCGCCGGGGACCGCCGGGCAGGCCCCGGACATCCGCCGCGGGCCGTCGCGCCCGGGACCGCCGTGAGGGGCCCATGACCGACCAGGACGCGACCGCGGGGGCAGCCCCCGGCCCCATCGACGCACTGGCGGAGCACGCCGTCCCCGACCCGGCCCCCGACCCCGACCGGCGCCGCCGCAACGGGCTGGCCTGCGCCGTCTCCGCCCTGCTGCTCGCCTCCCTGGCCGTCATCGGGCTCCTGCTCGCCCTCGGCTGGTGGGACGGCCGGCAGTCCCCGGCCCCCGCCGACTGGGCCGGCACCGGCACCGGGGCCGTCCGCGTCGAGGTGCCCCAGGGCGCCGACCTCACCCGGATCGGGCACCTGCTGCACGACGGGGGAGTGGTCGCCAGCGTCGAGGCCTTCACCCGCGCCGCCGTCGGCGACCCCCGCGCGGTCTCCATCCAGCCCGGCGACTACGGCCTGCGCCGCCACATGTCCGCCCTCGCCGCCCTGGCGGTCCTCACCGACCCGGCCAACGCGGGCGGCCTGGTCGTCCCCGAGGGCCGCCGCGCCCGCCAGGTCTACGCCGCGCTCGACGCCCGCCTCGGCCTGCCGCCCGGCACCGCCGAGCACGCGGCCCGGACCCGCACCGCCGCCCTCGGGCTGCCGCCCTACGCGGGCGGCCGCGTCGAGGGGTTCCTCTTCCCCGCCCGGTACGGCGTCGCCGGGGTCCACGACGCGCTGACCGTGCTGCGCCGCATGGTCGCCCAGGCCCGGACCGAGTACGCCGCCGACGGCATCGGCACCGGCGGCGCCGCGTACCGCACGCTCATCGTCGCCAGCCTCGTGCAGGCCGAGGCGCAGGAGCCCGCCGACTTCGCGAAGGTCGCCCGCGTCATCCGCAACCGCCTGGACCGCGGCATGCCCCTCCAGCTCGACTCCGCCCTCAACTACGGCCTGGGCCGGACCACCCTGGACACCACCCACGAGGACGTGAGGATCGAGAACCCGTACAACACCTACCTCCACACCGGCCTGCCCCCGACCCCGGTCTGCAACCCCGGCCACGACGCGGTCCGGGCGGCCCTGCACCCGGCCCCGGGGAGGTGGCTCTACTTCGTCACCGTCAAGCCCGGCGACACACGGTTCACGGACAGTTACGCCGAGCAGCAGCGGAACGTCGCGGACTTCAACCGCTACCGGCAGCAGCACGGCAGCTCACCGGGGGTGCAGGGCCGCTGACCCCCGCGGGGGCCGCCGGAGGCGGGCCGGGCACCCTGTTGCGGTACGGTAACGTCTCCGAGCACGGCTGCTCCGGGTAGCACGCCGGTTCGAGCTGTCCGTCGGCAAAAGGGGATCCATGACTGACCTGGGGCGGGGGTACGGCTCCCAGCCGTGGAGCGCGGGGGACCCGCTGTACGGCGACCTGCCCGGCGGGCCCGACGGCGGCCACGGGCGTTCGTACGGCGGCCCCGGGCACCAGGGGCACCAGGGGCAGCAGGGGCAGCAGTACGGCGGGCAGGGCGGCTGGCCCGCCGACCCGTACGGGCAGCCCCAGCAGCCCGGGTACCCGCAGCAGCCGCACCACCCCGGCCAGGGGTACCCGCAGCAGCACGACCCCCGGCAGCACGACACGGGCGGGTACCAGCAGTACCCCGGCCCGTACGGGCAGCCGCAGCACCCGCACCCCGTCCCGCAGCAGCAGGGTCCGGAGCAGGGCGGCCACGGCTGGGAGGCCCCGCCGGGAGCCGCCCCCGGCCACGACGCCCCCGGCCACGACGCCCCCGGCCACGACGCCCCCTGGGCGGACGACGAGTCCTGGCAGGACGGCGAGGAGCACGCCGACGAGCCGGAGGAGGCCGAGGAGGGGTCCTTCTTCGGCCCGCAGGACGACAGCCGCGGCGCCGAGCGCCGCCGCAAGCAGCAGGGCAGGAAGTCCGGCCGCCGCAACGGCGGCGCCTGCCTGGTCGTCTCCCTCGTGCTGGTCGGCGTCCTCGGCGGCGGCGGCTACTACGGCTACACCTTCTACCAGGACCACTTCGGGCCGCCGCCGGACTACACCGGCCAGGGCACCGGTGCGGTCCAGGTGGACATCCCCGAGGGCTCCACCGGCACCCAGATGGGCATCGCCCTCAAGAAGGCCGGCGTGGTCAAGAGCGTCGACGCCTTCGTCAAGGCCTACAACGGCAACGGGAAGTCCAGCACCATCCAGGCCGGCATCTTCACCATGCGCCTGCAGATGTCCTCCGCCGAGGCGGTGAAGTACCTGATCGAGTCGGCGGGCGGCAACGTGCTCGCCGTCCCCGAGGGCCGCCGCGCCTCCGAGATCTACGCGATGATCGACGCCAAGCTGAAGCTGGACAAGGGCACCACGGCGAAGACCGCCAAGGCCAACCTGAGGTCGCTGGGCCTGCCCTCCTGGGCGCACGGCAACCCGGAGGGCTTCCTCTTCCCGGCGCGCTACCCCATCGGCGACACGACCAGGCCGCTGGCCCTGCTCAAGCAGATGGTCGCCCGCGCCAACGACGAGTTCACCAAACTGGGCTTCACCGACGGCTACCGGAAGGACGGCCTGAAGTCGCCGTACGAGCTGCTGACCGTCGCCAGCCTCGTGCAGGCGGAGGGGCTCAACTCCCAGGACTTCGTCAAGATCTCCCGCGTCGTGTACAACCGGCTCAAGCCCGGCAACACGGAGACCAACGGCTTCCTGCAGTTCGACTCCACCTACAACTACGCCCGGGGCAACCGGACGCTCCACGTCAGTGCGACCGAGATGCACGCCTACGCGAGCCCCATCAACACTTACTACACCAAGGGCCTCCCCTCGCAGCCGATCAGCAACCCCGGCGAGGAGGCGCTCCAGGCGGCCCTCAACCCGGCCCCCGGCCCCTGGTACTACTTCGTCTCCATCACGCCGACCGACACCCGGTTCGCGGCGACCCGGGCCGAGCACGACAAGAACGTGCTCCTGTTCAAGAAGGAGCTGGAGAAGAGCCAGGGCGGCGGCGGATGACGGTCCGCCACCGCGCGGCGGTCCTCGGCTCGCCCGTCGCGCACTCGCTCTCGCCGGTGCTCCACACCGCCGCCTACGCCGCCCTCGGCCTGGACGGCTGGAGCTACGGCCGCCACGAGGTGGACGAAGCCGCCCTGCCGGGCTTCCTCGCCGCCCTCGACGTGCCCGGCGAGGGCTGGGCCGGGCTCTCCCTCACCATGCCGCTGAAGCGGGCCGTCATCCCGCTGCTCGACGAGGTGGGCCCCGCCGCCCTCGCCGTGGAGGCCGTCAACACCGTCGTGTTCACCGCCGACGGCTGCCGGACCGGCGACAACACCGACATCCCCGGCCTGGTCGCCGCCCTCGCCGAGCGCGGCGTGGAGAAGGTGGAGGCCGCCGCCGTCCTCGGCGGCGGCGCCACCGCCTCCTCCGCTGTCGCGGCCCTCGCCCGGGTCTGCACCGGTGAGGTGACCGCCTACGTCCGCAGCCCGGAGCGTGCCGCAGAGATGCGCGCCCTCGGCGAGCGCCTGGGCGTGGCCGTGCGCACCGCGCCGTGGGAGCGGGCCGCGGACGCCCTGGCCTCGCCGCTCACCGTCTCCACCACCCCGGCGGGCGCCGCCGACGCCCTGGCCGCCGCCGTCCCGGACCGCCCCGGTGTCCTCTTCGACGTGCTCTACCACCCCTGGCCCACCCCGCTCGCGGCCGCCTGCGCCGCCCGCGGCGGCACCGTGCTGGGCGGCCTGGACCTGCTGGTCCACCAGGCCGTCCTGCAGTGCGAGCTCTTCACCGGTGTCCGCCCCGGGCCCCTGGCCGCCATGCGCGCCGCGGGCGAGGCCGCCCTCGCGGCCCGCTGAGCAGGTCCGCGCCCGGCCCCCTGCGCCGGCTCCCGTCCCGGGCCCGTGCCGCCGCTCCCGACCGTCCGTACAGCGGACCGCTGCTCCGCCGCACCCCGCCGACGTGAAAGGATTCGAGGGGACGAACCCGGCGCCCAGGCACCGGCCGGGCCGAGGACGAAGGAGCACCGTTGAGCAGGTTGCGCTGGCTGACGGCGGGGGAGTCGCACGGCCCCGCACTCGTCGCGACGCTGGAAGGACTGCCGGCGGGCGTTCCGGTCACCACGGACATGGTGGCGGACGCCCTGGCGCGGCGGCGTCTGGGCTACGGCCGCGGCGCCCGGATGAAGTTCGAGCGCGACGAGGTGACCTTCCTCGGCGGTGTCCGGCACGGCCTGACCCTCGGCAGCCCGGTGGCGGTCATGGTCGGCAACACCGAGTGGCCCAAGTGGGAGCAGGTGATGTCCGCCGACCCGGTGGACGCCGACGTCCTCGCGGGCCTCGCCCGCAACGAGCCGCTGACCCGGCCCCGCCCCGGCCACGCCGACCTGGCCGGCATGCAGAAGTACCACTTCGACGAGGCCCGGCCGATCCTGGAGCGCGCCAGCGCCCGCGAGACCGCGGCCCGCGTCGCCCTCGGCACGGTCGCCCGCTCGTACCTGCGGGAGACCGCCGGCATCGAGCTGGTCTCCCACGTCGTGGAGCTGGGCGCCGCCAAGGCCCCCGCCGGCACGGTGCCGCAGCCCTCCGACGAGGCCCGCCTCGACGCCGACCCCGTGCGCTGCCTGGACGCGGACGCCTCCGCGCGGATGGTCGCCGAGATCGACCAGGCCCACAAGGACGGCGACACCCTCGGCGGCGTCGTCGAGGTCCTCGCCTACGGCCTGCCGCCGGGCCTCGGCTCGCACGTGCACTGGGACCGGCGCCTGGACGCCCGCCTGGCCGCGGCCCTGATGGGCATCCAGGCCATCAAGGGCGTGGAGGTCGGCGACGGCTTCGAGCTGGCCCGCGTCCCCGGGTCGCAGGCCCACGACGAGATCGAGCCCACCCCGGACGGCGTGCGCCGCCGCTCCGGCCGCTCCGGCGGCACCGAGGGCGGCCTGTCCACGGGCGAGGTGCTGCGGGTCCGCGCCGCGATGAAGCCCATCGCCACCGTGCCCCGCGCCCTGGCGACCCTGGACGTGCGCACCGGCGAGCCCGCCAGGGCCCACCACCAGCGCTCCGACGTCTGCGCAGTCCCCGCGGCCGGCATCGTCGCCGAGGCCATGGTCGCCCTCGTCCTGGCCGACGCGGTGGCGGAGAAGTTCGGCGGCGACTCCGTCCCCGAGACCCGCCGCAACGTCCGGGGCTACCTGGACGACCTGGTCATCCGCTGAAGGGCGCCGCCACCGTGACCGAGAACCCCGTGCCGCCCGCCGCCACCCCGCAGGTGGTCCTCGTCGGCCCCATGGGGGCCGGCAAGACCACCGTCGGCCGCCTGCTGGCCGACCGCCTCGGCCTGCCCTTCCGGGACACCGACGAGGACATCGCCGAGGCCGCCGGCAAGCCCGTCCCCGACATCTTCGTCGACGAGGGCGAGGAGCACTTCCGCGCCCTGGAGGCCGCCGCCGTCCGCGCCGCCCTGGACGCCCACCCGGGCGTCCTGGCCCTCGGCGGCGGCGCCGTCCTCGACCCGGCGACCCGCGCGCTGCTCGCCGCCCGCCCCGTCGCCTTCCTGGACGTCGGCGTGCACGACGGCGTCCGCCGGGTCGGGCTGGACGCCCCCCGCCCGCTGCTGGCGGTCAATCCGCGGGCCCGCTGGCGCGAGCTGATGGAGGCCCGCCGCCCGCTGTACCTGGAGGTGGCCCGCGCCGTGGTGGCCACCGACGGCCGCACCCCCGACGAGGTCGCCGACGCCGTCCTCGAAGCCCTGGAGCTGAAGACCGCATGACCACCGAGAGCCCCGACACCCCCGGAGCCGCCGGCACCCCCGGGAGCGCCGGCACCCCCGTCCGCATCCCGGTCGGCGGCGACGCCCCGTACGAGGTGCTGGTCGGCCGCCACCTGCTGGACGAGCTGGCCGGACTGGTCGGCACCCGCGCCCGCCGGGTCGCCGTCGTCCACCCCGAGGCGCTGGCCGCCACCGGCGACGCCATCCGCGAGGACCTGGCCGCGCAGGGCTACGAGGCCATCGCCCTCCAGGTGCCCAACGCGGAGGACGCGAAGAGCGCCGAGGTCGCCGCCTACTGCTGGTCCGTGCTCGGCCAGACCGGCTTCACCCGCAGCGACGTGGTGGTCGGCGTCGGCGGCGGCGCCACCACCGACCTGGCCGGCTTCGTCGCGGCCACCTGGCTGCGCGGGGTCCGCTGGATCGCCATGCCCACCACCCTGCTGGGCATGGTGGACGCGGCGGTCGGCGGCAAGACCGGCATCAACATCGCCGAGGGCAAGAACCTCGTCGGCGCCTTCCACCCGCCCGCCGGGGTCCTCGCCGACCTGGCGACGCTGGAGACCGTGCCGCGCAACGACTACATCGGCGGCCTCGCCGAGGTCGTCAAGGCGGGCTTCATCGCCGACCCGGCCATCCTCGACCTCGTGGAGGCCGACCCCGAGGGCGCCACCCGCCCCTCCGGGCCGCACACCCTGGAGCTCATCGAGCGGGCCGTGCGGGTCAAGGCCGAGGTGGTCTCCGGCGACCTGCGCGAGGCCGGGCGCCGCGAGGTCCTCAACTACGGCCACACCCTCGGCCACGCCATCGAGCGCAACGAGCGCTACAAGTGGCGCCACGGCGCGGCGGTCTCCGTCGGCATGGTGTTCGCCGCCGAACTGGGCCGCCTCGCCGGGCGCCTGGACGACGCCACCGCCGACCGGCACCGCAGCGTCCTCGCCTCCCTCGGCCTGCCGCTCACCTACCGGGCCGACGCCTGGTCGCGGCTGCTGGACGCCATGAAGGTCGACAAGAAGTCGCGCGGCGACATGCTGCGGTTCGTCGTCCTCGACGGCCTCGCCAAGCCCTCCGTGCTGGAGGCCCCGGACCCGTCGCTGCTGGCCGCCGCGTACGCGGAGGTCGCCGGGTGACCCGTGTCCTGGTGCTCAACGGGCCCAACCTCGGCCGCCTCGGCAGCCGCGAGCCCGACGTCTACGGCTCCACCTCCTACGCCGCGCTCGTCGAGCGCTGCACCGCGCTCGGCAGGGAGCTCGGCCTGGAGGTGGAGGTCCGGGAGACCAACGACGAGGGCGAGCTGATCCGCTGGCTCCACGAGGCCGCCGACGGGCGCCTCCCGGTCGTGCTCAACCCGGGCGCCTTCACCCACTACTCGTACGGCATGCGGGACGCCGCCGCGCAGCGCACCGCCCCGCTGGTCGAGGTGCACATCTCCAACCCGTACGCCCGCGAGGAGTTCCGGCACACCTCGGTGGTCGCCGCGGTCGCCTCCGGCACGGTCGCCGGATTCGGCATCGGCTCGTACGAACTGGCCCTGCGCGCGCTCGCGGACGGCCTGGCCGGCGGCTGAGCGGCGGCCGGGCGGCTGCCGGGCCGCGGGGAGGCCGGGAGGCCGCGCCCGCCGACCCGGCGTCAGGAGCCGGACGGCGGCCCGGCGGCGGACTGTGCCCGCCGCCGGGCCGCCGTGTATCGTCCCCGCCGGAGGTGCACGTGACGCAGCATGCCGGGGGAGCGCCGCAGGCCCCCCACCCGCCGGGCCCGTACGGCGCGGGACAGCAGGGCGTGCCGTCCTTCCCGCCCGGCGCGCCGGGCGGCGGGCACCCCGTCCCGTCCCCGCCCGGCCGGCCCCCGCACGCGCCGCACCCCCAGCCCCTGCACCCCCACCCGGGGCACCCCCACCCCCAGGGCGTCCACCCCCAGGGCGTCCACCCCCGGCCCGCGCAGCCCCACCTCCCGGCCGGCCATCCGTCCCCGGCCCAGCCGCCCGCGCCCCCGCACGCCCCCGCCGGGGCCACCGGGCACTTCCCCCTGCCGCCGGGCGTCCCCGCCACGCTCCCGGCCCCCGCGCCGGGCCCGCACCCGCAGGCCTCCGCCGGACCGGTCGCCGTCCTGCTGATCGGACCGGCCGGCGCCGGCAAGACCACCGTCGCCCGCCACTGGGCCGGCCTGCGCACCGTCCCCACCGCCCACATCAGCCTGGACGACGTCCGCGAGTGGGTGCGGTCCGGCTTCGCCAACCCCCAGTCCGGCTGGAACGAGCACTCCGAGGCGCAGTACCGCCTCGCCCGCCGCACCTGCGGCTTCGCCTGCCGCAACTACCTCGCCAACGGCATCTCCTGCATCATCGACGACGCCGTCTTCCCCGACCGCCCGGCCATCGGCCTCGGCGGCTGGAAGCGCCACATCGGCCCCGGCATGGTCCCGGTGGTGCTCCTGCCGGGCCTGGAGTCGGTGCTGGCCCGCAACGCCCGGCGCAGCGGCACCCGCAGGCTCAGCGACGAGGAGGTCGCCCGCATCCACGGCCGGATGGCCGGCTGGTACAACTCCGGGCTCCCCATCATCGACAACAGCCGCCTCGACGTGGCCGCCACCGCCGCCGAGCTCGACCGCGTCGTCGCCGCCCGCCTGGCCGGCCACCCGGTCCGCTAGCGGCCCCCCTGCGCCACACGGGTGACGCCGCAGGCCGTGCGGCACGAACGCACGTACGCTGCCTGCATGGCCGATGTGCACGCAGCACGACGCGAGCGCCTCAGGGAGCGGTGCGGGGCCCTCGCCGCCGACGCCGTCCTGGTGACCCGCCCGGCGAACGTGCGGTACCTGGCGGGCGCCGTACCCGGGTGCGCCGCCCTGCTGCTGGTCCGGGACCGGGCGGTGCTCGCCGTACCGGAGGACGCGCCGCACGCCGCCGAGGGGCCCGGGCCGCAGTCCGACGAGGTCCAGCGGCTCACGGTCCCGGCGGGCGCGGACCCGGCCGTGGCCGCCGCCGCCGAGGCCGCCCGCCACCGGGCCGCCGTCCTCGCGGTCGAGGAGCACGACCTGACGGTCGTCCGCCACCGCGCGGTCGCCGGGGCCGCCGCCCCGGGCCGCCCCGTCGACCTGGGGCGTTCGGTGGAGCAGCTGCGCCTGGTCAAGGACGAGGAGGAGATCGCCGCGCTGCGGATCGCCGCCGAGATCGCCGACCAGGCCCTCGGCGAACTGCTGGAGTCGATCCTCGTCGGCCGCACCGAGCGGCACCTGGCCATGGAGCTGGAGCGCCGCATGGTCGACCACGGCGCCGACCGCGCGGCCTTCCCGGTCTCCATCGCCACCGGCCCCCACGCCGGGCTGGCGGGGCACGCGCCCACCGACCGCCGCGTGGAGGAGGGCGACTTCCTCACCGTGGCGCTCGGCGCCCGCTACCGCGGCTACGGCGCCTCGGCGGTGCGAACCTTCGTCATCGGCACCGCGCCCGCCCAGTGGCAGATCGACCTGCACGCGGTCGTCTTCGCCGCCCAGCGGGCCGGCCGGGAGGCGCTGCTGCCCGGCACGCCCTGCCACGACGCGGACCGCGTGGTGCGCGAGGTGCTGCAGGCGGCGGGCCACGCCGAGGAGCCCTACCGGGCCGTCGGACACGGCGTGGGACTGGAGATCGCGGAGGAGCCGCGACTCGGTCCCGGCGGCATGGGTAAACTGGATGCTCGTGTGCCGGTCACCGTCGGCCCCGGGGTCCACCTCCCGGGCCGGGGCGGCGTCCGGATCGAGGACACGCTCGTCGTCCGCCCCCTCGGAGAGGGCGGTCCCGAGCTGCTCACCATCACCACCAAGGAGCTCCTCGCCCTGTGAGCCCGGACGGGCGGCGGTCCGCACGGACCGCGGTCCGCGCGGGCGGCGTCCCGAAGGGGCCGCGGTCCCGGAGGGCCCGCAGGACACACGCCCTTGGTTCCTTGACATCTCTATGCAGGAGTTAGTGCGACCGTGGCGACCACGAACGACCTCAAGAACGGCATGGTGCTCAAGCTCGACAACGGCCAGCTCTGGTCCGTCGTCGAGTTCCAGCACGTCAAGCCCGGCAAGGGCGGCGCCTTCGTCCGCACCAAGCTCAAGCACGTGCTCTCCGGCAAGGTCGTCGACAAGACCTTCAACGCCGGCACCAAGGTGGAGACCGCCACCGTCGACAAGCGCGGCATGCAGTTCTCCTACAAGGACGGCTCGGACTTCGTGTTCATGGACACGGACACCTTCGAGCAGATGCCGATCAGCCCCGAGGTCGTCGGCGACGCCGCCAACTACCTCCTCGAGGGCTTCGAGGCCGTCGTGGCCATCTACGAGGGCCAGGCGCTCTACGTTGAGCTGCCCGCCTCCGTCGAGCTCGTGATCGAGTACACCGAGCCCGGCGTCCAGGGCGACCGCTCCACCGGCGGCACCAAGCCCGCCCGCCTGGAGACCGGCTACGAGATCGCCGTGCCGCTCTTCATCACCACCGGTGAGAAGGTCAAGGTCGACACCCGCGACGGCAGCTACCTCGGCCGGGTGAACAGCTAACCGTGTCCGCAGCACGCAGCAAGGCGCGCAAGCGCGCGTTCCAGATCCTCTTCGAGGCCGACCACCGCGGCGTCGACCCCCAGGGCGTCCTCGCCGACTGGATCCGCCGGGGCCGGGAGCCCAAGCCCGACGAGGGCGTCCCGCAGGTGGGCGAGTACACGATGCAGCTGGTCGAGGGGTACGCGCAGCACGCCGCCCGGATCGACGAGCTCATCTCCGGCTACGCCGTGGGCTGGACGCTGGACCGCATGCCCATCGCGGACCGCAACATCCTCCGGCTCGGCGCCTACGAGCTGATCTGGGAGGACGACGTGCCGGACGCGGTCGTCCTGGACGAGGCGGTGGAGATCGCCAAGGAGTTCTCCACCGACGAGTCGCCCGCGTTCGTCAACGGCCTGCTCGGCCGGCTCAAGGAGCTCAAGCCCTCCCTGCGCCGCTGACGCCGGCGGACCGCCGGCCGGGACCCGTCCCGGCGCGGCACCGCGGCCGCCCTTGCCGAAGGCCCGCGGCGGGACCCCTCCACGGGGTCCCGCCGCGGGCCTTCGGCCGTTCCCGGCGCTCTCCCGCACCGCCGCGCCCCGCACGGGCCCCGCGCCGCCGCAGCGCCCTGCGCGGGGCCCGGGAACGCACGGCCGGACGACGCACGGCGGTGGGACGGCGCACGGCCGGACCATGCGCGGGGGCCGGACGACGCACGGCCTGACAACGCACGGCGGCCGGGGCGGGACGCGGAGTGCCGCGTTCCGCCCCGGCCGCCGGTGGACCGGGTGCGCCGGGCCGCCCTGCCCGTCCCGGTCCGCCGGACCGGGACGGCGCGGGGGCCGGACCCGGGGGGGTCAGACCGAGTCGTCCTCGCGCACCGCGCGGCGCGCGTCGGGGTTGAGCACGCCCCAGCTGATCAGCTGCTCGGTCAGGATCGACGGCGACTGGTCGTAGATCACGGCCAGCGTGCGCAGGTCGTCCTGCCGGATGGAGAGCACCTTGCCGTTGTAGTCGCCGCGCTGGCTCTGGATGGTCGCCGCGTAGCGCTGCAGCGGGCCGGCCTTCTCGGACGGGACCTGGGACAGCCGCTCCAGGTCGAGCACCAGGCGCGGCGGGGGCTCGGCGGCGCCGCCCGGGGTGCTGCCGGGGAGCAGCTCCTGCACGGGGACGCCGTAGAACTCGGCCAGTTCGGCCAGGCGCTGGACGGTCACGGCGCGGTCGCCGCGCTCGTAGGACCCGACCACGACGGCCTTCCAGCGCCCCTGGGACTTCTCCTCGACGCCGTGCAGGGAGAGGCCCTGCTGGGTGCGGATCGCGCGGAGCTTGCCCCCGAGCTGTTTCGCGTAGTCGCTGGACATTGGTCTCCCCGGACGTGGTGTTGAGGGCCGGACATGGTGTCGCGGACGTGGTGTCGGGACGGCCGGACGCGCTGTACGGGGCGGTCGGACGCACCTGTGAGGGGTGGGCGGCCGGCGCGGCTGCCCCGTTGCGACGCCCGGTCCGTAACTCACTGTGAGGTTACGCAGAGTAATGTGCGTTCGTCAAGCCGAATGGTGCAGCCGTGCGAATACCCCGCCCCGGGTCGCCCCGCCGCCCGCCGCCGCCGGGCTGAGCTGCTGCTTCGCCCCGTCCGGGGCCTCCCGCCGAAACCGTCCCGGGTGCTCCTGATAAAGTGGGGCACGGCCTGCCCGCACGCCGGACAAGCCCTTTTCCAGACATCCTTTAAGACCCGTCCCGTGAGGCGGGGAAGGAGGTCCGCTTCGGCATGACCGCATCCCAGGACACGGGCGCCACGCCGCGCCCGCCCCACCAGGTCCTCGACGAGTCCGACATCGCCCGGGTGGTCACCCGCATCGCGCACGAGGTCGTCGAACGCGCCAAGGGCGCGGAGGACGTCGTCCTCCTCGGCATCCACACCCGCGGCGTCCACCTCGCCCGCCGGCTCCGCGCCAGGCTCGCCGCCATCACCGGCCGCGAGATCCCGCTCGGCACCCTGGACATCACCATGTACCGGGACGACCTGCGGATGAAGCCCGCCCGGG
Organism: Streptomyces sp. NPDC001380; assembly: GCF_042895785.1. NCBI lineage: Bacteria > Bacillati > Actinomycetota > Actinomycetes > Kitasatosporales > Streptomycetaceae > Streptomyces > Streptomyces sp. NPDC001380. Next base: position 424,293 of record NZ_JBIAWP010000001.1, on the reverse strand, counting down.
CCCTGGAGCACACCGAGATCCCGCCCGGCGGCATCGACGGCCGCCTCGTGGTCCTCGTCGACGACGTGCTCTTCTCGGGCCGCACCGTCCGCGCCGCCCTCGACGCCCTCGGCGACATCGGCCGGCCCCGCGCCGTCCAGCTCGCCGTCCTCGTCGACCGCGGCCACCGCGAACTGCCGATCCGTGCCGACTACGTGGGCAAGAACCTGCCCACCTCGCTGCGCGAGGCCGTCAAGGTCCAGCTCGCCGAGACCGACGGCCGCGACGCCGTCCTGGTCGGCGACCGCGACTACGCCGCCCTGTCCTCCCAGGCCCTGGCCGCCGGCCGGGACCCCGGGAGCGGGGACGCCCCCGACGCCGAGCAGCCGTCCGCACCGCACCTCCCGGAGTAGCAACCGCGTGAAGCGCCACCTCGTCTCCGCCGCCGACCTCACCCGCGACGACGCGCTGCTGATCCTCGACACCGCCGAGGAGATGGCCCAGGTCTCGTCCCGCGCCGTCAAGAAGCTGCCGACCCTGCGCGGCCGCACCGTCGTCAACCTCTTCTTCGAGGACTCCACCCGCACCCGCACCTCCTTCGAGATCGCCGAGAAGCGGCTCTCCGCCGACGTCGTCAACTTCTCCGCGAAGGGCTCCTCGGTCTCCAAGGGCGAGTCCCTCAAGGACACCGCCCTCACCCTCCAGGCCATGGGCGCCGACGCCGTCGTCATCCGGCACGGCGCCTCCGGCGCCCCGCTGCGCCTCGCGCAGTCCGACTGGCTGCACGGCAGCGTCATCAACGCCGGCGACGGCACCCACGAGCACCCCACGCAGGCCCTGCTCGACGCCTTCACCATGCGCCGCCACCTGAACCCCGGCGCCGGCCGCGACCTGGCGGGCCGCCGCGTGACGATCGTCGGCGACATCCTGCACAGCCGCGTCGCCCGCTCCAACGTGCTGCTGCTGAGCACCCTGGGCGCCGAGGTCACCCTGGTCGCCCCGCCGACCCTGGTGCCGATCGGCGTCGAGAGCTGGCCCTGCGAGGTCTCCTACGACCTGGACGCCGTCCTCGCCAAGACCGACGCCCTGATGATGCTGCGCGTCCAGCGCGAGCGGATGAACGCCGCCTTCTTCCCCACCGAGCGCGAGTACTCCCGCCGCTACGGCCTGGACGGCATCCGCATGGCGGCCCTGCCGGGGCACGCCATCGTGATGCACCCCGGCCCGATGGTCCGCGGCATGGAGATCACCGCCGACGTCGCCGACTCGCCCCGCTGCACCGTCGTCGAGCAGGTCGCCAACGGCGTCAGCGTCCGCATGGCCGTCCTGTACCTGCTGCTCGGCGGCGCCACCCCCGCCGACGGCGCCCCCGCCGGCCCCGCCGCCGCCGCCGACGCCCCCGCCGCCCCCGCCGCCGAGGAGAGCACCCCGTGACCACCCACCTCATCCGCAACGCCCGCGTCCTCGGCGGGGACCCGCAGGACGTCCTGATCGCCGACGGGGTCGTCCGCGAGGTCGGCACCGGCCTCGGCGGCGCCGACACCGAGACCGACGCCACCGGCCTGGTCCTCCTCCCGGGCCTGGTCGACCTCCACACCCACCTGCGCGAGCCCGGGCGCGAGGACGCCGAGACCGTCCTCACCGGCACCCGCGCCGCGGCCCGCGGCGGCTACACCGCCGTCCACGCCATGGCCAACACCTTCCCCGTCGCCGACACCGCCGGCGTGGTGGAGCAGGTCTGGCGCCTCGGCCGCGCCTCCGGCTACTGCGACGTGCAGCCGGTCGGCGCCGTCACGGTCGGCCTGGAGGGCAAGCAGCTCGCCGAGCTCGGCGCCATGCACGACTCCGCCGCGGGCGTCCGGGTCTTCTCCGACGACGGCAAGTGCGTCGACGACGCCGTGATCATGCGCCGCGCCCTGGAGTACGTGAAGGCCTTCGACGGCGTCGTCGCCCAGCACGCCCAGGAGCCCCGCCTCACCGAGGGCGCCCAGATGAACGAGGGCGCCGTCTCCGGCGAGCTGGGCCTCGGCGGCTGGCCCGCCGTCGCCGAGGAGGCGATCATCGCCCGGGACGTGCTGCTCGCCGCCCACGTCGGCTCCCGCCTGCACGTCTGCCACGTCTCCACCGCCGGCTCCGTCGAGATCATCCGCTGGGCCAAGGCCAAGGGCTGGGACGTCACCGCCGAGGTCACCCCCCACCACCTGCTCCTCACCGACGAGCTCGTCCGCTCCTACGACCCGGTCTACAAGGTCAACCCGCCGCTGCGCACCGCCGCCGACGTGGCCGCCCTGCGCGAGGCCCTGGCCGACGGCACCATCGACGCCGTCGCCACCGACCACGCCCCGCACCCCGCGGAGGACAAGGACTGCGAGTGGGCCGTCGCCGCCATGGGCATGGTCGGCCTGGAGACCGCGCTCTCCGTCGTCCAGCACGCCATGGTCGACACCGGCCTGCTGGACTGGGCCGGCGTCGCCGACCGCATGTCCTTCCGGCCCGCCCGGATCGGCCGCCTCGCCGGCCACGGCCGCCCCGTCTCGCCGGGTGAGCCGGCCAACCTCGTCCTGGTCGACCCCGCGTACCGTGGAACGGTGATCCCCGAGAGCTTCGCCACCCGCAGCCGCAACACCCCCTACCGCGGCCTGGAGCTGCCCGGACGGGTCCGCGCCACCTTCCTGCGCGGCGTGCCGACCGTCGTCGACGGCGAGCCGGTGGCGCCCGAGGCCGTCGCCGGGGGCGCGGCGTGACCCTCCCGAGCGCACCCCTCGCCCTCCTCGCGGAGGCCCCGCACTCCGCACCGGTCCGGCACTGGGAGCAGTACCTGGGCTGGAGCGCCGGGCTCGTCCTCCTCGTCGTCCTCGTCTACTGGCTGATGCGCCAGGGCTGGAACTGGCGCTCCACCCTCCAGTCCGACCTGCCGCCGCTGCCCGAGCCCCCCGAGGACCCGGGACCGGTCCTCCTCGCCGCCACCGGCCGCTACCACGGCACCACCCGGGCGGGGGAGTGGCTGGAGCGGATCGTCGCCCACGGCCTGGGGGCCCGCAGCCTCGCCGAGCTCACCCTCACCGAGCGCGGCCTGCTGGCCCGCCGCCCCGGCGCCGGGGACCTGTGGATCCCCGCCGGGGACCTGGCCGGCGCCCGCACCGACTCCGGGATCGCCGGCAAGGTCGTCCCCTCCGGCCTGCTGGTCGTCACCTGGCGCCTCGGCGACACGCGCCTCGACTCCGGCTTCCGCGCCGACCACCCCGACCAGCACCCCGCGTGGGTCGCCGCGATCGACCGCATCGCCGCCGCCGCCCCCGCCGCACGACACGACACGGAAGGCACGTCATGACCGCACCCGCCCCCGCCACGCAGGCCCGGCCGTCGGCCGGGCAGCGCCGCGCCGCCCGCCGGGAGCGCGTCCCGGCCGTCCTCGTCCTGGAGGACGGGCGCACCTTCCGCGGCCAGGCGTACGGCGCCGTCGGCGAGACCTTCGGCGAGGCGGTCTTCAACACCGGCATGACCGGCTACCAGGAGACCCTCACCGACCCCTCGTACCACCGCCAGGTGGTCGTGATGACCGCCCCGCACGTCGGCAACACCGGCGTCAACGACGAGGACCCCGAGTCGTCCCGCATCTGGGTCGCCGGCTACGTGGTCCGCGACCCCGCCCGGGTGCCCTCCAACTGGCGCTCGGTGCGCTCCCTGGACGACGAGCTGGAGCGGCAGGGCGTCGTCGGCATCAGCGGCATCGACACCCGCGCCCTCACCCGCCACCTGCGCGAGCGCGGCGCCATGCGCGTCGGCATCTTCTCCGGCCCGGCGCTGGCCGCGGCCGCCGACGACGCCGCGCTGCTGGAGCGGGTCCGGCGGGCCCCGCAGATGACGGGCGCCGACCTCTCCGCCGAGGTCGCCACCGCCGAGCCGTACGTCGTGCCCGCGCTCGGGCCCGACGGCCAGGCCCTGCCCCTGGGCACCGCGCGGTTCACCGTCGCCGCCCTCGACCTCGGCATCAAGGCCATGACCCCGCAGCGGATGGCCGAGCGCGGCATCGAGGTGCACGTGCTGCCCGCCACCGCCACCCTGGAGGAGGTGTACGCCGTCGAACCCGACGGCGTGTTCCTCTCCAACGGCCCCGGCGACCCCGCCACCGCCGACCTCACCGTGGTCCGCGGCGTGCTGGAGCGGAGGACCCCGCTCTTCGGCATCTGCTTCGGCAACCAGCTCCTCGGCCGCGCCGTCGGCTTCGGCACCTACAAGCTGAAGTACGGCCACCGCGGCATCAACCAGCCCGTGCAGGACCGCGCCACCGGCACGGTGGAGGTCACCGCGCACAACCACGGCTTCGCCGTGGACGCGCCCCTCGACCGGGTCACCGACACCCCCTACGGCCGGGTCGAGGTCTCCCACGTCTGCCTCAACGACGACGTGGTCGAGGGCCTGCGCCTGCTCGACACCCCCGCCTTCAGCGTCCAGTACCACCCCGAAGCGGCCGCCGGCCCGCACGACGCCGCCTACCTGTTCGACCGCTTCGTGAAGCTCATGGAGGGCCAGCGTGCCTAAGCGCACCGATATCCAGTCCGTCCTGGTCATCGGCTCCGGCCCGATCGTCATCGGCCAGGCCGCCGAGTTCGACTACTCCGGCACCCAGGCCTGCCGCGTCCTCAAGGCCGAGGGCCTGCGGGTCGTCCTGGTCAACTCCAACCCGGCGACGATCATGACCGACCCGGAGATCGCCGACGCCACCTACGTCGAGCCGATCACCCCGGAGTTCGTCGAGAAGATCATCGCCAAGGAGCGGCCCGACGCGCTGCTCCCCACCCTCGGCGGCCAGACCGCGCTCAACGCCGCCGTGGCGCTGGCCAAGAACGGCGTCCTGGAGAAGTACGGCGTCGAGCTGATCGGCGCCAACATCGAGGCCATCGAGAAGGGCGAGGACCGCGACCGCTTCAAGGCCGTCGTCGAGGCCGTGAAGGCGAAGACCGGCCACGGCGAGTCCGCCCGCTCGGTCATCTGCCACACCATGGACGAGGTCCTGGCGGGCGTCGAGACCCTCGGCGGCTACCCCGTCGTCGTCCGCCCCTCCTTCACCATGGGCGGCGCCGGCTCCGGCTTCGCCCACGACGAGGAGGACCTGCGCCGCATCGCCGGCCAGGGCCTCGCCCTCTCGCCGACCACCGAGGTGCTCCTGGAGGAGTCCATCCTCGGCTGGAAGGAGTACGAGCTGGAGCTGATGCGCGACCGCAATGACAACGTCGTGGTCGTCTGCTCCATCGAGAACTTCGACCCGATGGGCGTCCACACCGGCGACTCCATCACCGTCGCCCCCGCGATGACGCTGACCGACCGCGAGTACCAGGTGCTGCGCGACGTCGGCATCGCCGTCATCCGCGAGGTCGGCGTCGACACCGGCGGCTGCAACATCCAGTTCGCGGTCGACCCCGAGGACGGCCGGGTCATCGTCATCGAGATGAACCCCCGCGTCTCCCGCTCCTCCGCGCTCGCTTCCAAGGCCACCGGCTTCCCGATCGCCAAGATCGCCGCCAAGCTCGCCGTCGGCTACACCCTCGACGAGATCCCCAACGACATCACCGAGCAGACCCCGGCCTCCTTCGAGCCCACCCTCGACTACGTCGTGGTGAAGGTGCCGCGGTTCGCCTTCGAGAAGTTCCCCTCCGCCGACGCCTCCCTCACCACCACCATGAAGTCGGTGGGCGAGGCCATGGCCCTGGGCCGCAACTTCCCCGAGGCGCTCAACAAGGCGCTGCGCTCCCTGGAGAAGAAGGACTCCGAGTTCACCTGGACGGGCGAGCCCGGCGACAAGGACGAGCTGCTCGCCACGGCGCGGACCCCCACCGACGGCCGCATCAACACCGTCATGGAGGCCATCCGGGCCGGGGCCACCCCCGAGGAGGTCTTCGAGGCCACCCGGATCGACCCGTGGTTCGTCGACCAGCTCTTCCTCCTCGACGAGATCGCCGCCGAGCTCGCCGAGGCCCCCGAGCTCACCCCCGGGCTGCTGCGCCACGCCAAGCGGCACGGCTTCTCCGACCGGCAGATCGGCGGGATCCGCGGCCTGAGCGCCGACGTGGTCCGCGAGGTCCGGCACGCCCTCGGCATCCGCCCGGTGTACAAGACCGTCGACACCTGCGCCGCCGAGTTCGCCGCCCGCACGCCGTACTTCTACTCCTCCTACGACGAGGAGACCGAGGTCGCGCCGCGCGAGAAGCCCGCCGTGGTCATCCTCGGCTCCGGGCCCAACCGCATCGGCCAGGGCATCGAGTTCGACTACTCCTGCGTCCACGCCTCCTTCGCGCTCGCCGAGGCCGGCTACGAGACCGTGATGGTCAACTGCAACCCGGAGACCGTCTCCACGGACTACGACACCTCCGACCGGCTCTACTTCGAGCCGCTCACCCTGGAGGACGTCCTGGAGGTCGTCCACGCCGAGCAGCAGGCCGGCCCGCTCGCCGGCGTCATCGTCCAGCTCGGCGGCCAGACCCCGCTCGGCCTCGCCCAGGCGCTCAAGGACAACGGCGTGCCGATCGTCGGCACCTCCCCGGAGGCCATCCACCTCGCCGAGGAGCGCGGCGCCTTCGGCCGCGTGCTGCGCGACGCGGGCCTGCCCGCCCCCAAGCACGGCACCGCCTTCTCCTTCGAGGAGGCCAAGGCCATCGCCGACGAGATCGGCTACCCGGTCCTGGTCCGCCCGTCCTACGTGCTCGGCGGCCGCGGCATGGAGATCGTCTACGACGAGCCGTCGCTGGCCGCGTACCTGGAGCGCCACGCCGGCCTGATCTCCGAGCACCCGGTTCTGGTGGACCGCTTCCTCGACGACGCCGTGGAGATCGACGTCGACGCGCTCTACGACGGCACCGAGCTCTACCTCGGCGGCGTCATGGAGCACATCGAGGAGGCCGGCATCCACTCCGGCGACTCCGCCTGCGCGCTGCCCCCGATCACCCTCGGCGGCCACGACATCAAGCGGCTTCGGGCCTCCACCGAGGCCATCGCCAGGGGCGTCGGGGTCCGCGGACTGATCAACATCCAGTTCGCCATGGCCGGGGACATCCTCTACGTGCTGGAGGCCAACCCCCGCGCCTCGCGCACCGTGCCGTTCACCTCCAAGGCCACCGCCGTGCCGCTGGCCAAGGCCGCCGCCCGCGTCTCGCTCGGCGCCACCATCGCCCAGCTGCGCGCCGAGGGCATGCTCCCGGCCGAGGGCGACGGCGGCACCCTGCCGCTGGAGTGCCCGGTCGCGGTCAAGGAGGCCGTGATGCCGTGGAGCCGCTTCCGCGACGCCTCCGGCCGCGGCGTGGACACCGTCCTCGGCCCGGAGATGCGCTCCACCGGCGAGGTCATGGGCCTGGACTCGGTCTTCGGCACCGCGTACGCCAAGTCCCAGGCCGGCGCCTACGGCGCGCTGCCGCTCAAGGGCCGCGTCTTCGTCTCGGTCGCCAACCGCGACAAGCGCAGCCTGGTCTTCCCCGCCCGCGCCCTGGTCGAGCTCGGCTTCGAGCTGCTCGCCACCTCCGGCACCGCCGAGGTGCTGCAGCGCAACGGCATCCCCTCCACCGTGGTGCGCAAGCACAGCGAGGGCGAGGGCCCGAACGGCGAGAAGACCATCGTGCAGCTCATCCACGACGGCGGGGTCGACCTGATCATCAACACCCCGTTCGGGACCGGCGGCCGCCTCGACGGCTACGAGATCCGCACCGCCTCCGTCGCCCGCGGCGTGCCCTGCCTGACCACGGTCCAGGCCATGGGCGCGGCCGTCCAGGGCATCGACGCACTGATCCGCGGCGACGTCGGCGTCATGTCGCTGCAGGAGCACGCGGCGCTGCTGAACGCGGCCCGGCAGAAGCAGTAGCGCGACCCGTGGGGGGCACGCCGTACCGACGGGGTGCCCCCCACAGTCCTGCCCGGCCCCGCCCGCCCCGCACCCCGGGCCTCCCGCCCGGACCCCACCGCCCGGCCCCCGCACCCCGGCCGGCCCGACCGGCCCCCTCCGCCGGCCCCCTCCGCCCGGCCCACCGGAAGGCACCGCCCCGTGTACCGCCTCCTCTTCGACCTCCTCTTCCGCCGCATGGACCCCGAGAAGGCCCATCACCTGGCCTTCGGCTGGATCCGCACCGCCTCCGCCGTCCCCGGCCTGCGCACCCTGGTCCGCCGGGTGCTCGCCCCCCGCGACCCCGCGCTGCGGGTGACCGCGCTCGGCCTGGACATGCCCGGCCCCTTCGGCCTGGCCGCGGGCTTCGACAAGAACGCCGTCGGCATCGACGGCCTCGCCATGGCCGGCTTCGACCACGTGGAGATCGGCACCGTCACCGGGCAGCCCCAGCCCGGCAACCCCGCCCCGCGCCTCTTCCGCCTCGTCGAGGACCGCGCCCTGGTCAACCGGATGGGCTTCAACAACGACGGCTCCGCCGCCGTCGCCGCCCGCCTCGCGGCCCGGCCCCGCACCTCCACCGTCGTCGGCGTCAACATCGGCAAGACCAAGGCCGTCCCGGAGGCGGAGGCCGTCGCCGACTACGTCACCAGCACCGAGCGCCTGGCCCGCCACGCCGACTACCTCGTCGTCAACGTCAGCTCGCCCAACACCCCCGGGCTGCGGAACCTCCAGGCCGTCGACCAGCTCCGCCCGCTGCTCACCGCCGTCCGCGAGGCCGCCGACCGCTCCGCCGACCGCCGGGTCCCGCTGCTGGTGAAGATCGCCCCCGACCTGGCCGACGCCGACGTCGACGCCGTCGCCGACCTCGCCCTGGAGCTGGGCCTCGACGGCGTCATCGCCACCAACACCACCATCGGCCGCGAGGGTCTGCGCACCGACGCGGCCACCGTGGCGGCGGCCGGCGCCGGCGGCCTGTCCGGCGCGCCGCTGAAGGAGCGCTCGCTGGAGGTGCTGCGCCGCCTGCACGCCCGCACCGGGGGCCGCCTCACCCTCGTCGGGGTCGGCGGGATCGAGACCGCCGACGACGCCTGGGAGCGCATCCTGGCCGGGGCCACCCTGGTCCAGGGCTACAGCGCCTTCATCTACCAGGGCCCCTTCTGGACCCGGCGGGTCCACCGCGGCCTCGCCGCCCGCCTGCGGGCGAGCGGGTACGCGACCCTCGCCGACGCCGTCGGCGCCGGTGCGGCCCCCGTGCCCTCCCCGGACGGCGCCTCCCCGAACGACCCCGCCCGCGACGAGCAGTGAGGACCCCCGTGACCGCCACCCGCAAGGCCCCCGCGCCCGCCCCGATCGCCGTCGCCCTCGACGCCCCCGACCTCGCCACCGCCACCGGCTGGGCCGAGGCCGTCGGCCCGCACGTCTCCACCGTCAAGGTGGGCCTGGAGCTGTACCTCGCCCACGGCCACGACGCCGTCCGCCGGGTGCGCGGGGCCAGCGGCGGCCGCGACCTCTTCCTCGACCTCAAGCTCCACGACATCCCCAACACCGTCGCCGGGGCCGCCCGCTCGGTCGCCGACCTCGCCCCCGCCTACCTCACGGTGCACGCCTCCGGCGGCGCCGCCATGGTCCGCGCCGCCGCCGAGGCGCTGCCGCAGACCCGGATCACCGCCGTCACCGTCCTCACCTCGATGTCCGAGGAGGACCTGGACGCGGTCGGCCTCGCCGGCCCGGCCCTCGACGCGGTGCGCCGCCTCGCCGTGCTCGCCGTCGGCGCGGGCGCCCGCGCCCTGGTCTGCTCGCCGCGCGAGGTCGCCGCGGTGCGGGCCGAGGTGGGCCCGGACGTCCACCTGGTGACCCCCGGCGTGCGTCCGGCGGGCGCGGCGCTGGGCGACCAGGCCCGGGTCGCCACCCCCGAGCAGGCCCTCGCCGACGGCGCCGACCTGCTGGTCGTCGGCCGTCCGGTCACCGCCGCGGCGGACCCGGGCGCGGCGGCCGCCGCGCTCGCCGCCGCCCTCAGGGCCTGAGTCCCGGCCGGCGGGCCGGGGCGTGAGGGCCGTCACACCGGGGCCCGCCGCGGGGATGTATGCGCGGAAATGTCCTGGTCGATCTGCGCTGACCAGGACTTTTCCGTCCCTTCTCCTGACGTGGGCCCCCAGGGGGGGTAGTCTCCGGCGGTAGGTCGCAAGTGGAGCGCGTTTGTCGTTGCTCCTGCAGGTCAGAGCAGCTAGGTTCCTCTGCGATCGCTAGTTGGACATCCCATTCGTTCGAACCCTGAGGTGAACGGCGTGGCACTTCCGCCCCTGACCCCTGAACAGCGCGCTGCTGCGCTCGCCAAGGCCGCTGAGGCTCGCCGGGAGCGCGCCGAGGTGAAGAACAGGCTGAAGCACAGCGGTGCTTCGCTGAGCGAGGTCATCAAGCAGGGCCAGGAGAACGACGTCATCGGCAAGATGAAGGTCTCCGCCCTGCTCGAGTCCCTCCCCGGCGTCGGCAAGGTCCGCGCCAAGCAGATCATGGAGCGCCTCGGCATCTCCGAGTCCCGCCGCGTCCGCGGTCTCGGCTCCAATCAGATCGCCTCGCTGGAGCGCGAGTTCGGCGGCGCGACCGCCTCCTGAGGCCCCGCAGCCGCACCGGTGTCCCGGCACGCCCCGCGTCCGGGATAATCGGTGCATGAGTGAACGTCCGCGGCTGACCGTGCTCTCCGGCCCCTCCGGTGTCGGCAAGAGCACGGTCGTCGCCCATATGCGCAAGGCACACCCCGAGGTCTGGCTCTCCGTGTCGGCGACCACCCGCAGGCCCCGGCCGGGGGAGCGGCACGGCGTCCAGTACTGGTTCACCGGCGAGGACGAGTTCGGCAAGCTGGTCGCCAACGGCGAGCTGCTGGAGTGGGCCGTCTTCGCGGGCAATCGCTACGGCACCCCGCGCGGACCGGTCCTGGAGCGGCTGGAGCGCGGCGAGCCCGTGCTGCTGGAGATCGACCTCCAGGGCGCCCGCCAGGTCCGCGAGTCGATGCCCGACGCCCAGCTGGTCTTCCTCGCCCCGCCCTCCTGGGACGAACTGGTGCGCCGGCTCACCGGCCGCGGCACCGAGCCGCAGGAGGTCATCGAGGAGCGGCTGGCCGCGGCCCGGGTGGAGCTGGCGGCGGAGTCGGAGTTCGACGTGACGCTTGTCAACACCTCCGTCGAGCAGGTAGCGGCCGAACTGCTAGCCTTGATGAACGTTGTCTGATCTTTTCCACCCTTTCGGAAGGTTTCTCGCGTGTCCTCTTCCATGACCGCGCCCGAGGGCATCATCAACCCGCCGATCGACGAGCTGCTCGAGGCCACGGACTCGAAGTACAGCCTGGTGATCTACGCGGCGAAGCGTGCGCGGCAGATCAACGCCTACTACTCGCAGCTGGGCGAGGGCCTGCTGGAGTACGTCGGGCCGCTGGTCGACACCCACGTGCACGAGAAGCCGCTGTCGATCGCGCTCCGCGAGATCAACGCCGGCATGCTGACCGCCGAGGCCATCGAGACCGCTCCGTAGGGTCGCGCCTTCCTCCGCGGACGTCCGCCGCGGGTCCCGCCGTGCACCGGCGGACCCGCGGCGTCCGCATGTCCGCGCCCGGCCCGGCGCCGCACCCCCGCCGCCGCGCCCGCCCCGGCCCCGTCGCGGCGGCCGCGGCGCCGCCCGTACAGTGTGGGCTGATCCCAGGAGCCACCCCCACGAGCCGGAGCCGATCAGCATGAACGGGCGCCCCGAACCCGAGCCGAGCGCGGCGGCGGAGTCCGCCGCCCAGCCGCGCGTCGTCCTCGGCGTCTGCGGCGGCATCGCCGCCTACAAGGCGTGCGAGCTGCTGCGCCGCCTCACCGAGTCCGGCCACGCGGTGACGGTGGTCCCCACCGCCTCCGCGCTGCACTTCGTCGGCGAGGCGACCTGGGCCGCGCTCTCCGGCAACCGGGTGGCGACCGAGGTGTGGGAGAGCGTCCACGAGGTCCCGCACGTGCGGATCGGCCAGCAGGCCGACCTGGTGGTCGTCGCCCCCGCCACCGCCGACATGCTCGCGAGGGCCGCCCACGGCCTCGCCGACGACCTGCTCACCAACACCCTGCTGACGGCCCGCTGCCCGGTGGTCTTCGCCCCGGCCATGCACACCGAGATGTGGGAGCACCCGGCCACGCAGGAGAACGTCGCGACCCTGCGCCGCCGCGGCGCGGTCGTCCTCGACCCGGCGGTCGGCCGGCTCACTGGCGCGGACACCGGCAAGGGGCGCCTCCCGGACCCCGCCGCCATCTTCGACGCCTGCCGCCGGGTGCTCGCCCGCGGCGGCGCCCCGGCCGCCGACCTCGCCGGCCGGCACGTGGTGGTCTCCGCGGGCGGCACCCGCGAGCCGCTGGACCCGGTCCGCTTCCTCGGCAACCGCTCCTCCGGCAAGCAGGGCTACGCCCTGGCCGCCGCGGCCGCCGCCCGCGGCGCCCGGGTCACCCTGCTGGCCGCCAACACCGCCCTGCCGGACCCCGCCGGGGTGGACGTGGTCCGGGTGTCGACCGCCCTCCAGCTGCGGGAGGCCGCGCTCAAGGCCGCCGCCGACGCGGACGCCGTGGTGATGGCGGCCGCCGTCGCCGACTTCCGGCCGGCGCACTACGCCGCCGGGAAGATCAAGAAGGTGGAGGGGCGGGAGCCCGCGCCGGTCGCCCTGGAGCGCAATCCCGACATCCTCGCCGAGCTCTCCGCCGACCGCGCCCGCCCCGGCCAGGTCGTCGTCGGCTTCGCCGCCGAGACGGACGACGTGCTGGCCAACGGCCGCGCCAAGCTGGCGCGCAAGGGCTGCGACCTGCTCGTCGTCAACGAGGTGGGCGAGCACAAGGTCTTCGGCGGCGACACCAACGAGGCGGTGGTCCTCGCCGCCGACGGCACCGAGACGCCGGTCCCGTACGGGCCGAAGGACGCCCTGGCGGAGCGGGTCTGGGACCTGGTGGCGGCCCGGCTGGCCTGACCCGGCCGGCCCGGTGGGGAGGGCGCCCGCACGGGCGGCGGCCGAACGGGTGTACGGATGGCCCAAACGTACACGTCAGGTGACCGTTCGGTCCGGATGTGCCATCCACCACCCGAGACCGCATGTCCTTTCCCAGGTCATCACGGTTAGACTCGCCCTCAGAAGTCTTTCCGGACGCCCCCGGCCCGCCGGGGGCGTTCAGTCAGCAGCCGCTGCAACCCCAGGGAGCGCTGTGTCTCGCCGCCTGTTCACCTCGGAGTCCGTCACCGAGGGCCACCCCGACAAGATCGCTGACCAGATCAGCGACACCATCCTCGACGCGCTCCTCAAGGACGACCCCTCCTCCCGGGTCGCCGTCGAGACGCTGATCACCACCGGCCAGGTGCACGTGGCCGGCGAGGTCACCACCAAGGCGTACGCGCCGATCGCGACGCTCGTCCGGGACAGGATCCTGGAGATCGGCTACGACAGCTCCAAGAAGGGCTTCGACGGAGCCTCCTGCGGCGTCTCGGTCTCCATCGGCGCGCAGTCGCCCGACATCGCCCAGGGTGTGGACGCGGCGTACGAGAACCGCGTGGAGGGCGACGACGACGAGCTGGACCGCCAGGGCGCCGGCGACCAGGGCCTGATGTTCGGCTACGCGTGCGACGACACCCCCGAGCTGATGCCGCTGCCGATCACGCTGGCCCACCGCCTGGCCCGCCGCCTCTCCGAGGTGCGCAAGAACGGGACCATCCCCTACCTGCGCCCGGACGGCAAGACCCAGGTCACCATCGAGTACGACGGCGACCGCCCGGTCCGCCTGGACACCGTGGTCGTCTCCAGCCAGCACGCCAGCGACATCGACCTGGACTCGCTGCTCGCCCCCGACATCCGCGAGTTCGTGGTGGAGCCGGAGCTGGCCCGCCTGGCGGAGGACGGCATCACGCTGGCCACCGAGGGCTACCGGCTGCTGGTCAACCCGACCGGCCGCTTCGAGATCGGCGGCCCGATGGGCGACGCCGGCCTGACCGGCCGCAAGATCATCATCGACACCTACGGCGGCATGGCCCGCCACGGCGGCGGCGCCTTCTCCGGCAAGGACCCGTCCAAGGTGGACCGCTCGGCCGCGTACGCGATGCGCTGGGTCGCCAAGAACATCGTCGCCGCGGGCCTGGCCCGCCGCGCCGAGGTCCAGGTCGCCTACGCCATCGGCAAGGCCGAGCCGGTGGGCCTCTTCGTGGAGACCTTCGGCACCGAGACCGCCCCGGTCGAGAGGATCCAGGCCGCCGTGGCCCAGGTCTTCGACCTGCGGCCGGCCGCGATCATCCGCGACCTCGACCTGCTGCGCCCGATCTACGCCCAGACGGCGGCGTACGGCCACTTCGGCCGCGACCTGCCGGACTTCACCTGGGAGCGGACCGACCGCGCCGAGGAGCTGCGCAAGGCCGTCGAGGCCTGACGCCCCCGCGGGGCGGACGCTCCCGCACGGAACGCCACGGTGGCCCCGCGACGACGTCGCGGGGCCACCGCCGCGTCCGGCGCGCGCCCCCGCCGTCCGCCGCCGGACGGGACCCCGGGGGCCGCCCGGCCCGCCCCCGCCGCCGGCCGGCGCCGCCGTCCCGGCCTGTCCGTCCCGTCTGGTACCACTGGGAGCGATGAGCACCACCGACCCGCAGCAGCCCGGCACCGTGACCGGCTCAGGGGCCGGGCCCGTGACCGGGCCCGGGCCCGGCGCGGAGGCAGCCCCGGTGACCGCCCCGGAGGCCGGACCGCCCGAGCAGCTGGCCCTGCTCCGCGCGTCCGTCCGCCGGGCGCGGCCGCGCGCCCGCGGGCCGCAGCCGCTCGCCGACGAGCTGCCCGTCGCCCGGGTGCTGGTGGACAAGGGTCTCGCCCACCTGGACCAGTACTACGACTACGCCGTGCCCGCGAAGATGGCCGGGGCCGCCCAGCCCGGCGTCCGCGTCCGGGTGCGGTTCGGCGCCCGCGTCGTGGACGGCCGCCGGGCCGGCGGCGGCCTCGTCGACGGGTACGTCGTCGAGCGCCGCGCCGCCTCCGACTACCCCGGCCCGCTCGCCCCGCTCTCCCAGGTGCTCTCGCCCGAGCCCGTCCTCACGCCCGCCCTGCTCCGCCTGTGCCGGGCCGTCGCCGACCGGTACGCAGGCACCCTCGCCGACGTGCTCAGCCTCGCCGTACCGCCCCGCCACGCCCGGGCCGAGGCCGACCCCTCGCCGGACCCGCTGCCCGCCCCGCCCGCGCCCGCGCCGGGCGGCTGGGCCCGCTACCCCGCCGGTCCGGCCTTCCTCGACGCCCTCGCCGCCGGGCGGTCCCCGCGCGCCGTGTGGACCGCCCTGCCCGGCCCCCGGTGGCCCGAGGAGGTCGCCCGCGCGGCCGCCGCCACCCTCGCCTCCGGACGCGGCGTCCTCGTCGTGCTGCCCGACGGCCGCGCCACCGCCCGCGTCGACGCCGCCCTCACCGCCGTCCTCGGCCCCGGCCGCCACACCGCCCTCACCGCCGAGCTCGGCCAGGAGGAGCGCTACCGCCGCTGGCTCGCCGTCAGCCGCGGCTCCGTGCGCGCTGTCGCCGGCACCCGCGCCGCGATGTTCGCGCCCGTCCGCGACCTCGGCCTGCTCGTCGTCTGGGACGACGGCGACTCCAGCCACTCCGACCTGCACGCCCCCCATCCGCACGCCCGCGACGTCGCCCTGATGCGTGCCGCCGAGGAGGGCGCCGGCGTGCTGATCGGCGGCTTCGCCGTGACCGTGGAGGCCGCCCGGCTCGTCGCCACCCGGTGGGCCCGGCCGCTGGTCCCCGACCGGGACGGGCTCCGCCGCGCCGCGCCCCTGGTCCGCACCGTCGACGACCGCGACCTGGACCGCGACGGTGCCGCCCGGGCCGCCCGCCTGCCCACCCTCGCCTGGCGGACCGCCCGCGACGCCCTCGCCCGCGGCCCGGTCCTGGTCCAGGTGCCGCGCCGCGGCTACGTGCCCCGGCTCGCCTGCGCCCGCTGCCGCGAGCAGGCCCGCTGCGCCCACTGCGCCGGCCCGCTGGAGGCCCGCGGCGTCGACGGGCTGCTGCACTGCGTCTGGTGCGGGCGTCCCGAGGCCGACTGGCACTGCCCCGAGTGCGGCTCCTTCCGGCTGCGGGCCCAGGTGGTCGGCGCCCGCCGCACCGCGGACGAGCTCGGGCGCGCCTTCCCCGCCGTTCCGGTGCGGACCTCCGGGCGGGACGCCGTCCTCGCCGCGGTGTCCGGCGAACCGGCCCTCGTCGTGGCCACCCCCGGCGCCGAACCCGTCGCCGACGGCGGCTACGCCGCCGCCCTGCTGCTCGACGGGTGGGCCCTGCTGAACCGGCCCGACCTGCGGGCGGGGGAGGAGGCGCTGCGCCGCTGGCTGGGCGCCGCCGCCCTGGTGCGGCCGCACGCCGAGGGCGGGACGGTGGTGGTCGTCGCCGAGCCGACGCTGCGGCCCGTCCAGGCCCTGGTGCGGTGGGACCCGGCCGGACACGCCGCCACCGAGCTCCAGGAGCGGGAGCAGCTCGGCTTCCCGCCGGTCTCCCGGATGGCCGCGGTCACCGGCTCGCCGGCCGCCGTCGCCGACCTGCTCGCCCTCACCCGGCTGCCCGAGGGCGCGGACGTCCTCGGGCCGGTGCCCGTCCCCGGGCCGCCCGAGGCCGGGGGGGAGCCGCAGCAGCGGGCGCTGGTCCGCGTCCCCCCGGGGCAGGGCGGTGCGCTCGCCGCCGCCCTCAAGGCCGCCCGGGTGGCCCGGCTCGCCCGCAAGCAGCCCGAGCCCGTGCGGATCCGCATCGACCCGCCGGACATCGGCTGACGGCGGCCGCGTCCGCGGCGGCGCGGGAGCCGGGCGCGGGCCGCCGCGTCCGGCCTGCGGACGGCCCGCGTCCGGACGTCGGCCGCCGCGCCCGGCGCGGGCCGGACCGTCCCGGCCCGCGCCCCGGGGAGCCCCGTCAGTGCACCGGCCGCTGCAGCGGCCGGACGGAGCCGGCCTGCCGGGCCGCCGGGATCACGGCGGACCGGGCGGCGGCCGCCACCGGCTGGGGCGCCGTCGGCTGGTGCGGCACGGACGGCACCGCCGGCGGGCCGTCCGCAGGCCCGGCGGGCACCGGGCCCCCCGGGCCCCCCGCCGCCTGGCCCACCGGTGTGCGGCGCATGCCGTAGCGGCGGTGCACCGCCTGCTTGGTCACGCCCAGGGCCGAACCCACCGAGTCCCACGAGAACCCCAGCGAGCGGTCGAACTCCACCGCCGCGCCCACCAGCGACTCGATGCTGTCCCGCAGCTCCTGCGCCAGCCGTACGGTCGGCGCGGGCGCCCGTCCGTACACCACGAAGCCGGTGGAGCCGCCGGCCCTGCGCGGCCGGTAGACGTTGCCCAGCTGGGCGGTGAGCGTCCGCAGCGCGTCCACCTGGCGGCGCACTCTCTCGATGTCGCGGACGAGCAGGTGCAGGCTGGCCCGAGCCCGGGCGTCGTGTGTCGTGTGGTCGGCCATAGAACCGGAGCCTCCAGGACGGCGGGGAGCGGCCGGGGCGCTGCTGCCACGGCCGGATCCGTCCGCGCGGTCAATCTCGCCTTGACCAACGCCCGACCCGCCCCCCTGGTCACGCTTTCGGCGGAACCGGTACGGGAGCCGCCCCCGGTCCCGCCCTCCCGCACCCGCGCCCGCCCGGCCGCCCGCCACCCGCCTGCCCGGCCGCCCGCCGCCCGGCCCCGGCCCGCCCGGCCGCCGCCCGTGCGGAACGGCGGCCCCGCCCCCGTAGACTGGTACGCCGTCCCTGCCTCGACCCGACGGGAGCACCCTCCGGTGGCGATACAGCCGATCCGCATCTTCGGCGACCCGGTCCTGCGCACCCCGGCCCGGCCGGTGACCACCTTCGACAAGGAGCTGCGCACCCTGGTCAAGGACCTCACGGACACCATGCTGGACGCGCCCGGCGCGGGCCTGGCCGCCCCCCAGCTCGGCGTCTCGCTGCGGGTCTTCACCTACGTCGTCGACGGCGAGATCGGCCACCTGGTCAACCCCGACCTGTCGCTCACCGACGAGGAGCAGGAGGGTCCCGAGGGCTGCCTCTCCCTGCCCGGCCTGACGTTCGACACCCGCCGCGCGTACGGCGTGGTCGCCCGCGGCCTCAACATGCACGGCGACCCGGTGACCGTCGAGGGCACGCAGCTGCTGGCCCGCTGCATCCAGCACGAGACGGACCACCTCGACGGCATCATCTTCATCGACCGCCTCGACCGCGAGCAGCGCAAGGCGGCGCTGCGGGCCATCCGCGAGGCCGAGTGGTCCGGCGGTCCGGCCCCGCAGGTGAAGGTCTCCCCGCACAGCACGTTCGGCGGCGCCCGCTAGCCCCGTCCCGCCGGCCGGCCCCGCGCCCGTCCCGCCCGCTCCGACCCAGCCCGCTCCGCCCCAGGAAGGCCCCACCCCCGCATGAGGCTCGTCTTCGCCGGCACCCCCGAGGTCGCCGTCCCCGCGCTGGAGGCCCTGCTCGCCTCCGACCGGCACCAGGTCGCAGCGGTCGTCACCCGGCCCGACGCGCCCGCCGGACGCGGCCGCCGCCTGGTGGCGAGCCCGGTCGCCCAGCGGGCCGAGGAGGCGGGCGTCGAGGTCCTCAAGCCCGCCCGTCCCCGCGACCCGGACTTCCTGGAGCGGCTGGCCGCCATCGCCCCGGACTGCTGCCCGGTGGTCGCGTACGGGGCGCTGCTGCCCCGGGCCGCCCTCGACGTCCCGCGGCTGGGCTGGGTCAACCTGCACTTCTCGCTGCTGCCCGCCTGGCGCGGCGCCGCCCCGGTGCAGCACGCGGTGATGGCCGGCGACGAGGTCACCGGCGCCTCCACCTTCCTCATCGAGGAGGGCCTGGACTCCGGGCCGGTCTACGGCGTCCTCACCGAGGAGATCCGCCCCACCGACACCAGCGGCGAACTCCTCGACCGCCTCTCCCGCTCGGGCGCCCGGCTGCTGGCCGCCACCATGGACGGCATCGAGGACGGCTCCCTGCACGCCGTCCCGCAGCCCGCCGACGGCGTCACCCTCGCCCCGAAGATCACCGTCGAGGACGCGCGCGTCGACTGGAGGGCCCCCGCCCTGCGGATCGACCGCGTCGTGCGCGGCTGCGCCCCCGCTCCCGGCGCCTGGACCGTCTTCCGGGGCGAGCGCCTCAAGCTCGCCGGGCCCGTCCGGCTGCTCACCGACCGCGCGGAGCTGGCCCCCGGCGAACTGGCCGTCGCCAGGAACAGCGTGCGGGTCGGCACCGGCAGCCACGAGGTCGAGCTGGGCGACGTCCAGCCGCAGGGCAAGAAGCGGATGGGCGCGGGAGACTGGGCGAGGGGCGTCCGCATCGGGTCCGGCGAGTTCCTGGGCGCCTGACCGGGGCGCCCGCCCCGCCCCACCGGACCCGCACCCCTCCCCTGTCCCCGCCTGCCCGCACCGCCGCACCGAACCCGCACCGCCGCACCGATCCGTGATCCGACGCACCTTCCCGCGAGGCCCCGCATGACCACCCCGCCCCCCGCCCGCGGCCGCCGCGCCCCGCGCCCGTACCGCCGCCCCAAGAAGGACCCGGCGCGCATGGTCGCCTTCGAGGCGCTGCGCGCCGTCGACGAGCGCGACGCCTACGCCAACCTGATCCTGCCCTCCCTGCTCCGCGAGGCCGAGCGCAGGAGCGGCCTCGACCGCCGCGACGCCGCCCTGGCCACCGAGCTGGTCTACGGCGCGCTGCGCCGCCAGGGCACCTACGACGCCGTCGTCGCGGCCTGCGTCGACCGGCCGCTGCGCGAGGTCGACCCGCCGGTCCTGGACGTCCTCGTCCTCGGCGCCCACCAGCTGCTCGGCACCCGCATCCCCCCGCACGCCGCCGTCTCCGCCACCGTGGAGCTGGCCCGGGTGGTGCTCGGCGACGGCCGCGCCAAGTTCGTCAACGCCGTGCTGCGCCGCATCGCCGCCCGCGACCTCGACGGCTGGCTGGCCGAGGTCGCCCCGCCCTACGAGAAGGACGCCGAGGACCACCTCGCCGTCGTCCACTCCCACCCCCGCTGGGTGGTCTCCGCCCTCTGGGACTCCCTCGGCCGCTGGCAGCCCGACGCCTCCGGCCGCGCCGGCATCGAGGACCTGCTCGAGGCCGACAACGCCCGGCCCGAGGTCACCCTGGTCGCCCGCCCCGGCCGCTCCACCGCCGACGAGATCCGCGCCTCCCTGCCCGAGGAGACGACCGCGCCCGGCCGCTGGTCCCCGTACGCGGTCCGCCTCGCCGAGGGCGGCGACCCGGCGGCCGTCGACGCCGTCCGCGAGAACCGGGCCAGCGTCCAGGACGAGGGCAGCCAGCTCGTCGCCGCCGCCCTGGCCGCCGCGTCCCTGGACGGCCCCGACCGGCTCTGGCTGGACGGCTGTGCTGGCCCCGGCGGCAAGGCCGCCCTGCTCGCCGCCCTCGCCGCCGGCCGCGGCGCCGCCCTGGTCGCCTCCGAGAAGCAGCCGCACCGCGCCCGTCTGGTCGCCCGCGCCCTGGACGGCAACCCCGGCCCGTACGCCGTCGTCACCGCCGACGGCACCCGCCCGGCATGGCGGCCCGGCACCTTCGACCGGGTCCTGGTCGACGTGCCCTGCTCCGGCCTCGGCGCGCTGCGCCGCCGTCCCGAGGCCCGCTGGCGCCGCCGCCCCGACGACCTGGCCGCCTTCGGCCCGCTCCAGCGCGGCCTGCTGCGCTCCGCCCTGGACGCGGCCCGGCCCGGCGGCGTCGTCGGGTACGCCACCTGCTCCCCGCATCTGGCCGAGACCCGCTCCGTCGTCGACGACGTGCTGCGCGGCCGTACCGACACCGAGTGGATCGACGCCCGCCCGCTGCTGCCCGGCCTCCCCGGCCTCGGCGACGGCCCGGACGTCCAGCTCTGGCCGCACCTGCACGGCACCGACGCGATGTACCTGGCGCTGCTGCGCCGCACGTCCTGACAGGCCCCGCCGCCCTTCCCGCGACCGGGACCCCGCCACCCGACCCCGCCGGCGCCCGCCGGCGGGGTCGGGTGCCCTCCGCCGTCTCCCGGCCCCTTCCGCCGCGCCCCCCGCGTGACGCCGCCTTCGGTCCCCTTCCGACGGGTCCCCCGCGTGACGCCGCGTCCCGCCGCGTGACGCGCCACCCCTCTGCCGCGACGTCCCGCAATCCGCTGTGACCTGCACTGAGACGGTCGTCACCACGGCGCGGTGTTCCGGCCCGCCGTCAGTGGGCAGGTCTACACTCGGCCACTTCCCCCGGCGCGCCGCGGCGGGGGAGGAGCGGCCGCCGCCGTGCCCGACCGACCTATCCGAAGGACGACCGCCGCTTTGATACGTTTTGAATCCGTCACGAAGCGCTACCCGGACGGCACGGTCGCGGTCGACGGGCTCTCCCTGGAGATGCCCGACCGGTCGATCACGGTCCTGGTCGGCCCGTCCGGCTGCGGCAAGACCACCTCGCTGCGCATGGTCAACCGCATGATCGAGCCCACCGGCGGCCGCATCCTGCTGGACGGCGCCGACCTGCGGGAGCAGCCGGTCCACGGCCTGCGCCGCTCCATGGGCTACGTCATCCAGCACGCCGGGCTCTTCCCGCACCGCACCGTCGCCGACAACATCGCCACCGTCCCCCGCCTGCTCGGCTGGGACCGGCGCCGCGCCCGTGCCCGCTCCCTGGAGCTGATGGAGCGGGTGGGCCTGGACACCGCCATGGCCGGCCGCTACCCGTACCAGCTCTCCGGCGGCCAGCAGCAGCGCGTGGGCGTGGCCCGGGCCCTCGCCGCCGACCCGCCGGTCCTGCTCATGGACGAGCCCTTCTCGGCGGTGGACCCCGTCGTCCGCAAGGGCCTCCAGGAGGAGCTGCTGCGGATCCAGGCGGAGCTGGGCAAGACCATCGTCTTCGTCACCCACGACATCGACGAGGCGATCCGCCTCGGCGACATGGTCGCGGTGCTGCGCACCGGCGGGCGCCTCGCCCAGTTCGCACCGCCCGACCGGCTGCTCTCCGCCCCCGCCGACGCCTTCGTCGAGGACTTCCTCGGCGCCGACCGCGGCATCCGGCGGCTCTCCTTCTTCGCCGCCTCCGGCCTGGAGCTCACCACCGCCCCCGTCGTCCGCGACGACGCCCCCGCCGGGGACCCGGCCGGAGCGGCGGCCGACCGCAGCGGTGCGCCGTACCTGCTGGTCACCGACGCCGAGGGCCGTCCCCTCGGCTGGGCCGACCCGGCCCGCCGCGCCGCCGGCGACCGGGAGCTGCTCCCGTACGGCCGCACCTTCGAGGCGGGCCGCGGCTCGCTGCGCTCCGCCCTGGACAGCGCCGTCCTCTCGCCGACCGGCTGGGCCGTCGGCGTCGACGGCGACGGCCGGGTGGTCGGCGTGGCCTCCCAGGAGGCCGTCGCCGCCGCCATCCGCGCGGCGCACGCCGCCGGACGGTACCCGGAGGCCGAGGGCGCCGCCGACGCGGACGCGCGCGACGGGGGCGCGCCCGAGGGCACCGAGCCCGCCGGGGTCGCGTGATGGACGAGTTCTTCCGCATGCCCAGCGACCTCCAGCACAGCTACCTCGGCCTCGTCGGGTGGCACCTGGAGGAGGCGCTGGTCCCGGTCCTCGCCGGACTGCTGCTGTCCCTGCCCCTCGCCCAGCTCTGCGTCCGGTTCCCCCGGCTGTACCCGCCGGTGCTCTGGACGACCACGGTGCTGTACGCGGTCCCGTCCCTGGCCTTCTTCGTCCTGCTCATCGACTGGACCGGCCAGAGCGAGGTCACCGTGATGATCCCGCTCGCCCTCTACAGCCTGGTGGTCCTGGTGCCCGCGATCGTCGACGGCGTCCGCTCGGTGCCGGAGGAGACCCACGCCGCCGCCACCGCGATGGGCTTCGGCCCGATCCGCCGCTACCTCCAGGTCGAGCTGCCGATCGCCGTGCCCGCGGTCTTCGCCGGCCTCCGGGTCGCCACCGTCTCCAGCATCAGCCTGGTCAGCATCGGCGCCCTCATCGGCAACCAGGGCGCGCTCGGCAACCTGCTCGCGGACGCGATGTCCTACCACCGCCCGGAGCTCGCGGTCACCTCGGTGGCCACCACCGCGCTGCTGGCCGTCGCCGCCGACGCCCTCCTGGTGCTCTGCCGCCGCCTGCTCACCCCCTGGTCGCCGGACCGCCGCAGGCGGACGGCGGCGCCGCGGCCCGCGGCCGTGCCCGCCGCCCCGGCCGTGGAGGAGGCCCGGTGAACCTCCTCCACTTCGTCACCGACTTCTTCGGCCGCAGCGGCCAGTGGCACGGCTACGACGGCATCCCGCAGCGCCTGGCGGAGCACCTGGAGTACTCGCTGCTGGCCCTCCTGCTCGCCGCGGCCGTCGCCCTCCCGGTCGGCCTGGTCACCGGGCACACCGGGCGCGGCGGCAACGCGCTGGCCATGCTGGCCACCGCCGGGCGCGCGCTGCCCAGCTTCGGCCTGCTGGTGCTGCTCTTCACGGTCATGGGCCTCGGCCTGGCGCCCGTGATGATCCCGCTCGTCGTGCTGGCCGTCCCGCCGATCCTGGTCACCACCTACGAGGCGGTCCGCAGCGTGGACCGTGCGCCCGTGGACGCCGCACGCGGGATGGGCATGGGCCCCGCGCGGGTCCTGTTCCAGGTCGAGTTCCCGGTCGCGCTGCCGCTCATCCTCAGCGGCCTGCGGTCGGCGGCCGTCCAGATCGTCTCCACCGCCACCATCGCCGCCTACGTCAGCTTCGGCGGACTGGGCCGGTACATCATCGACGGCCTGTACCAGCGGGACTACACGAAGGTCGTGGGCGGCGCCGTCCTCGTGGCGGCGCTCGCCCTCGCCACCCTCGGCCTGTTCCGACTGGCCGCCAGGTTCGCCGTCTCACCGGGGGTGCGCAGGAGCTGACCGCGCCCCACCGGGCCCGGCGCCGGGCGGACCGTCCGCCCGGTCCGTCCGGACGGCATGTCAAGACTTCGTGACAAGCGGCGGCAGGACCTGTCGCCGCACCGGCACCACCCCGCAGGATCGACCCGAGACAGAGCTCGGGGACCACCGAACGCACCCGGAAAAGGACACCGTGACCGACAGCAGAATCCAGGGCCGCCTCCGCGCGACCGCCGTCATCGCCACCGCCACCGCCACCGCCGCGCTGCTCGCGGGCTGCGGCTCCTCGGGCGGGGGCGACAACCCGCTGGGGCCCGGCAAGGCGGCGTCCGGCCAGATCGTCGTCGGATCCAACAACTTCGCCGAGAGCATCCTGCTCGCCGACATCTACGGCGAGGCCCTGAAGGCCAAGGGCCTGAAGGTCTCCTACCGGCCCAACATCGGCAGCCGGGAGACCACCTACGGCTTCGTCAAGAACGGCACGCTCACCGTGCTGCCCGAGTACAACGGCGCGCTCCTCGCCTACCTCGACGCCAAGGCCGCGCCGACGTCGGCGGACGCGACCGACTCCGCCGCCGCCGCGAAGCTCGCCCCCGGGCTCGAGCTGCTGCGGCACGCGGCCGCCGAGGACAAGGACGCCCTGGTCCTCAACGCGAAGACCGCCGCGAAGCTCGGGCTGACCGGCGACTCCTCCATCGGCGACCTGGCGAAGGCCGCCCCGGGCCTCGTGATCGGCGGCTCCCCGGAGTTCCAGACCCGCCAGCAGGGCCTCAAGGGCCTGAAGTCCGTCTACGGGCTGAACTTCAAGTCCTTCAAGGCGCTCGACGCGGGCGGCCAGCTCTCCGAGGCGGCGCTGAAGAACGACGACGTGCAGGTCGCCGACCTGTTCACCACCGACCCCACCATCGCCAAGGAGAAGTTCGTCACCCTGAAGGACCCGAAGAACCTCTTCGGCTTCCAGAACGTGGTGCCGCTGGTCCGCTCCGCCGACCTGCCGAAGGAGGGCGCGGCCGCGCTCGACGCGGTCTCGGCGAAGCTCGACACCGCCACCCTGCTCTCCCTGGACACGAAGGTCCAGACGGAGAAGAAGGACCCGATGGACGTCGCCACCGAGTGGCTGAAGTCGGTCGGGCTGTCCTGACCCGGTCCGGCCCCGCGGCCCCCGGTCCTCCCCGCACCGCGGGGAGGACCGGGGGCCGCGGTCACCCGGCGGGCCTCACCAGGCGAACGCCTCGGGCGACGGCCCCGGACCGGGGAAGACCTCGTCCAGTGCGGCCAGCAGCTCGTCGTCCAGCTCCAGCTCCACCGCGCGCAGCGCGCCCCGGAGCTGTTCCGGCGTGCGCGGCCCGACGATCGGCCCGGTCACGCCGGGCCGGGTGAGCAGCCAGGCGAGCGCCGTCTCGCCCGGCTCCAGCCCGTGCTTGTCCAGCAGGTCCTCGTAGGCCTGGACCCGGTCGCGCATGGCGGTGTCGGCGAGGGCGTCGACGGTGCGGCTGCTCGCCCGCCGCCCGCCCTCGGCCTGCTTCCTGATCACGCCGCCGAGCAGTCCGCCGTGCAGCGGCGACCACGGGATCACCCCGAGGCCGTACTCCTGGGCGGCCGGGATCACCTCCATCTCGGCGCGGCGCTCGGCGAGGTTGTAGAGGCACTGCTCGGAGACCAGCCCGACCATGCCCTGCCGGGCGGCGGTCTCGTTGGCCTGCGCGATCTTGTAGCCGGGGAAGTTCGACGACCCGGCGTACAGGATCTTGCCCTGCCGGATCAGCACGTCGACCGCCTGCCAGATCTCCTCGAACGGGGTCCGGCGGTCGACGTGGTGGAACTGGTAGACATCGATGTGGTCCGTGCCGAGCCGCTTCAGCGACGCCTCCACGGCGCGGCGGATGTTCAGCGCCGACAGGCGGTCGTGGTTGGGCCACCCCTCCCCGTCCGGGCCCATGTTCCCGTAGACCTTCGTCGCCAGGACCGTGCGGTCCCGGCGGTCGCCGCCCTTGGCGAACCAGGAGCCGATGATCTCCTCGGTGCGGCCCTTGTTCTCGCCCCACCCGTAGACGTTGGCCGTGTCGAAGAAGTTCAGGCCCGCGTCGAGGGCGGCGTCCATGATCGCGTGACTGGTGGGTTCGTCCGTCTCCGGTCCGAAGTTCATCGTCCCCAGCACGATGCGGCTGACCGTGAGTCCTGTGCGTCCCAGCTGCGTGTACTCCATGGGGCCCAGCCAACGCCCCCGCGTCCGCTCCGCGCAAGAGGACGCCGCGCCGGCTCCGCCGTACGGGCCCGGCCGCGCCCCGGCCGCCCCCTCCCGGCGCGCCGCACCCTCCCGCCGCGGCAGGCGCGCTGACGGCGCGTCATCCCGGCCCGCCGCCCCCCGCACCCGGGCGGCCTCCTCGGCCGCCGCCCGCCGCGACATACTGAACCCATGGCCGTGCAGATCAATCCGAGCATCCTCTCCGCCGACTTCGCCCGCCTCGCCGACGAGGCCGAGGCGGTGCGCGGCGCCGACTGGCTCCACGTCGACGTCATGGACAACCACTTCGTGCCCAACCTCACCCTGGGCGTCCCGGTGGTGGAGTCCCTGCGCAAGGCGACGGACACGCCCCTCGACTGCCACCTCATGATCGAGGACCCCGACCGCTGGGCCCCCCAGTACGTCGAGGCCGGAGCGGGCTCGGTGACCTTCCACGTGGAGGCCGCCTCCGCGCCCGTGCGGCTCGCCCGCGAGATCCGCGCCAAGGGCGCCCGGGCCTCCATGGCCCTGCGGCCCGCGACCCCGATCGAGCCCTACGAGGACCTGCTGCCCGAGCTCGACATGATCCTGATCATGACCGTGGAGCCGGGCTTCGGCGGGCAGGCGTTCCTGGACGTCATGCTGCCCAAGATCCGCCGCACCCGGCAGCTCATCGACCGGCACGGCCTGCAGATGTGGCTCCAGGTCGACGGCGGCGTCTCGGCCGCCACCATCGAGCGGTGCGCGGAGGCCGGCGCGGACGTCTTCGTGGCGGGGTCCGCCGTCTACGGCGCGGCCGACCCGGCCGAGGCCGTCCGCGGCCTGCGCAAGCAGGCGTCGGAGGCCTGCCGCCACTGACGCGCCCGGGCCGCCGCCCCGGCCCCGGCCGGACGGCGGCGGTCGGACGGCGGCGGCCGTAGGGCGGCCGCCGCCGTTTGGAGGATCGTACGAGCGGCCGCCCGGCGCACGGGCGGCCGCTTGTGTGCTTCCTCCGGACATCGCACGGGGATTGGCGCCGTCCGGTGCGGTACCGGATGATGGACGTTCGGGTGCGGGGCGCCCGAGTGCGCCCGGCCGCAGGCCCGACCGCGCCCCAGCTGTATCCCCTTCCAGCCGGAGAGCCCCGTTTCCATGCGCTTCCTGAACGACATCAAGCCGGCCTACGACCTCACGTACGACGACGTGTTCATGGTCCCCAGCCGCTCCGCGGTGGGATCCCGGCAGGGCGTGGACCTCTCCAGCCACGACGGCACCGGCACCACCATCCCGCTGGTCGTCGCCAACATGACCGCGGTCGCCGGCCGCCGGATGGCCGAGACCGTCGCCCGCCGCGGCGGCCTCGTCGCCATCCCGCAGGACATCCCGATCGAGGTCGTCTCCGAGGTCGTCTCGTGGGTCAAGGCCCGCCACCTCGTGCACGACACCGCGCTCACCCTCCCGCCGACCGCCACCGTCGCCGAGGCGCTGTCGCTGCTGCCCAAGCGCTCCCACGGCGCCCTCGTCGTCGTCCAGGACGGCCGACCGGTCGGCGTGGTCGCCGACGTCGACTGCCAGGGCGTGGACCGCTTCACCCAGCTCTCCGAGGTCATGTCCCGCGACCTGCTGCTGCTGGAGGAGGACGTCGACCCGCGCGCCGCCTTCGAGCGGCTCAACGACGCCCACCGCAAGCTGGCCCCCGTGGTCGGCGCCGACGGCCGCCTGGTCGGCGTCCTCACCCGCAGGAACGCCCTGCGCGCCACCCTCTACACGCCCGCCGTGGACGCGGCCGGCCGCCTGCGGATCGCCGCCACCGTCGGCATCAACGGCGACGTCGCCGGCCGGGCCAAGGCGCTGCTGGAGGCGGGCGCCGACGTCCTGGTGGTCGACACCGCCCACGGCCACCAGGAGTCGATGATCAGCGCGCTGCGCGCCGTCCGCGGCCTGGACCCGCAGGTCCCCGTCGTCGCGGGCAACGTCGTCTCCGCGGCGGGCGTGCGCGACCTGGTCGAGGCGGGCGCCGACATCCTCAAGGTCGGCGTCGGACCGGGCGCCATGTGCACCACCCGCATGATGACCGGCGTCGGCCGGCCGCAGTTCTCCGCCGTGCTGGAGTGCGCCGCCGAGGCCCGCCGCCTCGGGAGGCACGTCTGGGCCGACGGCGGCGTGCGGCACCCCCGCGACGTCGCCATGGCGCTGGCCGCCGGCGCCTCCAACGTCATGATCGGCTCCTGGTTCGCGGGCACCCACGAGTCGCCCGGCGACATGCAGACCGCCGCCGACGGCCGCCAGTACAAGGAGAGCTTCGGCATGGCCTCCGCCCGCGCCGTGCGCAACCGCACCGCGGAGGAGTCCGCCTACGACCGGGCCCGCAAGGCGCTCTTCGAGGAGGGCATCTCCACCTCGCGGATGTTCGTCGACCCGGCGCGCCCCGGCGTCGAGGACCTGATCGACTCGATCGTCGCGGGCGTCCGCTCCTCCTGCACCTACGCGGGCGCCGCCTCGCTGGAGGAGTTCCACGAGAAGGCCATCGTGGGCATCCAGAGCGCCGCCGGCTACGCCGAGGGCAAGCCGCTGCACTCCAGCTGGGCCTGACCCGTCCGCGCCGCGGCGCCCGGCCCTCAGCGGCCGGGCACCGCGGCGCCCAGCGGCACCAGCAGCCGCCCGCCGACCCGGCCGACCGCCTCGTCCAGGCCGGCGGCCAGCGCCGCGTACGCCGGAGGCAGGGCGCGCACCGCCCACAGCGCCCGCGCGCCCGCCCAGGCCGCGTCGCGGGCCCGGCCGACGCCCCAGGCGCCCGCCAGGTGGGCCAGCGGGCCGGTGGCGTCGAGCAGGTCCGGGCCCGGCAGCAGCATCTCCCGGACCCGCTCCTCCAGCCCGGCGAGGACGCCGTCCACCCGGTCGTAGTCGGCGGCCACGTCCTGCGGTGAGCAGCCGCGGCGACGGCAGGTCTCCACCACGGCCAGCGGCAGGTCGTGCCCGATGTGGGCGGCGATCCCGGCGAGCGCGAACTGCACCGGGTGGAGGCCGGGGTGCGCCCGCAGCGCGAACAGCGGCCGCCAGCAGGCCGGGGGCAGCCGCCCGGCGAGGTCGTCGGCGACCGCCGCCAGGTAGCGGGCGGCGAAGACCGCGTCCAGCTCCGCCACCGCCGCCGGGTCGCCGAAGCACGGTCCGGCCAGGCGGTCGCGCACCTCCTCGGTGACCGCCAGGTACACGCGGTTGAAGACCGCCACGCCGTCACGGGCGGGCAGCAGCGCGTCCAGCTCCCGCAGCCGCGCCACGACGCCGTCCACGGCCGTGCGGCCGCCCGGCCCGTCGCACCCGCCGACCCCCGCGCGGCCGTCCGCCCCCGCCCGGCCGCCCGTACCGGCGTGCCCGGGCGCCCCGGTCCACGTCTCCACCGCCGCCTCCCGCGCGCCGGCCGCCGGACCCGCTCCGGAGGCCGCCGACCACCCTCGCAGCCCGCCCCCGCGCCCGGCCGCACTCCACGCGGTCCGGCGGCCGCCCGTCACCCGGACGCCGCCGCGCCCGGCCGCCCCGGGCCCCGCCCCGCACCCCCGCCCCACCAGCCCCTCCCGCCCCGTCCCGCCCCGTCCGGAACGGCGCCCCACCGGCATATCGGGTAGTTTCACCACAAAGGGTCCTCAAGGGGCCGACACAGGTGTATCCACACCCGGGTCGGGCACCCGCGCCCAGGTACGAGCACGCCTACCAGCACAGCGTGTCCCGGTCCGCCGGGACGCCGGAACGGACGGCTATGAGCAGCGGGTTCATGGGTCCGGAGGGCTACGGCCCGGACCCGTTCACCGAGTTCCTCGCACGCTTCTTCGGCGCCGGCCCCGGCGCGCCGCAGCCGGGCCCCCGGCGGATCGACATCGGCCGCCTGATGAGCGAGCCCACCCGCAACCTGGTCGCCGGCGCCGCCGAGTACGCGGCCGAGCACGGCAGCACCGACCTCGACACCGAGCACCTGCTGCGCGCCGCCCTCACCGTCGAACCGACCCGCAACATGCTCAGCCAGGCGGGCGCCGACCCCGACGCGCTGGCCGCGCAGATCGACCAGCAGGCCGGCGAGCCGGTCGTCCAGGACGCCGAACGGCCCCCGCTGACCTCGCTGGCCGTCACCCCCGCCGTCAAGCGGGCCCTGCTGGACGCCCACGAGCTGGCCCGCGCCACCGGCGCCTCCTACATCGGCCCCGAGCACGTGCTGGCCGCCCTCGCCGCCAACAGCGACTCCGCCGCCGGCCACATCCTCAGCGCCGCCCACTTCGACCCGGGAGCCGTCTCCCCGGGCGGAGGGCAGCCGCGCCCGCCCGCCCCCTCCGGCGCCGACCACCGCGCCCCCGACCGGCACGGCACGCCCAACCTCGACAAGTTCGGCCGCGACCTCACCGAGCTCGCCCGCGAGGACCGCATCGACCCCGTGATCGGCCGCGACCAGGAGATCGAGCAGACCGTCGAGGTGCTCTCCCGCCGCGGCAAGAACAACCCGGTGCTCATCGGCGACGCGGGCGTCGGCAAGACCGCCATCGTGGAGGGGCTCGCCCAGCGCATCGCCGACGGCGACGTCCCCGGCACCCTGCTCGGGCGGCGCGTCGTCCAGCTCGACATCCCCGGCATGGTCGCCGGCACCCGCTTCCGAGGCGACTTCGAGGAGCGGCTCACCGGAGTCATCGACGAGATCCGCGCCCACTCCGACGAGCTCGTCGTCTTCATCGACGAGCTGCACACCGTCGTCGGCGCCGGCAGCGGCGCCGAGGGCGGCGGCATGGACGCCGGCAACATGCTCAAGCCCGCCCTGGCCCGCGGCGAGCTCCACGTCATCGGCGCCACCACGCTGGAGGAGTACCGTCGCTACATCGAGAAGGACGCGGCCCTCGCCCGCCGCTTCCAGCCCGTCCTCGTCCCCGAGCCCAGCCCCGAGGACGCCCTGCAGATCCTGCGCGGCCTGTGCGACCGCTACGAGGCCCACCACCAGGTCCGGTACACCAAGGAGGCACTGCTGGCCGCCGTCGAGCTCTCCGACCGGTACATGACCGACCGGTTCCTGCCCGACAAGGCCATCGACCTCATGGACCAGGCGGGCGCCCGCGTCCGGCTGCGCTGCGTCACCAAGACCACCGACGTGCGGGCCATGGAGCGCGAGGCCGAGCAGCTCACCCGGGACAAGGACCAGGCCGTCGCCGACGAGCAGTACGAGCGCGCCACCGAGCTGCGCGACCGGATCGCCGACCTCCAGCGCCGCATCGCGGACGTCCGTGACCGGCCCTGCGACAGCCAGGTCCACGACCGCGTCGCCAAGGTCACCGCCGAGGACGTCGCCGACATCGTCTCCCGGCGCACCGGCATCCCCGTCAGCAGCCTCACCCAGGAGGAGAAGGACCGCCTGCTCGGCCTGGAGGCCCACCTCCACAAGCGGGTCATCGGGCAGGACGAGGCCGTCACCGCCGTCTCGGAGGCGGTGCTGCGCTCCCGGGCCGGCCTCGCCGACCCCGGCCGGCCGATCGGCAGCTTCCTCTTCCTCGGCCCCACCGGCGTCGGCAAGACCGAGCTGGCCCGGGCGCTCGCCGAGGCGCTGTTCGGCAGCGAGGACCGCATGATCCGGCTCGACATGAGCGAGTTCCAGGAGAAGCACACCGTCAGCCGCCTGGTCGGCGCGCCCCCCGGCTACGTCGGCCACGAGGAGGCCGGGCAGCTCACCGAGGCCGTGCGCCGCCACCCGTACTCGCTGCTCCTCCTCGACGAGGTGGAGAAGGCCCACCCCGACGTCTTCAACGTGCTCCTCCAGGTCCTCGACGACGGGCGGCTCACCGACTCCCAGGGCCGCACGGTGGACTTCAAGAACACCGTCATCGTCATGACGAGCAACCTCGGCTCCGAGGCCCTCGGCGGACGCGGCTCGGTGCTCGGCTTCGGCAGCGCCGAGGCCGGGACCGACGAGGAGGCGCGCCGCGAGCGGGTCCTGCGGCCGCTGCGCGACCACTTCCGGCCCGAGTTCCTCAACCGCATCGACGAGATCGTCATCTTCCGCCGCCTCGCCGACGACCAGCTGCGGCAGATCACCGACCTGCTGCTGGAGGAGACCCGCCGCCGGCTGCGCGCCCAGGACGTCACCGTCGACTTCTCCCCGGCCGCCGTCGACTGGCTCGCCCGCCGCGGCCACCAGCCCGAGTACGGCGCCCGGCCGCTGCGCCGCACCATCCAGCGCGAGGTCGACAACCACCTCTCCCGGCTGCTCCTGGACGGACGGCTCACCTCCGGGGACCACGTCCGCGTCGAGGTCGAGGGCGACGCCCTGTCCTTCGCCGCCGCCCCCCGGAGCGCCTGAGCCCCCGGGCCGCCTCCGCCCGCCGGGCCCCGGACCCGGCGGGCGGCCGGGAACGGGGCCGGGCGGCCGGGAACGGGGCAGGCATGCGATCCGGCGTGTCGGGGCAGACGGGTTGCGACAACGCCCGGGCCGCCCCACGGCCCGGCCAGACGCACGCGAGGTGACCCCGTGACCCTGCCGCTGCCCGCCCGCCCCGCACCCGGCGTGCCCGGCCCCGGCCCGGCCGCCGACCGGAAGCAGCTGCTGCGCCGCCGGCTGGAGCGGCTCATCGGTATCGCGGCCACCGAGGGCAACGCGGTGCGCCCGCTGCGCAACGGGGACCAGATCTTCCCCGCCATGCTCGACGCCGTCCGCGGCGCCCGGCGCACCGTCGACATGATGACCTTCGTCTACTGGCGCGGCGACATCGCCCGGCAGTTCGCCCGGGAGCTCGCCGCCAAGGCCCGCGAGGGCCTGCGCGTGCGGCTGCTCCTCGACGGCTTCGGCGGCCGCCTCATCGAGCGCGACCTGCTGGAGCTGATGGAGGGGTCCGGCGTGCGGGTCGCCTGGTTCCGCAAGCCGCTGTGGCTCTCCCCGTTCAAGCAGAACCACCGCTGCCACCGCAAGGTCCTGGTCGTCGACGAGCGGGTCGCCTTCACCGGCGGGGTCGGCATCGCCGAGGAGTGGTGCGGCGACGCCCGCAACGAGAACGAGTGGCGGGACACCCACGTCGAGGTCCGCGGCCCCTCCGTCGACGGCATCGCCGCCGCCTTCGCCCAGAACTGGGCCGAGTGCTGCGACGACGAGCTCTACGACGCCTGCGACCGCTTCACCGAGCACGAGCCGGCCGGCGACGCCGTCGTCCAGGTGGTGCGCGGCTCCGCCAGCATCGGCTGGCAGGACATGCAGACCCTGCTGCGCGTCGCCATCACCGGCGCCGAGCGCCGCATCCGGGTCGCCTCCGCCTACTTCGCCCCGGACGCCTACTTCGTCGGCCTGCTGTGCGAGGCGGCCGCCCGCGGCGTCGAGGTGGAGATCCTGCTCCCGGGCAGCCACACCGACAAGCGGGTCTGCCGGCTCGCGGGGCAGCACCACTACGCGCAGCTGATGGAGTGCGGCGTGAAGCTGTGGGAGTACGCGCCGACGATGATGCACGCCAAGGTGCTCACCGTCGACGGCGTGCTCTCGCTCGTCGGCTCCACCAACTTCAACCGGCGCTCGCTGGAGCACGACGAGGAGGTCATGCTCGCCGTCCTCGACGAGGAGCTGACGGCCCGGCTCGACGAGGACTTCGACACCGACCTGCGGCGCAGCGACCCGGTCGACCCGCACCGCTGGCGGCGCCGCGGGACCGGCCAGCGGCTGCGCGAGCTGTCCGTGCTGCCGATCCGGCGCTTCCTGTAGTCCCGCGGCCCCGGCGGGCGCCGTCCGGGCCCGTCCCGCCCGGGAGGCCGCCCGCGGCCGGCCTGCTCACCGGCCGGCCCACCGGCCGGCCCACCGGCCGGCCCACCGGCCGGCCTGCCGGCCGGTCAGCCCGGGATGCCGCCCAGCCGCCCTTCCAGCAGGACCAGCAGCTCGCCGAGGCCCTCGGCGAGCTGCCGCCTGCGCTCCTCCGGCAGCCCCTCCAGCAGCGCGCCCTCGTGGCCGACCTGGGCGGGCAGCAGCCGGTCCACCAGCTCCCGGCCCCGGACGGTGAGCGACAGGTGCGCCACCCGGCGGTCGCGCCCGTCGGCGCGGCGCACCACCAGCCCCCGCTCCTCCAGCTGCCGGACCCGCTTGGTGACCGCAGCCCCGGAGGCGAACGTCTCCCGGGCCAGCCGGCCCGGGGTCAGCTCCCCGCCGACCCGGCGCAGCGCGGCGAGCACCTCGTACTCCGGGCGGCTGATCCCCGCCCCGGCCAGCGGCGCGTCGGCCGCCTGCTGCAGCAGGGCCGCACAGCGCCCCAGGCGCCCGACCAGGGCGACCGGCGCCAGGTCCAGTCCGGGGAACAGCTGCTGCCACTGGCGCAGCACCACCGCGACGGCGTCCTCCACGTGCGCTGTCCCCTCTCCGGGAGATGTCCCCTCCGGCGGCCGTCCCGTCTCCGGCGGCCGTCCGGGCCCCCGCGCCGGCCGGTGCGGGACCGTCCCGCAGGGCGGCGCCGGGGGTGGGGCGACCGATGGTACCCAGGGGTGCGCCCCGCGGGTACGGCCGAGCGGGCGGCGCCCGCGCTCCTGTGCACGCCCCCGGCCGTCGGCGGCCGTCGGCGGACGCCTGCGGGTGTCCGTACGCGCCGCGCGCCGGCCCCGGTCGGGAAAGTGAGCGATTCCACAGTGCCCCCGCCTCCCCGCGGGGCGGCCGGGCATGGCACACTCTGATCCAGTACCAGTGACGTTTGCGCACTCCGGGGTCGGTGTAATTCCGAACCGGCGGTTACAGTCCGCGACCCGTCCGCAGCCAGCGGCCGGTTGACCAGGTGAAATTCCTGGACCGACGGTGAAAGTCCGGATGGGAGGCAGTGCGCGGCGGACGTCCGGCCGTACCCGCGCCGTCGGCGCGCCCCCTGCGGGGCGTCCGCTCACGGCCGTGCCCGGCTTCTCCTCGTCCGCGTCCTCTCCCCACGCCCCGGAGCCCGCGCACCAAGCGCGAGGAGGACTCCGGTGGCCCCCCTGACGGAAAGCCGCACCGCCGAGGCGATGCGCCGCGCCGTCGCCCTCGCGGCCCTCGGCCTCGGCCGTACCAGCCCCAACCCCGTCGTCGGGTGCGTCGTCCTCGACGCCGACGGCGAAGTGGCGGGGGAGGGGTACCACCGGCAGGCCGGCGGCCCCCACGCCGAGGTCCACGCCCTGCGTGCCGCCGGCGACCGCGCCCGCGGCGGCACCGCCGTCGTCACCCTCGAACCCTGCAGCCACACCGGCCGCACCGGCCCCTGCGCGCAGGCGCTGGTCGACGCCGGGGTGGCCCGCGTCGTGTACGCCGTGGCGGACCCCACCGACCAGGCCGCCGGCGGAGCCGGGGTGCTGCGTGCCGCCGGGGTCGCCGTCGAGGCCGGGCTCCTCGCCGCGGAGGCGGAGCGCGGCAACGAGGCGTGGCTGGCCTCCGTGCGCCTCGGACGCCCGTTCGTGCTCTGGAAGTACGCGGCCACCCTCGACGGCCGCTCCGCCGCCGCCGACGGCACCAGCCGCTGGATCACCGGCCCCGAGGCCCGCGCCGACGTGCACCGGCTGCGCGCCGAGGCGGACGCCGTCCTCGTCGGCTCCGGCACCCTGCGCGCCGACGACCCCCACCTGGCGGTCCGCCACGGCGCGGACGGGGACGTCCGGCAGCCGCTGCGGGTCGTCGCCGACACCGCCGCCGCCACCCCGCCCGGGGCCCGGGTCCTCGACGGCGCCGCCCCCACCCTGCTGGCCGTCGCACCCGGCGCCGACACCTCCCGCCTCGCCGACGCCGTCCGCGCCGGACGGGCGGAGGTCGCCGAGGTGCCGCGCGCCGCGGACGGCCGCGGCCTGGACCCCCGGGCCCTGCTCGCCGAACTGCACGCCCGCGGCGTGCGTTCGGTCCTGCTGGAGGGCGGCCCCACGCTGGCCGGCGCCTTCTGGGCCGCCGGACTCGTCGACAAGGCCGTCGGCTACCTGGCCCCCGCCCTGCTCGGCGCCGGACCCGCGGCGCTGCTGGACGCGGGAATCGACACGGTCGGCGACGCGTTGCGGCTCGACGTCGACGACGTCGTCCGCGTCGGGGCGGACCTCCGCCTCACCGCCTACCCCCGGCGCCCGGCCGCCGCCGGACGCGCCTCCGCCCGGAGCGCCGCCCCCGGGAACAGCACCACCGAACGGCCCGTCACCGTGCCCGCCACCGAGGAGAGCTGAGCTGTGTTCACCGGAATCGTCGAAGAGCTGGGCGAGGTCGTCTCCGTCGAGGACCTCGGGGACTCCTCCCGCATCCGCCTGCGCGGACCCCTCGTCACGCAGGGCGCCCGCCACGGCGACTCCATCGCCGTGAACGGCGTCTGCCTCACCGTCGTGGACACCGCCGAGGAACTGGCCGCCGGCACCGGCGCGTTCTCCGCCGACGTCATGGCCGAGACGCTGAGGCGCTCCAGCCTCGGCGTCCTCGCGCCCGGCTCGCGCGTCAACCTGGAGCGGGCGATGGCGCTCGGCGACCGGCTCGGCGGCCACCTCGTCCAGGGCCACGTCGACGCCACCGCCACCCTGCTCTCCCGCACGCCCGGCGAGGCGGGCGCCGACGGCAGGCCGCAGTGGGAGGTGCTGCGCTTCTCGCTGCCGGCCGGCGTCTCCCGGTACCTGGTCGAGAAGGGCTCGATCACCGTCGACGGCGTCAGCCTCACCGTGGTCGAGGCAGGGGCGGACTTCTTCACCGTCAGCCTCATCCCGGCCACCCTCGCCCTCACCACCCTCGGCCTCCGGCGGCCCGGCGAGCCGGTCAACCTGGAGGTCGACGTCCTCGCCAAGTACGTCGAGCGGCTGCTCGCCGACCGCGCCGCGCCGCTCCTCCCCGCCGGCACCGCGACCGCCGGGTCCGGCGCCCCCGCCGCGACCGCCGGAGACCTCCGATGAGCTGGCTCAACAGCACCGCCTTCACCGCCTTCGGGCAGACCGTCATCTGGTCCGACATGGTCGGCAACCTGCTCGGCCTGGCCGCCCTCGCCCTCGGCTGGCGCCGCTCCCTGGCCGCCTGGCCGGTCCAGCTCCTCTCCGGCGCCGTCCTCGTCTCCGCCTACTGGTCCGCCCACCTCAGCGGCGGCGTCGGCAAGCAGCTCCTGGTGATCGGGGTCGCCCTCTGGGGCTGGGACCGGTGGCGGCGCGGCCGCGGCGACGACGGCGAGCTGCAGGTCCGCTTCGCCACCTGGCGCGAGCGAGGCCTGCTGGCGGCCGGCACCGCCCTGGGCACCCTCGCCGTCGGCGGCCTGTTCACCGCCGTCCCCGCGCTCTCCTGGAACCCCTGGCCGGACGCCTACATCTTCACCGGCACCCTCGCCGCGATGGTCGCCCAGGCCCGCGGCTGGGTGGAGTTCTGGTTCGCCTGGCTCGCCGTCGACCTGGTCGGCGTGCCGCTCGCCTTCTCCGGCGGGCTGGCCTTCTCCGGCCTCGTCTACGTCGTCTACTTCGTCCTCGTCCTGCTCGGCCTGCGCGCCTGGTGGCTGCGCACCCGCACCGTCCGTCCCCGGCAGCAGTCCGCACTGGAAGGAGCAGTGGCATGACCGCCCTGCACGAGCTCGCCGCCCCCGTCCCGCACGACCACGCGCCCGCCCCCGAGGCCCCGGACGCCCGCGAGGACCTCGCCCTCGACACCGTCGAGCGCGCGATCGCCGAGATCGCGGCCGGCCGCGCCGTCGTCGTCGTGGACGACGAGGACCGCGAGAACGAGGGCGACCTGGTCTTCGCCGCCTCCGCCGCCACGCCGGAGCTGATGGCCTTCACCGTCCGGCACACCTCCGGCGTCGTCTGCGTCCCCATGACCGGGGCCGAGCTGGACCGCCTCGCGCTGCCGCCCATGACGCAGGTCAACGAGGACCGCAAGGGCACCGCCTACGCGGTCTCCGTCGACGCCCGCGACGGGGTCTCCACCGGCATCTCCGCCGCCGACCGCGCCCGGACCGTGCGGCTGCTCGCCGGGTCCTCCACCACCGCCGCCGACCTGACCCGGCCCGGCCACGTCTTCCCGCTGCGCGCGGTCGAGGGCGGCGTCCTGGCCCGCCCCGGTCACACCGAGGCCGCCGTCGACCTGGCCCGGCTCGCGGGCCTGCCGCCGGCCGGCGCCATCGCCGAGGTCGTCAACGACGACGGCACCATGGCCCGCCTCCCCGACCTGGTGCCCTTCGCCCGCCGCCACGGCCTGGCGATCATCTCCATCGCCGACCTGATCGCATACCTGCGCCGCACCGAGAGCATGGTCGAGCGGGCCGCCGTCACCGGCCTGCCGACCGAGCACGGCATGTTCACCGCCGTCGGCTACCGCACCGCGGACGGCACCGAGCACATCGCCCTGGTCGCCGGCGGCCTGGACGCCGACGGCCGCGTCCCCGGCGGCGAGGACGTGCTGGTCCGGGTGCACTCCGAGTGCCTCACCGGCGACATCCTCGCCTCGCTGCGCTGCGACTGCGGCCCCCAGCTGCACGCCTCCCTGGACCGGATCGCCGCCGCCGGGCGCGGCGTGCTGCTGTACCTGCGCGGCCACGAGGGCCGCGGGATCGGCCTGGTGCACAAGCTGCGCGCGTACCAGCTCCAGGAGGCCGGGCGCGACACCGTCGACGCCAACCTCGACCTCGGCCTGCCCGCCGACGCCCGCGACTACGGCACCGCGGCGCGGATGCTCGCCGACCTGGGCGTGCGCTCGGTGCGGCTGCTCACCAACAACCCCGAGAAGATCACCGCGCTGACCGCCCTCGGGATCGAGGTGGCCGGCCGCGAGCCGCTGCCCGTCCAGGCCGGCGAGCACAACCTGCGGTACCTGCTCACCAAGCGGGACCGGATGGGCCACGACCTGCCGTGGCTCGACGCGGCCGAGGCGCCCGCCTCGCTCGCCGCGCCCGTGGTCGAGCCGCGCGCCGCCGACGGCACGCGCTGAGCCCGCCCCGCACGCCCCACCCACCCCCGCCCCACCCCCCGGCCCGGGCACGACCCGGGCGGGGACGAGACCGACCGGTACGACGGACCGGTACGACGGAGAGGAACGCCCGTGAGCGGCAAGGGAGCCCCCGAGCTGACGCTGACCGCCAGGAACTGCCGCGACCTGCGGGTCGCGGTCGTGGCCGCCCAGTGGCACGAGCAGATCATGCAGGGGCTGCTCGACGGCGCCGTGCGCGCCCTGCACGAGCTCGGCATCGACGAGCCGACCGTGCTGCGGGTGCCGGGGGCCTTCGAGCTCCCGGTGGCGGCCAAGCAGCTCGCCGACCGCGGCTACGACGCGGTGGTGGCGCTGGGCGTGGTCATCCGGGGCGGCACGCCGCACTTCGAGTACGTCTGCCAGGCGGCCGCCATGGGCCTGACCCAGGTGGCGGCCTCCACCGGGGTCCCGGTCGGCTTCGGCGTCCTGACCTGCGACGACGAGGCCCAGGCACTGGACCGCGCGGGGCTGCCCGGCTCCCACGAGGACAAGGGCCACGAGGCGGTCACCGCCGCCGTCGCCACCGTCGCCGCGCGGCGCGCCTCCACCGTCCCCGGGGGATTACCCCGGGGGTTGTGCCCGGGCGCTCACCCCCGCCCCGCCGGGCCGGCCCGGGGGCCCGGGGGGCCGTCCCGCGGCGCGGACACGGGTGTCCGCGCCGCGGACCGTCCCCCGGCGTCCCGCCCTCAGGCCGTAGGGTGTCCCCATCATGGCGCTGAAGACATTCGAGGAGCTCTTCACCGAGCTCCAGCAGAAGGCCGCCTCCGGCGACCCCGGTTCCTCCCGCACCGCGCAGCTCGTCCAGCAGGGCGTGCACGCCATCGGCAAGAAGGTGGTGGAGGAGGCCGCCGAGGTCTGGATGGCCGCCGAGCACGAGTCGGACGAGCGGACGGCCGAGGAGATCTCCCAGCTGCTCTACCACCTCCAGGTGATGATGGTCGCCCGCGGCCTGTCCCTCGAGGACGTATACGCTCATCTGTGACCCGCCGCGGGGGGCGCGTACCGCCCCCCGCGCGACCACGTCCGCAACCGCACATCCGCGAACAAGTGAAGGACCTGCCTCCCATGCTGCGCATCGCCGTACCCAACAAGGGTTCTCTCTCGGGTCCCGCGGCGGAGATGCTCCATGAGGCCGGCTACCGCCAGCGCAAGGACTCGAAGGAGCTCGTCCTCGTCGACGCCGACAACAGCGTCGAGTTCTTCTTCCTGCGGCCGCGGGACATCGCGATCTACGTCGGCTCCGGCCGCCTGGACATCGGCGTCACCGGCCGCGACCTGCTGCTGGACTCCGGCGCCGAGGCCGAGGAGGTGCTCGCGCTCGGCTTCGCCGGCTCCACCTTCCGCTTCGCCGGGCCGGTCGGCACCGCCAAGGACGTCCAGGGCCTCCAGGGCCTGCGGATCGCGACCTCCTACCCGGGCCTGGTCCGCCGCCACCTCGCCGAGCACGGCGTCGAGGCCTCCGTCACCCGCCTCGACGGCGCCGTCGAGACCGCCATCCAGCTCGGCGTCGCCGACGTGATCGCCGACGTCGTGGAGACCGGCACCACGCTGCGCAACGCGGGCCTGGAGGTCTTCGGCGACCCGATCCTGGAGTCGGACGCCGTCGTCGTCCGGCCCCGTGGCGCGGGCGAGGACCCGCGGGTCGAGCAGTTCCTGCGCCGCCTCCAGGGCGTCCTGGTGGCCCGCCGCTACGTGATGATGGACTACGACATCCGCGCCGAGCGGGTCGGCGACGCCGTCGCCCTCACCCCCGGCCTGGAGTCGCCGACCGTCTCGCCGCTGCACAGCGAGGGCTGGGTGGCCGTCCGCTCCATGGTGCTCCGCAAGGAGGCCCAGCGGATCATGGACGACCTGTGGGCCATCGGCGCCCGCGCCATCCTGGTCACCAACATCCACGCCTGCCGCCTCTGACCCCGACGGGGCGGGGACGGCACCGGCCGTCCCCGCCCCGCACCCTCCCGTGGAGCCCGCCGCCATGCCCGCCACCCCGCCGCCCGCCGACCACGACCGGGGGACCGGCCACGACCGGACCGCGGGGCTCCCCGCGCTGCCGGTGACCTGGCGGGCCTCCCGCACCCGCGCCGTCCTGCTGCCGGTCGCCGTCCTGCTGGTGGTGATGTTCGCCGCCATGGCGGCGGCGCTGCCGTCCAACTGGCACGCCTACGACCGCGGCGCCCTGGTCGTCACCGGCCTGCTCTTCGCGGCGGCCCTGGTGATGCTCTCCCGGCCCCGGGTCACCGCCGACCCCGCCGGGGTCACCGTGGTCAACTTCGTCCGCAGCCGCCGGCTGGCCTGGGCCGAGATCGTCCGCGTCAACCTCCGTCAGGGCGACCCCTGGGCCGTCCTGGACCTGGCCGACGGCACCACCCTGGCCACCGTCGGCATCCAGCCCGCCGCCGGCCGGGAGCAGGCCGTCGCCGCCGCCCGCGCGCTGCGCGACCTCGTCGACGCGCACGGAGCCGCCGCCCCCGGCCGATGAGCCCGGCGCCCCGGGTCCGGCCCCGGCCCCTGGGCCGGGCCCGCTCCAGCACCGGCCGCCGCCCGGCCCCCCGGCCGGCCCGCACCAGGCCCCCGGACCGGCCCGCACCGGCGTCCCCGGGAGCCCCGCCCCGCCCCCGCCCGCCTGTCGTTTACGCTGGTAAAGGCGGGGCAAACACCCCGCAGGCCACGGCGCGTCCGGTCCCTCGGGGGCCGCTCCACCGGTGAGCACGCGCCCCCACCCCCGACCAGAGGAGTGACACCTCCCCTCGATGGACGATCCGTCCGGCAGTACGAACGCCGTCCCGTCCCCTGAGCCTCCGCACCGCCCGGCCGCGCGTGCGGCCCGCGGGGAGGCGGTACGGTGACCACCGCCTGGATCCTGCTGATCGCGGCGTTCGCCCTCATCCTCGCCAACGGCCTCTTCGTGGCCGCCGAGTTCTCCCTCGTC
This sequence comes from Streptomyces sp. NPDC001380, assembly GCF_042895785.1. Taxonomy (NCBI): domain Bacteria; kingdom Bacillati; phylum Actinomycetota; class Actinomycetes; order Kitasatosporales; family Streptomycetaceae; genus Streptomyces; species Streptomyces sp. NPDC001380. The sequence goes on along the minus strand of NZ_JBIAWP010000001.1, from coordinate 382,590 downwards.
ACCGTCGAACGCGGCGCGGTGGAGCGTGCGGCCGCCGCCGGCGACCGCCGCTCCGAGGGCGTCGCCCAGGCCCTGCGCCGCCTCTCCTTCGAGCTCTCCGGCGCCCAGCTCGGCATCACCGTCACCTCCCTGGTGGTCGGCATGCTCGCCGAGCCGGCCCTCTCCGAGCTCCTCGGCCCGCTCCTCGCCGCCGTCGGCGTCCCCGACTCCGTCTCCCGGGGCCTGGCCGTCGCCGTCGGCATGGTGCTGGCGACCGTCCTCCAGATGGTCATCGGCGAGCTGGTGCCCAAGAACTGGGCCATCGCCCAGCCCCTGCGCGTCGCCCGCGCCGTGGTCGGACCGCACCGCGCCTTCTCGGCCGCCTGCCGCCCGGTCATCGCCTTCCTCAACGGCTCCGCCAACCGCGCCGTGCGCGCGCTCGGCATGGAGCCCGCCGAGGAGCTCGCCCACGCCCGCACCCCCTCCGAACTGGTGGCGCTCGCCCAGCACTCGGCCAAGGCGGGAGCCATCGAGGAGGAGACCGCGGACCTCTTCGTCCGCACCCTCGGCCTCACCGGGCTCACCGCCCAGAGCGTGATGACCCCCCGGGTCGACGTCTCCGCCCTCCACGGCGCCGCCACCGCCGCCGACGTGCTCAACCTGACCCGGGCCACCGGCCTGTCCCGCTTCCCCGTCTACACCGACACCCTGGACGACGTCACCGGCTTCGTCTCCCTCAAGGAGGCCCTCGCCGTGCCCGCCGGCCGCCGCTCCGTCGTACCGGTCTCGCAGATCAAGGTCGCCCCGCTGCTGGTCCCCGAGACCCTCCCGGCGGGCCGCCTCCTGGAGGTGCTGCGCCGCAGCCAGCAGATGGCCGTGGTCGTCGACGAGTACGGCGGCACCGCGGGCGTCGTCACCCTGGAGGACATCATCGAGGAGATGGTCGGCGAGGTCGTCGACGAGCACGACCCCGAGGACCTCCCCGACCTGGTCGCCCTCGCCCCCGTCGGCGGCATGCCGGCCTGGGACGCCGACGGGCGCACCCGCGTCGACCAGCTGGAGGCCGTCGGCCTCCACGCGCCCGAGGGCCCCTACGAGACCCTGGGCGGCCTGGTCGCCCACCTCCTGGGCCGGATCCCCGCACCCGGTGACACGGCCCGGCTGCCCGGCTGGCGGCTGACCGTCCTGGACACCGACCGGCACCGCACCTCCCGGGTGCGCCTGGAGCGCACCGGCCGGCTGCCCGGCGGTCCCGCCGCGGCGGACGACCCCGGGGACGACGGCAGGGACGGCGGCAGGGGCGCCGGCGGCAACGGGGGGCGGGCCCGATGACCGTCCTGCAGATCCTCGCCTCGCTCCTGCTCCTCCTCGGCAACGCCTTCTTCGTCGGCGCCGAGTTCGCGGTCATCTCGGTCCGGCGCAGCCAGGTCGAGCCGCTCGCCGCGGCCGGCAACCGCCGCGCCCGCACCGTGCTGCACGCGCTGGAGAACGTCTCCTCCATGCTCGCCGCGGCGCAGCTCGGCATCACCGTCTGCTCGCTCCTCCTCGGCGCCCTCGCCGAGCCCACCATCGCGCACCTGCTGCACGGCCCGTTCCAGGCCCTCGGCGTGCCGGACGCGGCCACGCACCTGGCCTCGTACGTCATCGCGCTGGCCGTGGTGGTCTTCCTCCACATGGTCGTCGGCGAGATGGTCCCCAAGAACATCGCCCTGGCGAGCCCGGAGCGGGCCGTCCTGTGGCTCGGACCGCCGCTGGACACCCTGGCCCGGCTGCTGGGCCCGTTCATCCGCTTCCTCAACGCCTTCGCCAACCTGGTGCTGCGCGCCTTCCGCGTGGAGCCCAAGGACGAGGTGGAGTCCGTCTTCACCAGCGAGCAGCTGGCCCACCTGGTGGAGGACTCCCGTGAGGCCGGCCTGCTGGCCCCGCGCGAGCAGGAGCGGCTGGAGGACGCCCTGGAGCTCGGCCGCCGCCCCGTCACCGACGTGCTGCTGCCGACCGCGAAGCTCGTCACCGTGGACGCCTCCGTCACCCCGGCGCGGCTGGAGGAGCTCGCCGTCTCCACCGGCTTCTCCCGCTTCCCGGTCACCGGCCCGGACGGCGGCTTCCTCGGGTACCTGCACGTCAAGGACGTCCTCGACCTGGACGACCGCACCGCGCCGGTGCCCCGCCAGACGTGGCGGCGGATGACCTCCGTGCGCGACCGCACCGCGCTGGACGACGCCCTCGGCGCGATGCGCCGCGCCGCCGCCCACCTGGCGGCCGTCGTCGACCGGGAGGGCCGCACGCTGGGCCTGGTCACCCTGGAGGACGTGCTGGAGGAGCTGGTGGGGGAGGTCCACGACCCGGACCACCGGCGGGCCGCCGCCGTCCGCGGCCGGGTCTGAGCCGCGGCGGGCGGGCCCGGGGCGGTGCGCCCCGGGCCCGCCCGCCGTCCCCGCTCCTGCTCCCGCCCGTCCGTCCCGCCGGTCCCGCCCGTCCGTCCCGCCGGTCCCGCCCGTCCGTCCCGCCGGTCCCGCCCGTCCGGTCAGCCGCGCCCGTCGATCAGCTCGCCGTACGCCTGCATCAGGTCCGGCAGCCGCAGCGTCGCCAGGTCCTCCCGGCCGGGCGCCGCGGCCAGCACCGACAGCCGCAGGTCCCGGTAGGCGCACGACTTCTCGTACAGGGTGCGCATGAAGCGCCCGTTCCCCAGTTCGTCGATCCAGCCCTCGCCCACCACGTGGGCGCAGATGCTGTGCAGCTCCTCCAGGGCGTCCGCGTCCCACCCGTCGCCGTCGCGGGCGGCCAGCGCCTGCCCGATCGCGGTGAGCTCGGACGGGCGGTAGCTGGGGAAGTCGACCCGGGTGGTGAAGCGCGAGGCGAGCCCGGGGTTGGCGGCCAGCAGCCGGTTCATGCCCTCCGGGTAGCCGGCGAGTATCACGACCAGCCGGTCCCGGTTGTCCTCCGCGCGCTTCAGCAGCACCTGCAGCGCCTCGTCGCCGTACGCGTCGCCCTTGCTGTAGCCGGAGTTGGCCAGCGAGTACGCCTCGTCGATGAAGAGCACGCCGTCCAGCGCCGAGTCGATCAGCTCGTTGGCCTTCACCGCCGTCTGCCCCAGGAACTCGCCCACCAGGTCGGCGCGCTGCGCCTCCACCAGGTGGTCGCCGGAGAGCAGCCCCAGGGCGTAGAACACCCGGCCCAGGATCCGCGCCACCGTGGTCTTGCCCGTCCCGGACGGCCCGGAGAAGACGAAGTGCCGCTTGGGCGGCTGCACGGGCAGACCCTGGCCGGCCCGCAGCCGCGCCATCCGCAGCTGCGCCGACAGCGCCAGCACCTGCCGCTTCACCGGTCCCATGCCGACCATCCGGTCCAGCTCGGCCAGGGCCGCGTCCAGCTGCCCGCGGTCCGGTCCGCCCGCCCCGGCGGCCGCGCCGGACGCCGGCCGCGGCTGGACCGGCAGCACCACCCGGTCGCGCAGGGAGGCGTCGGAGCCCCCGCCGTCCGCGCCTCCCGCGTCGGGGCTCGCCGTGCCGCCGGGACCGCCCGCCCCGGCGGCGCCCCCGGCGGACTCGGCCCGGTCGGCCGCGGTCGCCGCCACCGGGTCCGCCGCCTCGGCCGCGGGCCCGGCGCCCCCCGCCGTCCCGCCGCCGCCCGCGGCCCCGGCCGCCCCGAAGCCGCCGTCCTCGCCCCCGGCGGCGGACTGCGCCGCCCCGGTGCCCGCGGTCCCGACCGCGCCGTCCAGCTCGGCCTCCAGCAGCTCCGGGTCGACCCCGTCCTCCGACATGATCGCCGCGAGCCGGGCGGCGGTGTCCATGAACGCCGGGTCGGCCCGGTGCACCGCCCGGTACAGCGGCAACGCCGCGGCGCTGCGGCCCGCGCCCTCGTACGCCCGCGCCAGCCAGTAGCGCAGCTCCTTGCGCTGCGGCTGCTCGGAGCGGCAGCGCGCGAGCGAGGCCGCCAGCGGGGCCTCCGCCTGCGGGCACATGTCGAGCCGGACCCGGGCCATCCCGCTGAAGAGGCCGGCCTCGATGCCCAGCAGAGGGTCGTCCAGCAGGCCGTCGGTGTCGCGGATCAGCTGCTCCCAGTCCTTGACCAGGTAGGAGCGGCAGGCGTGCAGGAACCGCACCGAGGGATCCTCCCCGGCGGGCGGGCAGAGGTCCAGGGCCCGGTCCAGCTCGGGCAGGTGGCGGCCGTCGAGCCAGTGCGAGGCGTGCGCCAGCGCCAGGTCGCGCCGGTCCTCCAGCACCGGCTGCACCCACCAGCCCAGCCAGTACCAGGAGCTCAGCGGCCTGCGGTGGCGGCCCCGCTGCTCGCCGAACCGGTCGCGGTGGCGGTGCATGGCCAGCAGCGCCCCGGAGGTGTCGGACCGCAGGGCGTGCAGCCCCAGCCAGGCGTCCGCCATGCCGGGGTCCAGCCGCACCGCCGTGCGGAACTCCTCCTCGGCCCGGGAGTAGGCCCCCGCCGTGTACGCGTCCATGGCCCGCAGCCACGCCCGGTCGGCGAGCCCCGCCGTCCCGGCGCCGCCCGGGTCCTCGGCCCTGCCCACTCAGGCCCCCCGCCGTGGGTCCCGCCGCGTGCCTGCCGCCGCTCCCGCACCCATGAGCACCGCCCCCTCGTGCCGCCCGCCGCACCGCGGGCCAGGCCGTCCGGCCACCATGATGACCCTGCGGGGGCCGACGCGGAACGCGGCCGTCCCCGCAGACTCCGCGGGGCCCGGGGGAGTGGCGGAGAGCCCTTCGCCGCCCCCGGCCCGCACCACCCCGTGCGCCGCTCCTCCCGGCATCGTACCGGCGCCCCGCAGATCCGGAAGGGCGCCGCGCCGCCGCGGCCCCGGGCGCGGCCGATCCCCCGGCCGGGGCGGGACCGGTCCGGCCCGGGACAGGACGAAGCCCCTCGGCCACGGGGGAACGGCCGAGGGGCTTCGCGTCTGTTGTTGCGGGATCAACCAATCTCGCGACGGGGACAAGGTAGGACCTGGTCCCGGCCCAGGTCAAGCCGCCGTCCGGCGTGAAGCGGAGCGCGCCGGCGGCGGCACGCACCGTCACCGGTCCGGGGCTCAGGGGGAGGCCTGCACTGCCGCCGCCGTCCGGTCGCCCGCCTGCCGCAGGAGGTCCCCGACCTCCTCGGCCTCCGGCACCCCCAGCCGGTCGAACACCGCGGCCGCGCCCTCCAGGGCCGCCCGGCCCCGCTCGGCGTGCCCCAGCCGGACCAGGGCGCGCCCGCGCGCCGCGTGGGCCAGCCCCTCGCAGTACGCGTCGTCGATCTCCACCGCCACCGCCAGCGCCTGCTCCGCCGTCAGCGCCGCGTCCGCGTCCCGGTCCAGGGCGAGCAGGCACTCCGCCAGCCGCGCCAGGACCAGGCCCTCCCAGCTCCGGCGCCCCTGCTCGCGGAAGAGCCGCAGGGCGTGGTGCAGGTGGACGGCGGCGGGCTCCGGCTCGCCGGACTGGCGCATCACCACGCTCGCGGCGTACCGCGTCTCGGCCACCGTGGAGTCGTTGCCGGAGGACTCGGCGGCCGCCAGCGCCGCCTCCGCCGTGGCCCGGGCCTCCGCCGCGCGGCCGAGGTCCATCAGCGACCGGGCCGTGTTGCCCATGATCAGCGCCGAGACGCTGGTGTTGCCCAGCAGCTCGCACTGCTCCAGGGCCTCGTGCAGGTACGGGAGCGCCTCCACCGAGCGGCCGGTGCCGCCCGTGACGACGCCCAGCAGGTTCGCCGCGGTGAAGTGCGCCACGCCGTCCCCGCAGGCCCGGGCGAGCTCCAGGGCGGTCCGCAGCTCCTCCTCGGCCGCCTCGTACCGGTCGCAGGAGTACAGCAGGAACGCCCGGACGCAGCGGGCGCGCGACTCCGCGACCCGGTCGCCGGCGCGGTGGGCGGTGGCCACCACCGGCCGCAGGACCCGCTCGATCTGCCGCTGGTGGACCACGCCGTCGATCAGCCACACCCAGGCCATCAGCAGGTCGACCAGCGTCCGCAGGGCGCCCTCGCGGTCCTCGCCGGCCCGCTGCGAGACGACCGCGAAGAGCGTCGCCTGCTCGGAGCGGAGCCAGGTGCGGGCGGCCTCGGTGTCCCGCAGGGGCGCCGCCTGCGCCTGCGGCGGCCGCAGGTGGTCCGTCAGGACGTCGCCCGGCTCCAGCAGCCGGGACGCCGCCGAGACGCTGGCGAAGAGGAAGTCCAGCAGCCGGCCGGAGGCCAGGTCCCGCTCCCCGGCCGTGTCGGCCCGCCCGCTCCGCCGTCGCGCGAAGAGCCGCAGCAGGTCGTGGTGGCGGTAGCGGCCGGGGGCGGGGGACTCCAGCATCCCGGCGTCGACCAGCGCCTCCGCCAGGTCCTCCGCGTCCTGCACCGGCAGCCCCAGCACGGCCGCGGCGGAGGCCAGCGAGAGGTCGGGGCTGTCCGGGAGCGCCAGCAGCCGGAACGCCCGGGCCAGGGCGGGGGAGAGCTGCCGGTAGCCCAGCTCGAACGTGGCCTCCACGCCGAGCCGCCCGGTCTGCAGCTCGTCCAGGCGGCGCTGCTCGTCGGCGAGGCGCTCGGCCAGCACCGACACCGTCCAGGAGCGGCGCGCCGCCAGCCGGGACGCCGTGATCCGCACCGCGAGCGGCAGGAAGCTGCAGGCGGACACGACGTCCAGGGCCGCCTCCCGCTCGGCCTCCACCCGCTCGGTCCCGGCGATCGCGGCGAACAGCCGCACGGCCTCCTGCGGGTCCAGGACGTCCAGGTCGACGTGGCGGGCCCCGGCCAGGTCGGTGAGCCGGGCCCGGCTGGTGACCACCACGGCGCACCCGGGGCCGCCGGGCAGCAGCGGCAGGACCTGGGCGGTGTCCAGGGCGTTGTCCAGCACGACCAGGACCCGGCGGTCCGCCAGCAGGGAGCGGTAGAGCCGCGCCCGCTGCTCCAGGCCCTCCGGGACGCCGTCCGGGTCCTGGCCCAGGGCGGTGAGGAAGTCGCCGAGCACGGCCTCCGGGTCGGCGGGGCCGTCCCCGGCGCCGCGCAGGTCCACGTGGAGCTGGCCGTCCGGGAACTCCGCGCGGACCCGGTGCCCGGCGTGCACGGCCAGCGTCGTCTTGCCGACCCCGCCGATGCCCGACACCGCGCAGAGGCGGACGCCGCCGTCCCCGCCCTGACCGCCCTGACCGCCCTGACCGCCCTGGCCGCCGCCCCTGCCGCGGAGCACCGCCTCCAGCTCCCGGGTCATCGCCTCCCGGCCGGTGAAGTCGGCCGGGTCCGCGGGGAGCTGGGCGGGGACCGCCGCGGCCGGCCGCTCCCCGGGGCCGCGGGACACCGCGGCCGGGGGCGCGGGCCGCAGCAGGGAGGCGTCCGAGGCCAGGATGCGCGCGTGCAGCTCGCCGAGTTCGGGCCCCGGCTCCACGCCGAGCTCGGCGACCAGCAGGCGGCGGGCGTCGGCGTAGGCGGCGAGGGCCTCGGCCTGCCGGCCCCCGCGGTACAGCGCCAGCATCAGCAGGGCCCGGAACCGCTCCCGCAGCGGGTGCTCCACGACCAGGTCCGCCAGCTCCGCGACGGCCTCCTGGGCCCGGCCGAGGTCGATCCCGGCGCCGAGGCGCAGCTCCAGCGCGGTGCAGCGCAGCTCCTCCAGCCGCCTGCGCCAGGCGTCGGCCGAGGGGCCCGGCAGGCCCGGGAGCGGGGCGGCCCGCCAGAGGGCGAGCGCCGCGGCCGCCGCCGCGTGGCAGCCCTCGGCGTCCCCGGCGGCCAGCGCCCGGCCCGCCCGGCTGACGTCCTGCTCGAACCGGTCGGCGTCGACGGCCCCCGGCGGCAGGCGCAGGGCGTAGCCGTCCGCGACCGAGACGAGGGTCTCCGCGGCCGTCCTCGACCTGCGGTCGGGCTCCAGGGAGCGGCGCAGCCGGGAGACGTACGTGCGGACGGCGGCCACGGCGTTCGGCGGCGGGTCCTCGCCCCAGACCCCCTCGACCGCCTCCCGGAGGCCGGTGGGCCGGCCCGCCCGCCGGAGCAGCACGGCCAGCAGCGCGCGCTGCTGCGGCGGTCCCAGCTCGACCTCCCGGGAGGAGCGCCACGCCTGCAGCGGGCCCAGGACCTCGAAGTGCAGATTCGGCTGTGCGGCGTCCGCGTCGGTCTGCAAGGCTGCGCGCCCCCCGGCTTCCCCGATGCCCGCCCCGACCGGCTCGGAGCGGCTCTCCCCCTGCGGTGCGCTGCGTCCCACGGCACCGCAGGTGCTGTTTATCAGATGTTTATCGGCCTTCGCCATGCTTGCTCCGGTCGTTCTCCCCAGGCCTCCCCGCGCGGAGGCCCGCCGGGGGGGTCGGCCGGACCCCGGGGCCCGCCGGACGGGCCGCCAGACCACCACCGAGGAGCAACGACATGAGCACGCCGCCGGAGGAGCCCACCCCCGACACGCCGGACACCGGGACGGACACCGGGACGGGCACCGGCACCGAGTCGCCCACCGGCAACGGCGCCACCCGCAAGTAGCGCCCGCAGCGCCTGAGCTTCCGCCGTCCGGGGGGACGGCGGACACCGCCTCCGCGCCCTGGGCGGAGGCGGTCCCCGGAGGGGAGCCGGGGACGGGGGGACAGGGGAGAGGGCCGGTCGCGCCGGCACAGCAGCACGGGGGGCTGCTGCGCCGGGTGCGGCCGGCCCTCCGCATGCCCGCGGCCGGACCGGCCGCCGGCCCGGCCGGGCGGCCCCGCCCCGGCCGGACCGCCGCCACCGCGCAGCCCCGGCCGTCCGGGTGCCGCCCGGCCGCCGCGCCCGGCCCGCACCCGTCCCGGCCGCCCCCCGCGCGGCCCCTCGCCGCCGCCCGCCGGGCCCTCGCGGTGACGGACGCCCCGGGATCGGGCATACTCACTTCGCCGCGTCGGTTAATGGCCGTTCACTGCGAACCGGTGGGACCGCTTCCGACGAGGCACGACGACCCCGCCGGGCCCCCACCACGGGCCCGGGGTGCGACCGAGGAGGCGACCCCGCCATGAGCATCTCCCCGAGCAAGCCGGTGGAACGCCAGCTGCCCACCGAGGAGGCCCGCGACCTGCTGGCCCTCACCCGCGAGCTGGTCGACCACGAGCTGCTGCCCCGGGCCGCCGACGACGAGGCCGAGGGGCGCTTCCCGCGGGAGGTCCTCCGCACCCTCGGCGAGTCCGGGCTGCTGGGCCTGCCCTACCCCGAGGAGTACGGCGGCGGCGGCCAGCCGTACGAGGTCTACCTGCAGGTCCTGGAGGAGCTGTCGGCCGGCTGGCTCGCCGTCGGCCTCGGCGTCAGCGTCCACACCCTCTCCTGCCACGCCCTCGCCACCTTCGGCAGCGACGAGCAGCGGCGCCGGTTCCTGCCGGACATGCTGGGCGGCTCCCTGCTGGGCGCGTACTGCCTCTCGGAGCCCCAGTCCGGCTCCGACGCCGCCGCGCTGCGCACCTCCGCCGTCCGCGACGGCGGGACCTACACGGTCAACGGGACCAAGGCGTGGATCACCCACGGCGGCGCCGCCGACTTCTACAGCGCCCTGGTCCGCACCGGCGGCGAGGGCCCCGGCGGCATCAGCGCCCTGCTGGTCGCGGCCGACACCCCCGGCCTGAGCGCCGCCCCGCCGGAGCGCAAGATGGGCCTGAGGAGCTCGCCCACCGCCCAGATCCACTTCGACGGCGCGCGGGTGCCCGCCGACCGCCTGATCGGGGAGGAGGGCCAGGGCTTCTCCATAGCGCTGTCCGCCCTCGACTCCGGCCGCCTCGGCATCGCGGCCTGCGCGGTCGGCGTCGCCCAGGCCGCCCTGGACCACGCCGTGGAGTACGCCCGGGACCGCCGCCAGTTCGGCCGGCCGATCGCCGACTTCCAGGGCCTGTCGTTCATGCTCGCCGACATGGCCACCCAGGTCGAGGCCGGCCGCGCCCTGTACCTGTCCGCGGCCCGCCGCCGCGACGCGGGCCTCTCCTTCACCAAGGAGGCGGCCATGGCGAAGCTGTTCTGCACCGACGCGGCCATGCGGGTGACCACCGACGCCGTCCAGGTCCTCGGCGGCTACGGCTACACCCAGGACTACCCGGTCGAGCGCTACATGCGGGAGGCCAAGGTGCTCCAGATCGTCGAGGGCACCAACCAGATCCAGCGCATGGTGATCGGCCGCCGCCTCACGGGCGGCGCCGGCCGCTGAGACGCGCGGCGGCCGCCGCGCGCCCGACCCGTACGACGACCCCGCCGGGCAGTGCCCGGCGGGGTCCGTGCTGTTCCGTGCGGCCGGTGCGGTCGGCGACCGGCGCCGGGCGGGGCGGCCCCGCCCGTGCGCCCGGCCGGCGGCGGGTCAGCTCCGGGCGGGGCGCATCTCCTGACGCGGGACGCGCACCGGCTGGGAGCCGGGGCCGCCGACGTGCGAGAACGGCTGGGTCCGCCAGTCCAGCTCCGGCGGCAGCGTCAGCAGGGCCTCCAGGGCCGGTCCGGCGTCGAGGGCGGGGTCCTCGTCGAAGTCGGCGGCGTCGTCCACCGGCTGGCCGGAGCCGGGGCAGACCACCGAGGCGAACGGGTTCCACGCGCTGCGCAGGACCGCGTGCTGGGGGAGGCGCTCCTCGTCCCCGAGCAGGGCGATGGGGCGGTCGCACTCGGGGCAGCGGAGCCGGAGGATCTCCCAGGTCTCGCCGTCGCCGGGGTCGGCGCCCGGGAAGGGCGCCCGGGTTTCGCAGGGCTCGGGCTCGTCGGCGCGCAGCTCCGCCTCGGTGTCGCGGGTGCGCCGGTCAAGTACAGGCATGTTCATCCCCCTCGGGTGGGCCAGGCCGCCACGGCCGTGACCACAAGCAGCAATTCCCTCCACCTGCCCCACATAATCCTGCGGACCGACGCACCGTCATGCGCCCGGTGTGTCCTTGGTCACACGGGGCCCCGCGGAGCGCCCTCCGCGCTCCGGCACGCGCCCCCGGCACGTCCCGGCAGCGCCTCCCCGGCGGGGCCCTCCGGCCGGGGTCCGCCGGTCCGGGGCCTGCCGGCCGCCGCCCCCGCGCCGGGTCAGCCGCCGGCCGCCTCCAGCTCCGCCGCCACCGCCCGGCGCAGCTGCTCCAGCCGCCGGGGCAGCGGCTCCCACCCGGGGGTGCCGGCCAGCTCCACGTTCAGCTCGGCCACGGTCCGGGTGTAGGCGCGCGCCAGCCCCCGGGGCATCAGCGGCATCCCCGGCGGCCGCCGCCGCACCCGGCCGTCCGCGTCCGGCAGGCCCGCGTGGTTGCCGCGCACCGACACCCACAGCGCGTGCACCGGACCCTGCGCGGCCGCGACCAGCTCCTCCCGGACCGGCAGCCACCGCCGCAGGGCCGCCCGCGTCGGCCCGGACAGCGGCAGCACCTCGGTGTGCGGCGGGCTCACCGACCTGGCCTGCGGCCGCCGGACCAGCCGCACCTCGCCGAGGTCCCCGCCCGGGCCGCCGCCGCTGCCCCCGCCCAGGTCGCCCGTCCGCAGGGCGCACAGCTCCCCGGCCCGCGCCCCCGTGTCCAGGACCACGCCCACGAGCGCCAGCAGCCGGACCCGCCCCGGGTCCGCCCGCGCGTACCGCTCGGCCCCGTCCGCCAGGTACCGCAGCAGCAGGCCGCGGCGGCGCGGATCCACCACCGGCTTCGGCTCGGGCACCAGCGGGCGCTCCGGCACCTCCAGCGCCACCCCGGCGCGCCGGGCCACGATCACCAGGCAGTCGGCGCGCACCCGCATGCTGGCGTCCGACGACCGGCCCGGGTCGGGCACCGCGCGGCGCCGCAGCTCGCCGCGGGCCGCCAGCTCCAGGTACGACTCCACGGCGGCGGACTCCAGCAGGCCGCCCAGCGACGCGCCGGCCCCCGGCGGCAGCCCGCCGCGCTCGACCGCCCGGGCCAGCTCGCCGGCGACCCAGCGCAGCTGCCGAACCCGGGCGCCGCTCACGCCGGGCTCCGCGGCCAGCTCCTCGACCACCCGCTCCAGCGCGGCCACTCCCGGCGCCGGCGTTCTCCCCTGCGACTCGGACATGCGGCCACCCTAGGAGCCGCCACCGACAGCGCCCCGGCAGCGCCCCGGCGGCGCCCCGCCGCTGCCGTCCCCGCCGCCGCTGCCGCCCGTCCGCGGCGCCTTCGGGCGCGCCGGGGGTCCGGCCGGGTCGGCAGGGACGGGCCGCGCCCAGTAGGTTGGCCCCTTGTGGAGGATCTCGACCGTCAGATCGTGCAGCTGCTCGTCCAGGACGGGCGGATGAGTTACACCGACCTGGGGAAGGCCACCGGCCTCTCCACCTCGGCGGTGCACCAGCGGGTGCGCCGCCTGGAGCAGCGCGGCGTGATCCGCGGCTACGCCGCGGTCGTCGACCCCGACGCGGCGGGCCTGCCGCTCACCGCGTTCATCTCGGTCAAGCCGTTCGACCCCAGCGCGCCCGACGATGTGCCCGAGCGCCTCGCCGGGATCGACGAGATCGAGGCGTGCCACAGCGTCGCGGGCGACGAGAACTACATCCTCAAGGTCCGGGTGGCCGGTCCCGGCGACCTGGAGCACCTGCTGGCGCGCATCCGCTCCGCCGCCGGCGTCTCCACCCGCACCACCGTCGTGCTCAGCACCCCGTACGAGGCCCGCCCGCCCAGGATCTGACCCCGTGTCCCGGCCCGCGGCCCCGGTCCGCCCCGGCCCGCGGCCCCGGTCCGCCCCGGCCCGCGGCCCCGGCCCCGGTGCCACCCCGCTGCGCCGCGTCCGGGGGTGCCCGGCAGACTGGCCCCATGACCGATCGCACCACCGGCACCGTGCTCCTGCGCGGCGGCGCCGTCTACAGCCCCGCCGACCCCTTCGCCACCGCCATGGTGGTCCAGGACGGCACCGTCGCCTGGATCGGCTCGGAGGGCGCGGCGGACGCGTACGTCGACGGGGCCGACCGGGTGGTCGACCTCGCCGGGGCGCTGGTCACCCCGGCCTTCGTCGACGCCCACGTGCACGCCACCGCGACCGGCCTGGCCCTCACCGGCCTCGACCTCACCGGCTGCCCCTCCCTCGCCGAGGCCCTGGCCCGGCTGGAGCGCCACGTCCGGCAGGAGCGGTCCTGCGGCCGCCTCGCCGCCGGCGGGGGCGGCGACGGCGTCGTGGTCGGCCACGGCTGGGACGAGACGGGCTGGCCCGAGAACCGTGCGCCCACCCGCGAGGAGCTGGACGCCGCCGCGGACGGCGCCGCCGTCTACCTCTCCCGCACCGACGTGCACTCCGCCGTCGCCTCCACCGCGCTGCGCGCCCGCGCCGACCGGTCCGGCGCCCTCTCCGGCCTCGCCGGGCACCACCCCGACGGCCCGCTCACCCGCGACGCCCACCACGCCGTGCGCCGCACCGCCCTCGACGGCATCTCCGCCGGCCAGCGGCGCGACGCCCAGCAGGCGGCCCTGAGCCGTGCCGCCTCCCTCGGCATCGGCTCCGTCCACGAGTGCGGCGGCCCCGACATCTCCTCCGAGGAGGACTTCACCGGCCTGCTCGCCCTGGCCGCCGAGGGCGGCGGGCCGCGGGTGTTCGGCTACTGGGGGGAGCTCGGCGCCGTCGGGACCGCCCGGCGCCTGGGCGCGGTCGGCGCGGGCGGCGACCTCTTCGTGGACGGCGCGATCGGCTCCCGGACCGCGTGTCTGCACGCCCCCTACGCGGACGCCGACGACGCCGGGGCCCCCGGCTCCACCGGCGCCGCCTACCTCACCGCCGCCGAGGTCGCCGACCACGTCGCCGCCTGCACGGAGGCGGGCCTCCAGGCGGGCTTCCACGCCATCGGGGACGCCGCCCTGGCCGCCGTCCTGGACGGCGTGCGGGCCGCCGCCGGACGGCTGGGCGCCGGGCGGGTGCGGGCGCTGCGCCACCGGGTGGAGCACGCGGAGCTGCTGGACGACGCGGCGGTGGCCGCCTTCGCCGAGTTCGGCCTGGTCGCCTCCGTCCAGCCCGCCTTCGACGCCGCCTGGGGAGGCGAGGACGGCATGTACGCCCGCCGGCTGGGCGCCGAGCGGGCCCGGGCGCTCAACCCGTTCGCGCAGCTGCTGCGGGCCGGGGTCCCGCTGGCCTTCGGCTCCGACGCGCCGGTGACCCCGCTGGACCCGTGGGGCACCGTGCGGGCCGCGGCGTTCCACCGGAACCCCGCGCACCGCGTCTCCGTGCGCGCCGCCTTCACCGCCCACACCCGGGGCGGCTGGCGGGCGCTCGGCCGTGACGACGCGGGCGTGCTGGTGCCGGGCGCCCCGGCGGACTTCGCGGTCTGGCAGGCGGGGGAGCTGGTGGTGCAGGCCCCGGACTCGCGGGTGGCGGGCTGGTCCACCGACCCCCGCTCCGGCACCCCCGGCCTGCCCGACCTGACGCCGGGCGCGCCGCTGCCGGTCTGCCTGGCGACCGCGGTGCGCGGCCGGGTGGTGCACGGGTCCCTCTGACGGGGGACGGCGTCCGACGGGCGCCGCCCTCCGAGGGCGGCGTCCTCCGAGCGGGGCGTCGGCGGTCGGGGCGTCGGCGGTCGGGGCGGCGGTCGGAGGGGTCTCGGGAGGGGCGCCCGGTGGCGTCGGAGGGCGCCCGGCTGCGTTTCCGGCGCGCCCGGCGCGTCGCACGCCGCGGCGGCGGCCGCCCGGCGGAGTGCGCGCCGGGCGCCGCGAAGATCGCCTGCGGCCGATCGGGTGGAGCCCGGTCCCCCCTCCGGGACGCGCCGCGGCGGACTCCTCACGCCGGAAGACCGCTCCGACCTGGGGTTCTGCTCCGTCCGCGCAGGTCGGGCCGCAGTTGACAGACGGCGGTCGGCTACCAGTAGGTTCGACGCCGTCCACCTCCGGGGGGAACTCCCCCCGCAGGCCGCCCGACCGGGAACCTCCACGCCAAACCCGTGGCAGGCACTGGGCCGACGGACGGCGCCCCAGCGGCGCCGCCGACAGGCAGCCAGGTCCAGCCGCCGCGGCACGGGGCGCGTGGCAGCCGGCAGGCCAACCGGGGCCCGCCGGGCAGGTGCGACCCGGGCGGGGACCGGACGCTCAGTAGACAACGGCTCTCGGCCGATCCGCAGCCGGCGGGTCCCGGGTCGGACCGAAGGGCGTCCGGTCCCCGGTCCGCCGCACCCGCGCCCCTCCCCTCGGCCACCCCTCCCGCGCCCGGCCCCCGCCGGGATGCCCGGACCGTGCCCCGGCACTCCCCCCGCCTTGGCGCTCCCCCCGCCCCGGCTCGTCCTGCCGCCCGCGCCCCGGACCCGGCCGCTCCCGCCCCTCCCGACCCGGTCCCCTGATCCGGCCCTCCCCGCCGCGCGTTGTACCGTCGTCGCACGTCGCGTCACCCGTCCGGACGGCGCGCGCACGGAACCACCGACCAGAGAGGCGGCGCGCGTGGCAGTGCCCGTAGACCCCGTGCTCCGCGGGCGGACCGACGCGGCGGACCCCGTCCCCGGCCCGCCCGACGGCCGCCCGGCCCCCGCCGAACCGACGGCCGCGCCGCAGGCCGGTGCCGCCGCCCCCGAGCCGCCGGCCGGCCCCGCCGGCACGCCGGCCGCCCCCGCACCGGCCCGGGCCGAAGGCCGCCCGCCACGCCGCGAGCGGCTGCGGCGCGGACTGCCCCGCGCCGCCGCCGCGGCGCTCTTCGGCCTGATGCTGGCCGCCGCCTTCCCGCCGTACGACCTGTGGCCGCTGTCGGTGGCCGCCGTCGCCGGCCTCTCGCTGCTCACCCGCGGCCGCACGGCCCGGCAGGGCGCCTGGACGGGCTTCGCCTTCGGCGTGCCCTTCCTGCTCTGGCTGCTCGACTGGCTGCGGGTGATCGGCTCCGACGCCTGGATCGCGCTCTCGCTGGTCGAGGCGCTCTTCCTGGCCGCCATGGGCGCCGGCCTGGCCGTCACCTCCCGGCTGCGGGCGTGGCCGCTGTGGGCGGCCTGCCTCTGGGTCGCCCAGGAGTGGGCCCGCGACCGCCTGCCGCTCGGCGGCTTCCCCTGGGGCAGGCTGGCGTTCGCCAACACGGCGACCCCGTACACGCCGCTCGCCGCGCTGGGGGGCGCGCCCCTGGTCACCTTCGCCGTCGCGCTGACCGGCGCCCTGCTGGCCGCGGCCGCCCTGCCCCTGCTGCGGCACGCACCGGCGCCGCTGCGCCGCCGCCTTCCGGTCCCGCCCCTCCCCGACGCCCTCGCGGCCCCCGACGCCCCGCCCGCCCCCCGGCGGACGCTGCGGCTCGCCGCCGTACCGGCCGTCGCCGCCGTCGCCGCGGCCCTCGCCGGCCAGGCCGTCCCCGTCCCCACCGCGCCGGACGACACCGCGGAGGTCGCCGTCGTCCAGGGCAACGTGCCCCACCCCGGCATGGACTTCCTGGGCCGCCCGATGGCGGTGCTCAACAACCACGTGAGCGCCACCGAGCGCCTCGCCGCGGACGTCGCCGCCGGCCGCAGCCCCCGCCCCGACGCCGTGATCTGGCCGGAGAACTCCTCCGACCTCGACCCCTTCCGCAACCCCGAGGCGTACGCCGCCGTCGACCGCGCGGTGAAGGCGGTCGGCGTGCCCGTGCTGGTCGGCACCCTGGTCGACGGCCCGGACCGGCAGCACGTCCGCAACGAGGGCATCGTCTGGGACCCGGCCACCGGCCCCGGCGCCTCGTACACCAAGCAGCACCCGGTGCCGTTCGGCGAGTACGTGCCGTTCCGCTCCCTGCTGTCCAAGGTCGTCACCCGGCTCGACCGGGTGGCCCGCGACTTCTACCCCGGCACCACCACGGGCGTCCTCCAGGTGGGGAAGGTCCGCGTCGGCGACGTGATCTGCTTCGAGATCGCCTACGACGGGATCGTCCGCGACGCCGTCGACGCCGGCGGCCGGGTGCTGGTCGTCCAGACCAACAACGCCACCTACGCCCGCAGCGGCCAGCCCGAGCAGCAGCTGGCCATGTCGCGGCTGCGCGCGGTCGAGCACGGCCGCGCCGTGCTGATCGCCGCGACCAGCGGGATCAGCGCGGTGGTCGGGCCGGACGGCACGGTCCGGCAGCGCACGGCCGAGCTGACCGCGGCCCGGCTGACGGCGGCGGTCCCCCTGCGCGACGGAACGACACCCGCCGACCGTCTCGGTGCCTGGCCCGAGTGGGCGGTCGCTATTGTTGGGCTGTCCTCCTGCGCGGCGGCCGTCCTGCGGACCAGGTCCCGCCGCGGTACCGGGCCTGTCCCGCCGACCGTCGGGACCGTCGGCGACTGACGGGTGCACCGCGCGGGAGTGCAGCCGAACAGGGGGGACGGCACCGGGGGGCCGACAGGCCGGTGGGGACGCGGCGCGTCCGCGCCTGCCTCGTACGCCCCGTCCCCGCACCGCCGCGGGGACGCCTCCGCCGCACCACACCGCCCGCCGCAAGGGAGAGAAAGGCCGGTCCGTGACCGACAAGCACGTCGAAGAGCCCCATGACTTCGCCGACCTCGGCAAAATCCTGGTCATCATTCCGACCTACAACGAGGCCGAGAACGTCACCCGCATCACCGCCCGCGTCCGCGCCGCGGTGCCCGAGGCGCACATCCTCGTCGCGGACGACAACAGCCCCGACGGCACCGGGGGGATCGCCGACGGGCTCGCCGCCGACGACGACCACGTCCACGTGATGCACCGCAAGGGCAAGGAGGGCCTGGGCGCCGCCTACCTGGCCGGGTTCCGCTGGGGTCTCGACAACGGCTACGACGTGCTGGTCGAGATGGACGCCGACGGCTCCCACCAGCCGGAGCAGCTGCCCCGGCTGCTGACCGCGCTGCGCGGCGCCGACCTGGTGCTGGGCTCCCGCTGGGTGCCCGGCGGCAGCGTCGTCAACTGGCCCAGGCACCGCGAGTTCCTCTCCCGCGGCGGCAGCCTCTACTCGCGCCTCATGCTCGGCGCGCAG
Source organism: Streptomyces sp. NPDC001380 (assembly GCF_042895785.1). Taxonomy (NCBI): domain Bacteria; kingdom Bacillati; phylum Actinomycetota; class Actinomycetes; order Kitasatosporales; family Streptomycetaceae; genus Streptomyces; species Streptomyces sp. NPDC001380. Next base: position 364,878 of record NZ_JBIAWP010000001.1, on the reverse strand, counting down.
CTCCGCGACATCACCGGCGGCTACCGCGCCTTCCGCAAGGGGACGCTCCTCGGCCTCGGCATGGACGAGGTCGCCTCGCAGGGCTACTGCTTCCAGGTCGACCTCGCCTGGCGCGCCGTCCGCGCCGGCTTCCGGGTGGTCGAGGTCCCGATCACCTTCGTCGAGCGGGAGCTCGGTGCCAGCAAGATGAGCCGCGGCATCGTCGTCGAGGCGCTGATGCGCGTCACCGCCTGGGGCGTCCAGAACCGCCTCGGCAGGCTGCCCGCCCCGCGTCCGGCCGACCGGAACACCCCCGTCGCCCCGGACGTTGAGTCGAAGGCGGGGGCGGGCGGCGCCGTCCGCTGACGCCCGGCACGGCGACCGCGGCGGCACCGCCGCCGGACACGGCCGACCGGCCCGGTCCGCACCCCCCGCAGGGCCGAGCGCCCCGCCCCCGGCACCCGGGAGGCGGGGCGGCCCGGCAGGCCGGCGTCCCGCCCGGGGGCGCCCGCGGAGCGAGGAGTGGAACCCGCCGTGACCGACCCCCGTCCGACCGCCCGCGCCTCCGCCGCCCCGGCGGGGCGCGGCGGACGGCTGCGCACCCTGCTGCCGCTCGCCGTCGCGGCCTGGCTGGTCCTGGAGATCTGGCTGGCCCTGGAGGTCGCCTCGGTCCTCGGCGGCCTCGCGGTGGCGGCGCTGTTCCTGGCGGGCGCCCTCGTCGGGGGCTGGACCGTCAAACGCGCCGGCCTGCGCGCCCTGCGCTCCGCGGCCCGCTCCGCGGAGCAGGGCCGCGAGCCCGAGGCGGGGGAGTCCCACACCGCCCTCACGATCACCGGCGGCGTGCTGCTGATCCTGCCCGGCTTCCTCTCCGGCCTGCTCGGCCTCGCCTGCCTCTTCCCGCCGACCAGGGCGCTGCTGCGCCGCGTCCCGGGCCGTCTGGCCCGTGCGGCGGTCCGCCGCGGCCGGGCGGGCGACCCGCTCGCCGAGGCGCTGCGGCTGCAGGAGCAGCTGCGGGTCCACCGGCCCGGGGGTAGGGTCGTCCCGGGCGAGGTCGTGGACCGCGACGGCGGCCCCGGCGGCGCGTCCCGGGACGACGCCCGTCCGCCGCGCACCGTCCGGATCCTGCCGCCGGAGCAGCCGCCGCGCTGACGCCTGACGCCTGGCGCCTGACGCGCGGGTGCGGGAGGCGGGGCGGGCCGGAGCCTCCCCGGTCCGCCCCCGGTACGTCCCGGACAGAGTGCGCCATGGCGGGGCGGGCCGCGGGGGGCCCGGTAGGACGAAGGCCCTGGCGCCGGCAGATCGCTCTGCCGACGCCAGGGCCTTCGCCTCCCCGCCGCTCACCGGGGGAGACGGTCGTCTCAGGCGCTCTTGCGGTTGTCCCGCGGGTGGACGGCCAGGTTCATCCCGCCGGAGCGGAGCACGGCCAGGCGCTCGGCCAGCACCTCCTCCAGCTCCTCCCTGGTGCGGCGCTCCATCAGCATGTCCCAATGGGTGCGCGCCGGCTTCACCTTCTTCTCCTCCGGCTCGTCCCCGTCGAGAAGGAGGGCCTCCGTACCGCAGAAGCGGCACTCCCACACGGGCGGGATCTCGGCCTCCACGGAGAACGGGACCTCGAAGCGGTGTCCGTTCTGACATGCGTACTCCACGGTCTGGCGCGGGGCCAGATCGATGCCGCGGTCGGTCTCGTAGCTGGTGGCCCCGAGTCGCGTGCCGCGGAGAGCTCGCTCACTCATGAATCGTGCCTCCCGGGCTTGTGGCCCACAGGACTGGTGGTCGCTGTCTATGTGGTCGCTGTCTTCGTCGTTCCGGTCAACGCTCGGCCGCTGTCGAAGATTCCCGTCCCCAGACGCGCGTCGTCCGTCGTGCCGCCCCCGTTGTACCCATCCGCGCCCCTTTTGTCACATCTGGCGTGCGATGTCACCCTGGGTTTTCACGATTTTGCACGCAGTGACCGATCCCGACAGCCGCCATCGGCGTACACTTCGCGCCTGCCCGCCCCGGCCCCGCCCATGCCCCCGGTCCGTGCCCCGGTCCGTGCCCCGGTCCGTGCCCCGGTCCGTGCCGCCGGCCCGTCCGCGGCCCCGCTCAGTACGCGCCCTCCGCGGCCGGGGCCGCCGTCGCCGGGGCCACGGCCGCCGGGTCCGCCGCCGGTGCGGCCGGGTCCGCCGCCGCAGGCGCCCCGCCGGTCCGCACGGCCCCTGCCGCGGGCCGCGAGAACCACCGCAGGAAGACCTGCGCCGCCGGCCCGATCGCCAGGGCGTACACCACCGTCCCCACGCCCACCGTTCCGCCCAGCAGCCAGCCCGCCGCCAGCACCGCCACCTCGATGCCGGTCCGCACCAGCCGGACCGAGCGCCCGGTCCGCCGGTGCAGCCCCGTCATCAGCCCGTCGCGCGGGCCCGGCCCGTACCCGGCCCCGATGTACAGGCCGGTCGCGGCCCCGTTGAGCAGGACGGCCGCCGCCAGGAGCAGCACCCGCAGCGGCAGCGGGCCGGGGGCGGGCACCGCCCACAGCGTGGCGTCCATCGAGGTGCCCACCACGACCACGTTGCTCACCGTGCCGAGGCCCGGCCGCTGCCGCAGCGGGATCCAGAGCAGCAGCACGGCCGCCCCGACCACGCAGGAGACCGCGCCGATCGTCCAGCCCGTGCGGAGCGCGACCCCCTGGTGGAAGACGTCCCAGGGGTCCAGCCCCAGGCCGGTCCGCACCAGCAGGCCGGAGCTGGCCCCGTACAGCACCAGTCCGGTGTACAGCTGCGTGAGACGTCGTGCGTGCATGGCCCCTCTGCTCCCTTGCGCGGACGCGGTCGGCGCCGGTGGCGCCGGTGGACCCGCCCGTGCCACTCTGGCCCGCAACCGGCCTGCACATCCACGGCCAATCCGAAGGAAGTGGACCGATCCGCATGCACACGTGGACGACCGCCCTGGGCGCGGCCCGGCTCGCCCGGCTCCTCGGCGGCGCGGGCTTCCCCCCGGCGGACCGCACCCCGGCCTACCGCGGCCTCGCCGCCTCCGTCCGGCTGCTCCTCCTGGAGGGGCGCCTCGGCGTCGGGGTGCGGCTGCCCGCCGAGCGGGAGCTCGCCGCCGCCCTCGGCGTCAGCCGCACCACCGTGGCCGCCGGCTACCAGCAGCTGCGCGACTGGGGCTACCTGGCGAGCCGCCGCGGCTCGGGCAGCTGGACGGTCCTCCCCGACGGCCACCCGGTGCCCACCGGAGCCCTGGCGCCCCTGCCCCCGGACCGCGCCGGAGCCGTCCTCGACCTGGGGTGCGCCGCCCTGCCCGCCCCCGAGCCCTGGCTCACCGCCGCCTTCACCGCGGCCCTCCAGGACCTCCCCGCGCACACCCGCACCCACGGCGACCACCCGGCCGGCCTGCCGGTCCTCCGGGAGGCCCTCGCCGACCGGTTCACCGCGCGCGGCCTGCCCACCACGCCCGAGCAGGTCATGGTGACCACCGGCGCGATGGGAGCCCTCGCCGCCGTCCGGCGGCTGCTGGCCCGCCCCGGCGACCGGGTCGCCGTGGAGGCGCCCAGCTACGCGAACGTGCTGCAGATGCTGCGCCGCGACGGCCTGCGGCTCGTCCCGGTCGCCCTGGGGGAGGCCCTCTCCGGGTGGGACCCGGGGGAGTGGCGGCGGGTGCTGCGCGACGCGGCCCCGCGCGCCGCATACGTCATCCCCGACTTCCACAACCCCACCGGGACGCTCGTCCCCGACGACCAGCGCGCCGCCCTCGCCGCCGCGGCGCGCGCGGCGGGCACCGTCCTGGTCGCGGACGAGACCATGGCCGAGCTCTCCTTCCCCGACGACGACGGCGACGGCGACGACGACGGCGACGGCGACGGTGGCAGGGGCAGGGGCGGCGCCAGGGTCGGCGGCGCGGCCCCCGGGCCGCGGCCGCTGGCCGCCCACGACCCCGGCGGCACGGTGGTGACCGTCGGCTCGGCCAGCAAGGCGGTGTGGGCCGGGCTGCGCATCGGCTGGGTGCGGGCGGCCCCCGCTGTCGTCCGCCGCCTGGTGGCGGACCGCGCCTACGCCGACCTGGGCTCGCCCGTCCTGGAGCAGCTGGCCGTGGCCCGGCTGCTCCGCGACGGCGGCTGGGACGCGGCCCTCGCCGAGCGCCGCCTGCGCCTGCGCGCCCACTGCGACGCCTTCGCCGCCGCCCTGCGGGACGAGCGGCCCGAGTGGTCCTTCGACCTGCCGCCGGGCGGCCTCACCCTCTGGGTCCGCACGGCGGGCCTCTCCGGGGCGGCGCTGGCGGCCGAGGGCGACCGGCACGGCGTCCGGGTGGCCGCCGGTCCGCGCTTCGGCCTCGACGGCGCCTTCGAGCACTACCTCCGCCTGCCGCTCACCGTCGGCGGGGACACGGCCCGCGAGGCCGTCCGCCGCCTCTCCCGCGCCGCCGACGCGGTGGCGGCGGGGGCCGGGACCGACCGGGCCGGGGAGGTCTTCGTCGCCTGATCCGCGCGGCGCGCGGCGCACGCCGGCCTCCGCCCCGACGGAGACCGGTACGGGACGGCCGCCGGTCCACCCGCCCCCGGGCCCGGGCCCGAGCGCCGCCGGAGAGCGGCCCGGCGGCCCGGCGCCGGAGCGCCCCCCCGAGTGACCGGGTCCGGGCGGCGCGGGTCCGGGGTGCCGCGGCCGCTGTCCCCGCCCGGCGGACCGGCACACGGCAGCCGGCGCCCGCCCGGTCCTCCTGCCGCCCTGCTGCTGCCGCCGCCCCGGCCCGCGGGCCCGCGGCGCGCCGCGGGGGCCCGGCCCCCGCGGCCGGGCCCCCGCGGGAGGCCGTGTCCGGGGCGGGGGAGGCCCGCTCAGGACGCCGGGCCGGGCCGGATCGGGGACTTGACCAGGCTGGCCGTCGGGGCGGGCGCCTCGCCGCGGGGCTCCACGCGGGGCAGCAGGGCGGTCACCGCGTCCCGCCGGTCGGCGGGCACGTCCTCGTCCAGCGGGTCGGGCGCGGCGGGCACCTGCAGCCGCACCGGGGCCGCGCCGCCGAGCCGCGCGTAGCCGCGCCCGGCGGGCATCCGGGCCGCCGGGGCGATGTCCAGCGGCGCGCCCAGGGCGGCCTCCGCCTGCTCCGGCGTCGGCGCGCCCAGCACCACCCGCGCCCGCGCGGAGGCCCGGACCACGGGCCGGATCCGCTCCAGCGCGGCGAGGTGCTCGGCCACCACCACGGACACCCGCGCCGCGCGGCCCTGCCGCAGCGGCACCTCCAGCAGGTCCTGCGGGTCGGGACGGCCCTCGGCGTGCGCCAGTTCGCTCAGCTCGACGGGGTGGTCCACCAGGATCCACAGCGGCCGGGTGGCGTGCCGCGGCGGGGCCGAGCCGACCAGCCGCGCGCGGTCGAGCGCCGCGAGCCGCCGGGTGGTCTCGCCCGCCGCCCACTGGAGCGCGGCGACCGCGCCCTGCACGCCGGTCTCCACGCGCCGCACCCCGGGCCGTCCCGCCAGGCAGCCGTACTCGCCGGTGCCCGCACCGTCGACGAGCACGACGTCGCCGTGCGGCAGCGCCTGCAGGGCGAGGCCGCGGAGCAGCGTGGAGGTGCCGGAGCGGGGGGTGCCGAGGGCCAGCAGGTGCGCGTCGGCCGACCGCGCCGCGGTGCGCCACACCACGGGGGGCTGGTGGTCCCGGCCGCCGCTGCGGTCCAGGGGGATGGTGCGGTCGCTGTCCCCGGGGTCGGTGACGCCGAGGACCAGCTCGCCCGGCCCGGCCACGAAGCGCTGCACCGCGATGTCGTCGGGCAGCTCCGGGAGCGCCTCCATGCGCAGCCGGTTGCCCTCCTCGTCCCAGTGGAAGCGGTACTCGCGGGTGCGGCCCGCCTTCCCCTGCAGCACCTGCTCGACGCGGGTCCGCGCGGCGGCCTCGCTGTCCGGGAAGTACGCCGGGTAGACGAGGTCCAGCAGGGCGAGGCGCCCGTCGGCGTCGAACTCCCACGCGGGGAAGACGGCCCTGTGGTCGCCGTCGTGCACGTAGAGCGGCTTCGGGTCCTCGGGCCGCGCCAGGTAGGGCGTGAGCGCCGCGTACACGGCCTGCAGCTTGAGCTGGACCGGGTCGGGCGCCGGAGCCGCGGCCGGGGCCCGGTCGCGGCCCGCCCACGCGGCGCTCGCGAGGAGGCAGGCCCCGGCCAGCACCAGCCCGTAGGGGAGGACGGCCAGGGACGCGGCCACCGCGGCGACGAGCAGCAGCGCGGGACCGCGGCGGTCCCCGGGGGTGCGCTGCCACCAGGCGCGCGCCCAGGCGGCGTGGTGGCGGAGTCCGCGGACGACCAGCATCAGCGGTCCGAGCACGTCGGCGGCGTGGTCCCCGGCGGTGCGCGCCAGGTCGCGGCCGCGGACGAGGGTGCGGTTGAGGGACATCGGCTCTCCCCGAGCGGTGCAGCGGCGGTTGCGGACGGAAGGCGGAGGGGTTGAGGGGCGGAGGTGCGGACGCGGAGGTCGGGGGACGGGCGGGGCGGGGGCGTGCGGCGGACGGCGGACGGAAGGAGGCCCGGGGCGGTGGGGGCCGCGCCCGGGCCTTCTCGAAGGGTGGAGCCGGAGCTCCGGGTCAGAATTTGAGGCCGCCGAGCAGGCCGGCCACGCTCTGGCTTCCGGCGTGGATGCTGGGTGCGATGGCGGTACTCGCCAGGTAGAACCCGAACAGGGCGCAGACCAGGGCGTGGGCGAGCTTCAGTCCGCATTTCCGGGAGAGGAGGAAGACGATCACGCCGAGGAAGACGACGCCGGAAAACGAGAGGATCATGGGGGTGCTCCTCGAGAGGGGGACAGCATTCCGCGAGGGAGCTACGGAATGTGCCCTCATCGTGACAAAAAGTAATAGATGAGGAAAGCGGCAAACGGGTGGTTGTGCGGAGAGTGACCGCCGCCGCACGGGAACCGTGTCCCGGACCCCGCCGCCCGTGCCGCCCCGCCGCCGGAAGGGACCCCGATGACCGAGCCGACCACCCCTCCCGGACCCGCCCCCGAGCCGGATCCCGCCCGGGAGCCCGACCCGGAGCCCGACCCGGAGGTCGTCGCCCTGGCCGGGAGGATCTTCATGATGGCCAGGACCGGCGACGCCGCGGCCCTCGCCGCCTACGTCGACGCCGGCGTGCCCGCCGACCTCTGCAACGACCGCGGCGACACCCTGCTGATGCTCGCCGCCTACCACGGCCACGCCCCCGTCGTCCGCGCCCTCCTGGAGCGCGGCGCCGACCCCGACCGCCCCAACGACCGCGGCCAGACCCCCCTCGCCGGCGCTGTCTTCAAGGGCGAGGACGAGGTCGTCCGCACCCTGGCCGGCGCGGGCGCCGACCCCCGCGCCGGGCGGCCCTCCGCCCTGGACACCGCCCGCATGTTCGGCAAGGACGCCCTGGTGGCGCTGCTCGACCGCCCCTGAGGCCCGTCCGGCAGCCGGGTAGGCTTGCCCGCCGTGGAGATACGCACGGTCGGCTACGACCACCCGGACGCCGTCCGGCTGGTCGCCGAGGTCCAGCAGGAGTACGTCGCCCGGTACGGAGGCGCGGACGACACACCCGTCGACCCCCGCCAGTTCGACCTGCCCGGCGGCCTCTTCGCCGTCGCCTACCTCGACGGCGCCCCCGTGGCCTGCGGAGGCTGGCGGGCCAGGGACGCCGACCCGTACGGCCTGTGCGACGGCGACGCGGAGCTCAAGCGCATGTACGTCGTCCCCGGCGCCCGCGGCCGCGGGCTGGCCCGGGCCCTGCTGCGCCACCTGGAGGCGGCCGCCGTCGCGGCGGGCCGCTCCCGGATGGTCCTGGAGACGGGCACCGAGCAGCCCGAGGCGGTCGCCCTCTACACCACCGAGGGCTACGCGCCGATCACCAAGTTCGGCCTGTACCGCGACGAGCCGAGCAGCATCTGCATGGGCAAGCACCTGGACCCGGCCGGCCCCGCCGCCGTCCCCGGACCGGCCGCCGCGCCGCGGCCGGGGGAGCGGGACGCCAGCCCCGTCTGACCCCTGCCCCCTCCGACCCGGGCCCGGCCCCGCCTCGCCCCGCCCCGCCTTGTCCGACCCGGGCCCCGCCCCGCCTCGCCCCGTCCGACCGCTCCCGCCGCGGGCCCGGCGCGCCCGTCACGCGTCACCCGGGCGGCCGGGCCCGGCCGCAGCCCCGCCCCGGCCGGGCCATCCTGGAGGCCGGGGCGCCGAAGGGCGGCCGCCACCGGCGAGGAGTCCGAGATGGACAGCAGCCAGCAGATCCACGAGGTCGTGGTCGGCGTCGACGCACTGCCGGAGTCGGGTCCGGCCCTGGAGTGGGCCGCGACCGAGGCGGAGCGCCTCGGCTGCCCGCTGCGCATGGTGCACGCCGTCGACACCGGGACGGCCACCCTCTCCCGCCGGGCCTCGGCCGGCGCCACCGAGCTGATCATGCAGGCCGGCCGCGACCTGCTGGCCGAGGCGGCGGCGCAGGTGGCCTCCGCCCACCCGGGGCTCGCCGCCGCCGCCGCCGTCACCGCCGCCGACCCCGCCGCGGCGGTCCTGGACGCCTCCGGCCCGCACACCCTGGCCGTGGTCGGCTCCCGCGGCCGGGGCGGCTTCGCCTCGCTGCTGCTCGGCTCGGTCAGCCTGCGGGTGGCCGCCCACGCCGAGTGCCCGGTCGTCGTGGTGCACGCCCCGTCGCAGCCCGGTGAGGGGCTGGGCGTCCTGGTGGGTGTGCTGGGCGAGGAGGACGTCCCCGTCGTCCGGTTCGCCCTGGAGGCCGCGGTGCGCCGCGGTGCGCCCGTCCGCGCGCTGCACGCCTGGTCGGCGGTGTCCGACGCCGGTCACATGGTGCCCATGGTCGACAGCCTCGACGAGGAGGAGCGGGAGCACGCCCGGCTGCTGCACCGCACCGTCGCGGCCGCCCGCGAGGGGCTCCCGGCGGACCTCCCGGGAGGCAGGGTCGCCGCCGACGTGGTGAGCGGGACGGCCGCCGCCGCCCTCGTCGAGGCGTCCGCCCACGCCTCCCTGCTCGTCGTCGGAGCCCCCCGCCGGGCGCGCGTCGGCCGCCTGGGGCAGCACCTGGGCAGCGTGGTCCACGCCGTCCTGCACCACGCGCACTGCCCGGTGGCGGTCGTCCCGGTCGGCTGAGGCCGGCGCTTGCCGCCCGCCGCCCGCCGCCCGCAGGCCAGGCCGGGCCCGATGCGCGCCGCCCGCGGCCCGCGGCCCGTACGCCGTTCCGCGGTGAACCGCCCGGGGCCGCCGCCCGTATGACCCGTCGTGCCCGGCACCGCCTCCCCGCCGGAGGCGGTGTGCCCCCACGACCGTGAGGACCGCCCATGACCGACCAGAGCAGCGTGTCCCTGCTGGCCCTCCCCGAGGGCGGCGCCGAAGTCAGGCTCGTGGTCCACCTCCGCTGGGAGGACGTCGCCGCCCTGGGCGAGGAGGCGGGGCGGCTCGCCGTCCAGCTCCAGCGCCCGGTCACCCTGGACGAGGCGGCAGGCCGCCTCCTGAGCGCCCGCCCCGGCCCGCCCTCCCCGAAGGAGCGCATGGCGTCCGCCCCCGCCGCGCTCCCCGTGCGCTCGCCCGTGGAGCAGGCGCGCCAGGCCATCGAGCAGGCCGGTGCGGCGGCCCCCGCCCCGGCGGCGTCCGGTCCGGCGGCACAGGCCGCCTCCTCCACGGCCCGGCACGCCTCCGCCGCCGCCACGGCGATCGGTGCGACGTCCGGTCCGTCGTCCGGTGCGCCGGCCGGCTCCCCGGCCGGGTCCGCGGGCGGCTCCTCCACGATCGGCTCCTCCACGACCGGATCCTCGGCGATCGGCCCGCGGTGGTCCGGCGCGGCGGCCGACTCCGGCACCCGTGCCACGGAGGCCCTCCGCCGCGCGGAGTGACGCGGGGGGTGCGGAGGCCGTCCGGGCGGCCTCCGCACCGGCGCCGCAGAGGCCGGAGCCCCCGGCAGGCGCGGACCCCGGACCCCGGCGGCCGCCGCTCCGGGGAGCACCATGCCCCCGCCCCGGGCGCCCCGGGCCGGGAACCCCGGGCCGCCCGGGTCAGGCCCCGCGGATGCGGTGCCAGAGCGCCTGCGGCTGCTGCCGCCGCTCCCGGCGCCGCTCCTGGTGCCGGTCGAGCGACTCCGCCAGCATCTGCGACCGCCGCTCGACGTCCAGCTCGTCCAGCAGCCGGTCGATGTTGGCCAGCAGCGCGCCCTGCAGCTGCCACCGGTCCGGCCGCCGCCGCATCTCCTCCACCAGCAGCCGGGCGATCCGCTCCCGGGCGGCCCGCCCGTCCAGCAGGGCCTGCGCCAGCTCCTCCTCGGCCCGCTCGGCGCTGGCCGACACCTGGGCCGTGATCAGCCGCCCGAAGCCGTCGACGGCCCGGGCCACGTCGTTCAGCAGCTCGCAGAGCGGGGCGGCCACCTCGACCGGGTAGACGCCGCCCTCCTCGCCCTCCCGCTCGATCGCCAGGTCGGCCAGCGACCGGCACAGGGTCCGCAGCACCACCGCGCAGATCTCCAGGGTGTCCAGCCCGCTGCGCAGGACCAGCCGGGCCAGTTCGCCCTGCCGGACCCGCGGGTTGAGGCGGGTGCTCTCCTCGGCCCGGGACAGCTCCCCGTCGATCCGGACGATGTCCTGGTCCAGCCGCCGGGCCTCGTGCAGCCACCCCACCGCCTCCTGCCGGTTCACCTGCGCGGTCCGGCAGCTGATGTCGGTGAGGAGCCCGTGCATGCGCCCGGCCAGGTCCTCGATGGCGGCGCTCGCGGGCTGCACGAAGACGGGCGGCGCGAGGACGAGGTTCAGCACGGTGCCGACCACCGCGCCGATCACGGTCTCCGCCACCCGGACGTAGGCGGTCTCGGTCACGTGCGTCACGCCCAGCACGAGCATGCCGCTGATCGCGACCTCGGGCACGTACTCCTCGACCCGCAGCACGCGCCCCAGCACCAGCGACGCCAGGATCAGCAGCCCCAGGCTCCACCAGGTCAGGCCCACCAGCTCGCTGAACGCCACCGCGATCAGCACGCCCGCGACCACGCTGACCACCCGGCGCATGCCGTTGGTCAGCGTCGCGTACAGGGTGACCTGGACGACCAGCAGGGCGGTGAGCGGGGCCAGCAGCGGGGCCGGGTCGCTGGTCAGGCGCAGCGCCGCCACGTAGGCCAGCACCGCCGCCACCGTGGAGCGGAAGGTCTGCACGACCACCGGGTCGTTGCGCCGCCGCAGGACGTGCGTCATGCGCTCGGGGACTTCGGGCACCTGGACCTGTCTCCGTCGGTTCCGGGGGGTTCGGGGGGACGCGGCCTGCCGGCGTCGGCGGTACTCATTCCCGCCGCGCCCCCCGGTACACGCCCCGCGCCCCGCTGCACGCCCGCCGGTGCACGGGCGCAGGGGTGCACGGGCGCACCCCGGCAGCAGGTCAGTCCGCGTAGACGACGGTCACCGGGGCGTGGTCCGACCAGCGCTCGCCGTGCACGGCGGCGCGCTCGACCCGTGCGGAGAGCGCCCGCGCCGCCAGTCCCGGGGTGGCGACCTGGTAGTCGATGCGCCAGCCCGCGTCGTTGTCGAAGGCCCTGCCCCGGTAGGACCACCACGAGTACGGCCCGGGCGTGTCGGGGTGCAGGCGGCGGACCGTGTCCACGTACCCGGCCTCGTCGAACACCCGGGTCAGCCAGGCGCGCTCCTCGGGGAGGAAGCCGGAGGACTTCCGGTTGGCCCGCCAGTTCTTCAGGTCGGCCTCCCGGTGGGCGATGTTCCAGTCGCCGGCCACCAGGACCTCGCGGCCGTCCGCCTCCGCCTTCGCCCGCAGGTCGACCAGGTGGACCAGGAACTCCGCCATGAAGCGCTCCTTCTCCTCCTGGCGCTCGGTGCCGACCTCGCCCGAGGGCAGGTAGAGGCTGGCGACGGTCAGCCCGGGCAGGTCGATCTCGGCGTAGCGGCCCGAGGCGTCGAACTCGGCGGAGCCGAAGCCGGTTCGCCGCCGCGCCGGCTCCTGCCGGGAGAGCAGCGCGACGCCCGCCCGCCCCTTGGCGGAGGAGGGCGCCCACAGGGTGTGCCAGCCCTCGGGCTCGCGGACGGCGGTCGGCAGCTGGCCGGGTTCGGCGCGGACCTCCTGGAGGCAGACGACGTCCGCCTCGGTGGCGGCCAGCCACTCGGTGAAACCCTTGCCCGCGGCGGCGCGCAGGCCGTTGACGTTGACGGTGGAGACGACGGTCACCGCCGCAGGCTATCCGGCGCGGGACGGCCCGGGCGAACCGCCGCGGCCGGGCGCGCCCCGCGCGGCCCGGCCGCAAGGCGCGCCCGGCCTGCGGGCGCGCCCCCCGGGAACGGCCGCACGCCCCCGGACGGCCGGCCCTCCGGCAGCCCGGTGCCCCGGCCGCCGCTTCCGCGGCCGGGGCACCCGGTGCGCATCCGCCCCCTCTCTCAGACCCGGGTCTCCGGGTGGGCGGGCCGGTGGCGCATCGACCCGGCGCGGCCGGAGCTCCGGCGCCCGCCGGCCAGGACACCCGAGGCCAGGGCGAGCAGCAGGGCCACCGCGCCCGTGACGACGTTGTTCACGATCGTCTTGGTGATGTCGACGTTGCCCGACACCACCCACGGGGAGATGATCGTCCAGACGCCGATCAGCGCGGCGCCCCACGCCATGCCGTGCGTGCGCTCGTAGGCGTGGCCGAAGCCGCACATCAGCAGGGCGTAGGCGATGCCGGTGACCAGGTTGCAGACGGTCAGCGTGGTGAGGCCGTTGAAGCCGGTGATCCACGGCGAGAGCGCCAGGTACAGGCCCGTGACCAGGCCCAGGGCCTCGAGCCCCTGGGCGCGCGGCGTACTCGCCGCCTGCTCGTACCGGGCGCGCATCTCCATGATGTCCGGGTGGTGCTCCATGCTCGACGGGGAGGACACCACGACCACCTCCTGAGGGGGAAGACAAAGGGCCGTGCGGGCGTGCCGCCGTCCCGGGAGCCCCCGGAGCCGCGCGGCTGCGCCCCCGTCATGGTGAAAGCCTATGCCTGTCCGTTTTGCGGATTAATAAGGCTTTGGTCTCGATTGGGCGGCGATCGGTCCGGCCGGGTGGGCCATAGGTCCCGGCCCGGTGTCCACCCCGCGCCCACCCGCCCGTCCCCTCCGCCCGCCCGCCCTCGCCCGCCCCGCACTGGCCGCCCGCCGGGTCAGCGGCCGCGGTCGTCCACGATCCGGCGGATCTTGCCGACCGACCGCTCCAGCGACTCCGGCTCCACCACGGCCACCTCCACGGTCACCCCCACCCCGTCCTTGACCTGCCGGGCGATGGCCGCGGCGGCGGCCGCGCGCTGCTCCGGCCCGGCGCCGGGCCGGGCCTCGGCCCGCACGGTCAGCCGGTCCATCCTGCCCTCGCGGGTCAGGTGAAGCTGGAAGTGCGGCGCCACGCCGGGGGTGCGCAGCACGATCTCCTCGATCTGGGTGGGGAAGAGGTTCACCCCGCGCAGGATGACCATGTCGTCGCAGCGGCCGGTCACCCGCTCGATCCGGCGGAAGGAGCGGGCGGTGCCGGGCAGCAGCCGGGTGAGGTCGCGGGTGCGGTACCGGACGACCGGCATCGCCTCCTTGGTGAGGGAGGTGAACACCAGTTCGCCGCTGCTCCCCTCGGGCAGCACCTCGTCGGTGACGGGGTCCACGACCTCCGGGTAGAAGTGGTCCTCCCAGACGTGGAGCCCGTCCTTGGTCTCCACGCACTCGCTCGCCACGCCCGGCCCCATGACCTCGGAGAGGCCGTAGATGTCGACGGCGTGGAGGTCCATGCGCTCCTCGATCTCGCGGCGCATCTCCTCGGTCCACGGCTCCGCCCCGAAGACGCCGATCCGCAGCGAGGTGGAGCGGGGGTCCACGCCCTGCCGCTCGAACTCGTCGAGCAGGGTCAGCATGTACGAGGGGGTCACCATGACGACCTCGGGCCCGAAGTCCCGGATGATCTGCACCTGGCGGGCGGTCATCCCGCCGGAGGCGGGGATGACGGTGCAGCCCAGGCGCTCGGCGCCGTAGTGGGCGCCCAGGCCGCCGGTGAACAGGCCGTACCCGTAGGCGACGTGCACCTTGTGCCCCGGGCGGACGCCGGCCGCCCGCAGCGAGCGGGCGACGACGTCGGCCCAGGTGGAGAGGTCGCGCTCGGTGTAGCCGACGACGGTGGGGCGGCCGGTGGTGCCGCTGGAGGCGTGGACGCGGCGCACGTCGGCCATCGGCACGGCGAACATGCCGAAGGGGTACGAGTCGCGCAGGTCGGCCTTGGTGGTGAAGGGGAAGCGGGCGAGGTCGGCCGTACTGCGGCAGTCCTCGGGGTGCACGCCCGCCGCGTCGAAGGCGCGCCGGTAGTGCGGCACGTTCGCGTAGGCGTGCCGCAGCGTCCACCGGAGGCGGTCCAGCTGGAGGGCGGCCAGCTCCTCCGGGGACAGCCGTTCGCCCGCGTCCAGCAGCGCCCGTTCGGGGGCCCGGCCGAGCCGGCGGGGGGACGCGGCCGTGGGGGCACCGCTCACCGTGGGTCCTTCCCGGTCCGGGCGGCTCCGCCGCCGTCCGCCGGGCCGGATTCCGCACCGACCGAATGGTAGGTCGGTTGATGCGGTCGAGTAATCCAGCATCGGCGGCCCCTGTCAAGGGGGGCCGCGTCCCCGGCCGGGGAGGCCGGGCGCGTCAGTGCGCCGGGTGGGCGGCGGCTCCCCCGCTCCAGGTCGGGGGCCGCCGCGACGGGGCGGCGGCCGGGGTCGCGGCGGGCGGGTCCGCGGGGCAGAGGCGGACGGTCCCGCAGTTGCCGCAGGCCCATCCGCCCGTGGGGCCCTGGCGCATCATCGAACCGCAGTTGGGGCAGGTCATCGGGTGCACGGCGCCGCCCCCGGTCCGGGCGGCGCCTCCCTCCTTCGGTGGGGAAGCGGCCGCCGTCCCGTCGGCCGGTGGGGGCCGGGGGGACGGCGGTGCCGAAGTTCGGTGTGCACGGGTAGACGGTTCGTGCGCCCCTGCGGTTCGACCGTGCCGCCCGCCTGTTCGCGCGAGGGGGCGTACGCGCGGTCCCGCCGGGCCCCGGGCCGGGCCTTGCCGTCCCCGCCCGGCGCGCGGCGCGCCCCCGGGCCCCGTCCGGAAGGTGTCCCCGGTCGCGGCGCCGCGCCGCGCCGTGCCGCGCCGGAGCCGGCGGGCTGCGGCCCGGGACGGGGCCGGTCCTCCGCCCCGCAGTGGACCGCACCGGGCCCCCTCCCCGCCCGCCGACGGGCGAACAGGGGCCCGTGCGCGCCTGACCGGCGCGCCCGGCCGGGCGCGCGTCGGGCCGGGCCCCGCCGAGGGGCCCGGCCCGGGGCGGTCAGCTCAGCTGGCGGGTCGCCGTGGGCCGCCGCAGCGCCTGGTGGCCGCCGGACGCGAGCATCCGCACCTCGCCGCCGCCGCTGATCTCGGCCAGGACGATCCCCGTGTCGTCGGAGTACACCGGATGGCCGCCCGGTCCGGTGGAGCTCGTGCGGTGGACCACCACGATGTCGTCCTCCGACGGGTCCTCGCCCGGTCCGGCGTGCTGGAAGATCAACTCATAGCGTTCGGTCTCCACGGCGCCTCCTCCTCGGGACTGTCGGGACAGAATCGGACGAAGTGCTCATACCCTGCATTGCGCCGCGGACCCGCACCGCTTTCCGCGGGCCGGGATCCGGCTCCCCCGGGAGGGCGTTCAGGCGCCGAAACCCCAGGAGACGCCGCCGTGCGCGGCCACCAGGACGGCCAGGACCGCCAGGTCGGCCACGCCGAGCGCCAGGCCGAGCAGGGCCCGGCCGCGCCGGGCGGTTCCGCGCAGCAGGGCCGCGGCCGCCAGGGCCACGGCGAAGGGGCCGAGCACCAGGTTGAAGAAGAAGAGCCCGAGCAGCCCCAGGACGAAGGAGGCGACGGCGGCGCCGTCCGCGTCGCGGCGCCGGGCGCCGGGGGAGGGGTCCGCAGGGGAGGGGGCCGCAGGCGGGGCGTCCGCGGGGGAGGGGGAGGGGCGGTGGGCGAGGTCTTCCATCGTTCGGCCTTCCTGGACCTGGAGGCGGTTCACCGGTGGCGCCTGCGGGCGGCGCGCTCCCGTGCCGCGAAGACGGCGAGCCACGCCCCGATCAGGGCCCCCGCGATCAGGACGACGGGGGTGGTGGCGTAGCCGGCGGCGCCGATCAGCAGGCCGGTGAGGACGACGAGGACGGCGAGGAGGGTCATGGGAGGCCTTTCCCGTGAGACGGCCTGACGGTCCGGTGGGGGATTCGGACAACACTTGTTCACCGAGTTTCCAGCGTACACTCGGCCCCATGGGCAAACAGTCGTTCACCGCATGAGATGGGCCACACCCCGGGGGTCAGACAGGCCCGCAAGGAGCAGACCCGCCGCGCCCTGATGGGCGCCGCGCTGCGGCTGCTGGAGCACCAGGGCCTCAGCGGCCTCGGCCTGCGCGAGGTCACCCGCGAGGCGGGCATGTCGCCGGCCGCCTTCTACCGGCACTTCCCCAGCGTCGAGGAGCTCGGCGCCGCCCTGGTGGAGGAGGCGTTCGGCAGCCTCCACGCCATGCTGCGCGCCACCCGCGCCGAGCAGGCCGGGACGGACGAGGTCATCCGGCGGTCCGTGGAGGTCACCGTCCGCTACGTGGGCCTGCACCGCGCCCACTTCCGCTTCCTGGCGCGGGAGCGGTACGGCGGGGTGCGCGCCGTCCGGGAGGCCGTCGCCGCCGGCTTCCGCCTCTTCTCCGACGAGCTCGCCGCCGACCTCGCCGCCCAGCCGGAGTCCGCCGGCTGGGCCGAGGCCGACGTCCGGATGCTCGCCGACCTCTTCGTCGACCTCATGGTGGCCACCGCCGCCGCCCTGCTGGAGGTTCCGCCGGGCGACCGCGCCGCCGAGGAGCGCGTCGCCGACACCGCCCGCCGCCGCCTGCGGCTGATCGGCCTCGGCCGCCGCCACTGGCTGGAGGCCTGACGGTCCCTCACCCCCCGTCTCCCGCCGCTTCGCCCCCACCGCCGCCACGGCCGCCGTCCGCACCCGCGCCCGCCCGTCCGCCCGGACGCGTCCGGCCCCGCCCGCACGTGCGGCGGGCCGCCGTCCGGACCCCAGGCCCGGACGGCGGCCCGCCGCCACCCGCTCAGCCCAGCGCGAGCACCGAGCGGAGCGCCGCCCCCAGCTCCCGCCCGGGATCGGCCGCCGCCGACGGCGCCCGCCAGGCCACGAACCCGTCCGGCCGCACCAGCACCGCCCCGTCCGGCCCCGTCCCGTACAGCTCCGCCCAGTCCGCGCCCGGCTCCGGCGCCAGGTCGTGCTCGGCGCCGCCGCCCACCCGGTACCGGTCGAGCGGCACCCCGGCGGCCTCGGCCGCCCGCGCCCCGGCCTCGTGCCACGCCTGCCCCTGCGGCCCGCTGAGCAGCACCATCGACCGCTCGAACAGGTCCAGCAGGGACACCCGGGTCCCGTACCGGTGGCACCACAGGTGCGGTGCCCGGGTGCCCGGCTCGCCGGTCGGCGCGAACCGCTCCGGCAGCACCGGCGCCGCAGGGTCCGCGCCCGCGAGCGCGCCCTCGGTGTACCGGTAGCCCAGCACCACGCTCAGCACGTTGGCGCGCCGGCCCCCGGCGCTCGGGTTCACGTCGTACCCCGGGTGCTGGTGCTCGGCCGACCGCGCCGAGGCCCGGGCGGCGGTGGCCCGCGCCACCGGCCGCCGCTCGGCCCCGTAGCTGTCCAGCAGTCCCGGACCGGCCCAGCCGTCCAGCACGGCGGCCAGCTTCCACGCCAGGTTGTGGGCGTCCTGGATGCCCGTGTTGGAGCCGAACGCGCCCGTCGGTGACATCTCGTGGGCCGAGTCGCCGGCCAGGAAGACCCGCCCCTCGGAGTACCGCTCGGCCACCCGCTCGGCCGCGTGCCACGGCGCCCGGCCGGTGATCTCCACCTCCATGTCGGGGATGCCCGCCGCCGCCCGGATGTGCCGCACGACCCGCTCGTCGGTGAAGGCCTCCAGCGTCTCGCCCCGCTCCGGGTGCCAGGGGAGGTGGAACACCCACTCGGCCTCGTTGTCGACCGGCAGCAGCGCCCCCTCGCCCTCCGGGTCCGTCAGGTAGCAGACGATGAAGTGCCGTCCGGCGACCGCGTCCGCCATCCGCTTGGCGCGGAAGGTCACCGACACGTTGTGGAAGAGGTCGCCGGGCCCCTCGTGCCCGATGCCGAGCCGCTCGCGCACGGGGCTGCGCGGGCCGTCCGCCGCCACCAGGTACCGGGCCCGCACCGTGCGGCGCTCCCCGGTCGCCCGGTCGAGCAGCTCCGCCGTCACCCCTTCGGGGTCCTGCTCGAAGCCGGTCAGCTCGGTGGAGAAGCGCAGGTCGCCGCCGAGCTCGCGGGCTCGGCGCAGCAGCACCGGCTCCACGTCGTTCTGGCTGCACAGGCACCAGCGGCTGGGGGAGAAGCGGGCCAGGCCGCCGCCCGGGTCGATCTCCCGGAACAGCCACTCCTCCGGACCGCCGGTCAGCGTGCCCGCCTGGAGGATGCCGTGGTTCTCCTCCAGGACGGAGGCCGCCTCGCGGACCGCCGGCTCGACCCCCGCCGTGCGGAGCAGCTCCATCGTGCGGACGTTGTTGCCGCGTCCGCGGGGGTGCACCGAGGTGCCGGCGTGCCGCTCCACCAGCAGGTGCCGCACCCCCAGCCGCCCCAGGAAGAGGGACGCGGACAGCCCCACCAGGGAGCCCCCCACGACCAGGACGGGAACCTCTTCGTCGACCTTTGCCTTCATCATCTCTCCAGCGCGCGTGCGGATGTCCGGGGAACCGCGGCGCCGCCGGGCCCGGAACGCACCGCCGCCGTCGGCGGCGCCTGGCCTTCTCCATGCCCGTTTCCCGACGGTCGGTCACGGTGTTCGCCCATATGGACCGTGGACGTGCCGCATCCGCGACGCGGGGTGACCATCGAACTCGGGCCGCGCCACGAACCGCTGCGCGACCGGCCTCCCCGAAGGGAATGCCCACATGACCGCCCTGTCCGAATCCTCCGCCCCGCCCGCACCCGCGGACCGCGACTCCGCCCGGCTGCGGGTCGTCCTCTTCTGCGACATCAACGAGGGTCAGCAGCAGCGCTTCCTCGACGCGTACGAGCACATGCGCCACGAGGTCGCCGCCGTCCCCGGCCACATCAGCGACCAGCTCTGCCAGTCGATCGACGAGCCCACCAAGTGGCTCATCACCAGCGAGTGGGAGAACGCCGCCAGCTTTCTCGACTGGGTCGACAGCCCCGACCACATCGAGATGGTCAAGCCGCTGCACGGCTGCGTCCGCGACACCCGGTCGCTGCGCTTCACCGTCGCCCACCAGACCGGCTCGCCCTGCACCGCGGAGTCCGGCTGCCGGCTCGGCGGCCGGGCGGCGGCGGCCCTCTCCGACCGGGGCGGGCAGGCCGGGGGCGCCGCGGGTGCGGGCACCGGCCTGCAGGAGCGCCCCGCCGGCGCCGGCCGGCCGCAGGGCGGCCCCCAGCACGGCGGCCCCCAGCACGGCGGAGCGGCCCGCCACGGCGGTGTGGTGCGCCACGCGCTGACCTTCACCGTGAAGCCCGGCACCGAGCAGGCCGTCGCAGGCATCCTCGCCGGCTACCGCTCGCCGCAGGCCCGCGTCGACGAGGACACCCGCCTGCTGCGCACCTCCCTCTTCATGCACGGCAACCGGGTCGTGCGCGCCGTCGAGGTCGAGGGCGACCTCGCCGCCGCGCTGCGCCACGTCTCCCAGCAGCCCGAGGTGCGCGCCGTCGAGGAGGCGATCAACCCCCACCTGGAGCAGCCCCGCGACTTCGCCGACCCGGCGTCCGTCCGGTCCTTCTTCGCCCGCGCCGCCCTGCCCGCCGCCCACCACGCCGAGGCCCCCGACGCCGACCGCGCCGAGGTCCGCCGCCGCGCCCTGCTCTACCCGGTGCGCCGCGGCTGCGCCCAGGTCGCGGCGAAGCTGCTGGCCGGCCACGACGAGCAGGCCGTGCGGAACCCGGACGGGCCGCTGGTCCGCTCCACGGTCTTCCAGCGCGACGACCTCGTCGTCCGGGTGGTCGACGTCCGGGCGAACGCCCCGGAGGACCCGGCCGCCGTCGCCGGCGTGGGCCGCGGCCCGGCCGCCGCCGAGCTCACCCACCTGCTGGAGCCCGGCGAGGACCTGCTGCTGTCCACCGCCGAGGGCCTGCGGCGCTTCCTCGCCGCCTACGACCTCGCCCTCGTCACCGACCGCGCCTCGCAGGGCTCCTGACCCCGTGCGGGTGCCCCTCCCCCCTCCCTCCCCCCTCCCTTCCCCCTCCTCTTCCTTCCCCCCACGGATCCCGCTGCGGATCCCCTCACGGAGGCAACGGCCATGACCGCCACCCCCCCTCGGATCGTCGACCTGCACGAGATCGAGCCCAACACCCGGCGCGGCGGCGACCTGCGCGCCATGCTCACCCCCACCACCGTCGGAGCGACCAGCGGCTTCATGGGCGTCGCCCTGGTGCAGCCCGGTGACCGCATCGGCGAGCACTACCACCCCTACTCCGAGGAGTTCGTCCACGTCGTCTGCGGCGCCCTGGAGGTCGACCTGGACGGCGTCACCTACGCCCTCGCCCCGGACCAGGGCCTGATGATCCCCCGCAACATGCGCCACCGGTTCCGCAACGTCGGCCGCGTGGAGGCCCGCATGGTCTTCCACCTCGGCCCGCTGGCGCCGCGCCCCGAGCTCGGGCACGTCGACACCGAGGACGAGGCCGGGCAGGACCGGCAGCAGGCCGACCGGGCGCAGTCCGTCGAGGCCCGCGCGTGAACCGGCGGGTTGCGGTCACCGGATTGGGCGTCGTCGCACCCGGGGGCGTGGGGGTGCCGGCGTTCTGGGACCTGCTCACCGCCGGCCGTACCGCGACCCGCGGTATCACGCTCTTCGACCCGGAGGGGTTCCGCTCCCGCATCGCCGCCGAGTGCGACTTCGACGCGGCGGCGTGCGGGGTGGACCCGCGCCGGGCCGGGCGCGCCGACCGGTACGTGCAGTTCGCGCTGGCCGCCTCGGGCGAGGCCCTGCGCGACTCCGGCCTGGACACCTCCCGCGAGGACCCCTGGCGGATCGGCGTCTCGCTGGGCACGGCCGTCGGCGGCACCACCCGCCTGGAGCACGACTACGTCGCCGTCTCCGGGTCGGGCCAGCGCTGGGCGGTGGACCACCTGCGGGCCGGCCCCCACCTGCACCGGGCGTTCTCGCCCAGCGCGCTGGCCTCCGAGGTCGCCGAGGACGTCGGCGCCCACGGGCCGGTCCAGACCGTCTCCACCGGCTGCACCTCCGGTCTGGACGCCGTCGGCTACGCCTTCCACGCCATCGAGGAGGGCAAGGCCGACGTGGTGGTGGCCGGCGCCTCCGACTCGCCCATCTCGCCGATCACGGTGGCGTGCTTCGACGCCATCAAGGCCACCTCCACCCGCAATGACGACCCGGCGCACGCCTCGCGCCCGTTCGACGCGGACCGGGACGGCTTCGTGCTCGGCGAGGGCGCGGCGGTGCTGGTGCTGGAGGAGCTGGAGCACGCGCGGCGCCGCGGCGCCCGCGTCCTGTGCGAGATCCGCGGCTTCGCCACCTTCGGCAACGCCTACCACATGACCGGGCTCACCCGGGAGGGCCTGGAGATGTCGCACGCCATCGACACCGCGCTCGACCACGCGCGGATCGACCCCGGCGAGGTCGACTACGTCAACGCCCACGGCTCGGGCACCCAGCAGAACGACCGCCACGAGACCGCCGCGGTCAAGCGGTCGCTCGGCGCGCACGCCTACGCGACCCCCATGAGCTCCATCAAGTCCATGGTGGGCCACTCGCTGGGCGCGATCGGCGCGATCGAGCTCGCCGCCTGCACCCTGGCGCTCTCCCGGGGCGTGGTGCCCCCCACCGCCAACTACGAGACCCCCGACCCCGAGTGCGACCTGGACTACGTGCCCCGCACGGCCCGCGAGGCGCCGCTGCGCACGGTCCTCTCGGTCGGCAGCGGGTTCGGCGGGTTCCAGTCCGCGGTGGTCCTGCAGCGCGACGAGGGCCGGCGGCGCAGCGCCGTGCGGGCCGACGGGAGGACGGCATGAGCAGCGAGCGGCGGGCGGTGGTGACCGGCATCGGCGTGGTCGCCCCCAACGGCATCGGCGCCGACGCCTTCTGGAAGGCGACCCGGGAGGGCGTCTGCGTCCTGGACCGGGTCTCCCGCGAGGGCTGCGAGGAGCTGCCGCTGCGGGTCGCGGGCGAGGTCCGCGGCTTCGACCCGCAGGAGGCGGTGGAGTCCCGCTTCACCGTGCAGACCGACCGGTTCACCCACTTCGCGATGGCGGCGGCCGACCTCGCGCTGGCCGACGCCCGGCTGGAGACCGGCTCCGGCTCGCCGTTCGACGTCGGGGTGGTCACCGCGGCCGGCTCCGGCGGCGGCGAGTTCGGCCAGCGCGAGCTCCAGCAGCTGTGGGGCAAGGGGCCCCGGTTCGTCGGCCCCTACCAGTCGATCGCCTGGTTCTACGCGGCCAGCACCGGCCAGATCTCGATCCGCGGCGGCTTCAAGGGCCCCTGCGGCGTGCTCACGAACGACGAGGCCGGCGGCCTGGACGCCCTCGCCCACGCCCGCCGCGGCATCCGGCGCGGCGCCCGGGCGGTCGTCGTCGGCTCCGCCGAGGCGCCGCTGGCCCCGTACTCGGCGGTCTGCCAGCTCGGCTACGCGGAGCTGAGCCGCTCCGGGGAGCCGGCCCGCGCCTACCTGCCGTTCACCGGCGACGCCTGCGGGTTCGCCCCCGCGGAGGGCGGCGCGATGCTCGTGCTGGAGGAGGAGGGGGCCGCCCGCGGGCGCGGCGCGGCCGTCCGCGCCGTCGTCGCCGGGCACGCCGCCACCTTCACCGGCACCGACGGCTGGCAGCGCTCCCGCGAGGGGCTCGCGCACGCCGCCCGCGCCGCCCTGGCGGAGGCGGGCTGCGCGCCGGAGGAGGTCGACGTGGTCTTCGCCGACGCCCTCGGCGTCCCGGAGGCCGACCGCGCCGAGGCCCTGGCCCTGGCCGACGTCCTCGGCCCGCGGGCCTCCCGGGTTCCGGTCACCGCGCCCAAGACCGGCACCGGCCGCGCCTACTGCGGCGGACCGGTGCTCGACACGGCCGCCGCCGTGCTGGCCATGGAGAGCGGGGTGGTGCCCCCCACGCCGAACGTCGTGGACGTCGCCCACGACCTCGACCTGGTGACCCGCACCGCCCGTCCCGCCGAGCTGCGCACCGCGCTCGTGCTCGCGCGGGGACTGATGGGCTGCAACGCCGCGCTCGTCCTGCGCCGCGGCAGCGGCACCGACCGGCCGTGACCGGGGCCGCAGCGCCCCGCCCCCACGGCCGCCACCTGCGAAGGAGAACCCCCTGATGAACGATTCCCTGACCTTCGGCGACCTGGCCACGCTGATGAAGTCCTGCGCGGGCGTCTCCGTCGACCCCGCGGAGATGGAGAGCCGTCCCGCCGCGACCTTCGAGGAGTTCGGCCTGGACTCGCTCGGCCTGCTCGGCGTCGTCGCGGCGCTGGAGAACCGCCGCGGCGCCCCGATCGGTCCCGGCGCCGAGTCCTGCAGGACGCCCCACGAGTTCCTGGCCCTGGCCAACGACCGCCTGGCGGCCTGACCGGCCCGGCCGGCCGGCCCGCCGGTCCCGTCAGTCCCGTCCGAAGTCCCGTCCGACCCGTCCGGTACCGGTGCACCCCGCCCGGTACCGGGGGGCCGGCCCCGTGGGGCCGGCCCGCAGCACCCGACCCTGGAGCAGCGCACATGTCCGCAACCGTCGGCCACACCGACAACGAGATCGTCATCGCCGCCCCCCTCGACCTCGTCTGGGAGGTCACCAACGACCTGGAGCGCTGGCCGCAGCTCTTCAGCGAGTACGCCTCCGTCGAGGTGATGGAGCGCAGGGGCGCGAAGACCACCTTCCGCCTCACCATGCACCCCGACGAGAACGGCAAGGTGTGGAGCTGGGTCAGCGAGCGCGAGCCCGACCCCGCCACGCACACCGTCACCGCCCGCCGCGTCGAGACCGGGCCGTTCCGCCACATGGACATCCGCTGGGAGTACCACCAGGTGGCCGACGGCACCCGGATGCGGTGGATCCAGGACTTCGCCATGAAGCCCGAGGCGCCCGTCGACGACGCCTGGATGACCGACAACATCAACCGCAACTCGCGGATCCAGATGGAGCTCATCCGGGACAAGGTCGAGAAGGAGGCCCGCGAGCGGGGCGTCGACCCGGCCCCCGCCGCCAGCCGCTGAGCCCCGCTGAACCCTGCGGCGCCCCCGCCGCAGCCCCGCACCACGCGCCGGGCCCGGCCGACGGCGGACCACCGCGCCGTCGGCCGGGCCCGTCCCGGCACGCCCCGTCCCCGAGGAGGAACCCTCCGTGTACCGCTCCCTCATCGTCGCCCGCATGAAGCCCGACTCCGCCCCCGACATCGCCGAGGTCTTCGCCGCCTCCGACCGGGGCGAGCTGCCGCACCTGATCGGGGTGCGCGGCCGCAGCCTCTTCCAGTTCGGTGAGCTCTACATGCACCTCATCGAGGCCGACCGCCCCCCGGGCCCCGAGGTGGCGAAGCAGGTCCGCCACCCCGAGTTCCGGGAGGTCAGCGAGCGGCTGCTGCCGTTCGTCTCCGCGTACGACCCCGCGACCTGGCGGGAGCCCAAGGACGCCATGGCGTACGAGTTCTACCGCTGGGAGCGGGACGCCTGACCGGGCGGCGGGCGGGCGCCGGGTGCCCGGCGCCGCCCGCCGGGTGCCCCTACTCGGGCACCACGGCGTCGAAGGCGTGCAGGTAGGGGTTGACGGGCCGGACGTCGCCGACCTTCAGCCCCGCCTCCTCCATCAGCGCGACCAGGCCGTCCTGGGTGTGCTTGCGCCCGCCCACGTTGAGGAGCAGCAGCAGGTCCATGGCGGCCGTGAACGGCATGGAGGCCGTCTCGTCCACCAGGTTCTCGATCACCAGGACCCGCGCGCCCGGCCGGGCCGCGGCGACCGTGTTGCGCAGGGTCGCGCGGGTGCTCCGGTCGTCCCACTCCAGGATGTTCTTGATGATGTAGAGGTCCGCCTGCACGGGGATCGCCTGCCGGCAGTCGCCCGGCACGAGCTCCACCCGGTCCGCCAGCGCGCCGCCGTCCCGCAGCCGCGGGTCCGCGTTCGCCACCACGCCCGGCAGGTCGAGCAGGGCGCCGCGCAGGTCGGGGTTGCGCTCCAGCAGGCCGGCCAGCACGTGGCCCTGGCCGCCGCCGATGTCGGCGACCAGGGAGACGCCCCGCAGGTCCAGCATCTCCGCGATGTCCTGTGCGGACTGGCGGCTGGAGTGCGTCATCGCCTTGTTGAAGACCTCCGCCGACTCGGGCGCGTCCTCGTGCAGGTACGTGAAGAACTCCTTGCCGTACAGCTCGTGGAAGACGTGGCCGCCGCGCCGGACCGCCTCGTCCAGGTGCTGCCAGGCGTCCCAGGTCCACGGCTCGGTGGTCCACAGTGAGACGTACCGCATGGAGCGGGGGGTGTCCTCGCGCAGCATCCGCGACATCGCGGTGTGGACGAAGCGGCCCTCGCCGTCCTCGGCGAAGACCCCCTGGCAGGTCAGCGCCCGCATCAGGCGGCGCAGTGCCTGGGGGTCCGCGTCCACCGCGGCGGCCAGCTCGCCGGCCGTGACGGGGTTGTCGCCGAGGGCGTCGGGCAGGCCGAGCCGGACGGCGGCGCGGACGGCGGCCGCGGAGGCGGCGCTGAAGGCGAGTTCGCGCAGGCGCATGGCCGCGCTCGGAGCTGCGGGCGCCACGGCGGCGGTGCTCTCCATGGGAACCCCTTTCTGCAGGTGGGACGGCGGGGGAAGGCGGGTGACCGCCGCCTCCCACGGTCGCCGACAGGGGCGGGGCGGCCCGGGCGGCGCGGCCGGGCCGCGGCGGGGACGACCCGAATGGCGGTCGCCCCGGCGGCCGAGCCCCGGGCGCCCGCGGGGGGTGCGGCGCAGGCCCGCGGGCGGCGCGCCGGGGAAGTTCCCGGACATCCGTCGCGAATGCGAGGTATGTCCGTTTCTGTTCTGTGGGTGATCTCACGAAGGGGCGCCCGGGGGCGGGTCCGGGCGGTGGTGTCGGGTAGGGCTGGAAGGGCAAGCCGGACGGCACGGCCGCCCCCGCCCCGGGGAGCGGCGGCCGGGGGCAGCTGATGGACGGCTCCCCGTCGTACGTCACCAACGACCAGGCGCTGGTGAGGAACCTGAAGCTCGACTACAAGGTCGTCTTCGCCGGCTCCGAGGCCGCCCAGATCACCCAGATGCGGCAGCTCGCCCGCGAGCACAGGCCGTTCCTCACCTCCTGGTACCGGCCGCAGTGGTTCTTCAGCGAGCTGCCCATGACGGAGGTGAGGCTCCCCGCCCGCACCGCCGCCTGCGACGCGAAGGCGCCCGAGGACGTCGACTGCGCCTACCCGACCACCCGGCTGCAGAAGTACCTCAACGCGGACTTCGCCGCGAAGGGCGGACCGGCCGCCGAGCTGCTGCGGAAGTTCCACTGGACCGAGAAGGACCAGAACGAGGTCGCCCTGGCCGTCGCCGACCGCAGGCTCACGCCGGAGAAGGCCGCCCGGGAGTGGGTCGACCGCCACCCGGACGTCTCGAAGGCGTGGCTCCCCGCGAAGCACTCCTGACCGCCCGGCCCGCCCGATACCGTGGAACGGTGCGCACCGTGGAGCTGACCTGCGACCCCGACTTCGACGACGCCGTGCGCGCGGTCTGGGGCCGGCTCGACGCCGCCGGACTGCCGAGCCTCACCCGCAACACCCACCCCACGCACCGCCCCCACCTCACCCTTGCGGCGGCCGGCTCTTTCCCCCCGGGGGCCCTGGAGCGGATCGACGACCTCCTCGCCCCCGCCCTGCCGCTCCGCGTGCGGCTCGCCGGCCTGCTCTCCTTCAGCGCCCGCAGCCGCCGCCGCGTCCTGGCCTGGGGCGTCGTGCCCACGCCGGAGCTGCTGGCGGTCCACGGTGCGGTGTGGGCGGCGCTGGACGGCGCGGACGAGCCGCACCCCCTGTACACGCCCGGCCGCTGGATGCCCCACATGAGCCTCACCCGCCGCCTGGAGCCCGAGCAGCTGGTCACCGCCCTGGAGGTGCTCGGCCGGCTCCCCGACCACCCGGGCGACCTGGACGCGGGCCGCAGCTACGACACCGACACCCGCACCACCGTCCCCCTCGGCGCCGCCTGACCCGGCCGCACCCGCCGTCCGGCCCCGCCGCCCGACCCGTCCGGCCCCGCCGCCCGACCCGGCCGCACGTCCGGCCCCGCCGCCCGGCCCCGCCGTCCGTTCGGCGCCGTCCCGCATCCCCGCCGCCGTGGCGGGTACGCCACCCGTACGCGGGCGGAGCCCCGCCGCCCGCCACGAGGCGCCCCCGCCGCGGAGGCGCCCGACGCGCGGGGCGGAGGCTGCCATGACGGTTCCCACGCGTTCCCCGGCCCGGCCCCCTGCCGGCAGCGTCCGCATGGGGCGGGCCGACGGGCGGTGGGTGCTCGCCGCCGCCGTCCTCGGCTCGGGGATGACGCTCCTCGACTCCACGGTCGTCAACGTCGCCCTGCCCGCCCTCGGCGACGACCTGCACGCCTCCCTCGCCGGACTCCAGTGGACCGTCAACGGCTACACCCTCACCCTCGCCGCGCTGATCCTCCTCGGCGGGTCGCTCGGCGACCGGTTCGGCCGCCGCCGGGTCTTCGTCGCGGGCACCGTCTGGTTCGCGCTCGCCTCCCTGCTGTGCGGACTGGCCCCGAGCACCGGACTGCTGGTCGCGGCCCGCGCCCTCCAGGGCGTCGGCGGGGCGCTGCTCACCCCGGGGTCGCTCGCCCTCATCCAGGCGTCCTTCGCCCGGGAGGACCGGGCCCGGGCGATCGGCGTCTGGTCCGGCATGGGCGGCGTGGCCGGCGCGCTGGGGCCGCTGCTCGGCGGCTGGCTGGTCGACGCGGCCAGCTGGCGCTGGGTCTTCCTCATCAACATCGTGCCCGCCGCCGCCGTCGTCGCGGTCGCCCTGCGCCACGTCCCGGAGAGCCGGGACGAGACCGCCTCCGGCCGCTTCGACTGGCCCGGGGCGCTCTGCGCCGCCGCCGGGCTCGCCGGGATCACCTACGCCCTCATCGGCGCCGCCGAGCCGGGCGCGGACCCCGCGGCGCTCACCGTCACCGGCGTGGCGGGCGCCGCCGCGCTGGCGGCCTTCGTCGTGGTCGAGCGGCACAGCCGCACCCCCATGCTGCCGCCCTCGATCTTCGCCGAGCGGCAGTTCACCGCCGCCAACGCGGTCACCTTCGCGGTCTACGCCGCGCTCGGCGGCGTCTTCTTCCTCCTCGTGGTCGACCTCCAGGTCGAGGCGGGGTTCTCGGCGCTCGCGGCGGGCGCCGCCCTGCTGCCGGTGACCGTGATCATGCTGCTGCTCTCCGAGCGGTCGGGGCGGCTGGCGGAGCGCATCGGACCGCGCATCCCGATGACCGTCGGGCCAGCCGTCTGTGCGGCCGGCCTGCTGCTGATGACCCGGATCGACCCCGCCGCCGACTACCTCACCGACGTCGTCCCCGCCGTCTGCGTCTTCGGCCTCGGCCTCGCCGCCACGGTGGCGCCGCTGACCGCGACCGTGCTCGGGGCGGCCGAGGAGCGGTACGCGGGCATCGCCTCCGGGGTGAACAACGCGGTGGCCCGGGCGGCGGGCCTCATCGCGGTGGCGGCCCTGCCCCTGGTCGTGGGCCTCTCCGGGGACGACTACCACGACCCGGCCGCCTTCGGCACGTCCTTCGATGCCGCCCTGCTGGTCTGCGCCGGCCTGCTGGCGGCCGGTGCGGTCCTGGCCTGGTGCACCATCCGTTCGGACGTGCTGCGCGGCCCGCAGGCCCCGGCCGAACCCCCGCCGTGCCGGTGCCACTGCGCGGTCGGCGCCCCGCCGCTGCAGCCGCCGGCGCGGGAGTGCCACTGAGCGCCCCGCCGCCCGTCGCGCGCCCCCGGGGCCGACCGGCTCCGGAGCCGGCGGTCCGCGCCGCGGACGGGTGGGCCGCGGACGGGTGAGCCGGGGGCGGGGCCATCCGGACGAAGCGGGGTGGCGCGATCCGGCCCCCGGGAAGGCCAGGTCGCCCACCGGCCCGACCCGCACCCGGTCATCCTGCGTGCACATTCGATCACCGAGAGTCGCCGGATGGGCGTTCCCGGCGATTGTCGGCCACATCGGCGTCCTGCCGCCGCGGCCGGTTCCGGTACGCCCGACTGTCCCTCGCGACACGGAACGGAAACACTGGCGCCGTCCGAAATCCGGCACGACATTCCCGAGGAGTGACCGATATGCGCAACCGTACGCGTACCGCCGCTGCCGCCGCCGCCCTGCTGGCCGCCACCGCGGCCCTGACCGGCGCCGGCCGGGCGTCCGCCGCCCCGACCGGCCTCTACGCGCCGAGCGCCCTGGTGCTGACCATGGCCCCCGGGGACGGCACCGACCCCGACGCCTCCGTGGCCCGCGCCGTGACCCTCAGCTGCGCCCCCGCGCCGAGCGGCACCCACCCCGCCGCGGCGGACGCCTGCGCGGGCCTCGCGGCGAGCGACGGGTCCTTCGCCGGGCTGCGCGGCGACGGCCGGCCCTGCCCGGCCGTCGCCGCTCGGGTGACGGTGACCGCCGACGGCGTGTGGCGGGGCAAGCGCGTCTCCTACCGCGAGACGTTCGGCAACTACTGCGCGGTGCTCACCTCTCGGGGCACGGTCTTCGACTTCTGACCCGGGCCCCGCCGCGCCGACCGGCCGTCCACCCCCGGCCGCGTCCGCGCCCCGCCCCGCACCGCCGCACGACCGGTGCCGCCGCACGACCGGTGCCGCCGCACGACCGGTACCGCCGTAGGACCGGTGCCGCCGCACGACGGGCGCCCCACGCCCCGCCGCACCACCGGCACCGCCGCCGCCCGTACCGTCCCGGCCCCTGCGGCCAGGGCCTCCGCCGCGCCGGAGGCCGCACCCCGCGCCGCCGACACCCCGGTCCCGCAGGGGGGCTGCGGATCCGGAGGGCCGCCGTCCGGAGCCCCTCCCCGGAGCGCGCAGCGCGCGTCCCGCCCCCCTTTCCACCCCCGGTGACCGGGGACACAGGGTGGACGCCGCGTGCGTCGCGCAGCCCGCCCCCTTATCCTTCCGCCATGGCGAATACTCGAACGCCCGTGCCCCGAGACGCACTGCGGACGCTGCTGGCGGGCAACCAGCGCTTTGTCTCCGGCGTGCCCGAGCACCCCAACCAGGATGCCGAGCGCCGCGCCGCCCTCGCCCCGGTCCAGCACCCCTTCGCTGTGCTCTTCGGGTGCTCCGACTCCAGACTCGCGGCGGAGATCATCTTCGACCGCGGCCTCGGCGACCTCTTCGTGGTCCGTACCGCAGGCCACGTGGCCGGCCCGGAGGTGCTCGGCAGTATCGAGTACGGCGTCAGCGTGCTCGACTGCCGCCTCGTCGTGGTCCTCGGCCACGACTCGTGCGGGGCCGTCGCGGCCGCCCGCGCCGCCCTGGAGGACGGACCCCCGGCGCCCGGGTACGTGCGCGACGTCGTCGAGCGCGTCACCCCGAGCGTGCTGGCCGCCCGCGCCGCCGGCATCGACGACCCCGACGGCATCGTGGACGAGCACATCCGCAACACCGTCGACCTCCTGCTCGACCGCTCCCGGGTGCTCGCCGACGAGGTGGCGGCGGGCCGCGCCGCCGTCGTCGGCCTCTCCTACCGCCTCGCCGACGGCAGCGCCCGGCTGGTCGCCGCCCGGGGGCTGGAGGAGGACGTCCTGGCGGGCGCCGCCCCCGCCGCGCCCCACCCGCGGACGGACGCCGGGCTCGCCTGACCCCGTCCCCCGTCCCCCTTCCTGCCGCCGGACCGCCGTCCTCGGCCGTCCGCCCTTGCCCGCGCCCCCGGCACCCCGCCGGGCGCGCGTAGCATGGAGGCGGACGGCGAGGAGGCGGACCATGGCCCCACCCGACCCCCCGCGGCCCCCGGCGGGCGACGCCGCACCCGGCCGCCCCCGCAGCCGCGCCGGACTGCTCAGCGAGGTCTCCACCGGCGGCCCGCTCGCCC
The DNA here is from genome assembly GCF_042895785.1 of Streptomyces sp. NPDC001380. Taxonomy (NCBI): domain Bacteria; kingdom Bacillati; phylum Actinomycetota; class Actinomycetes; order Kitasatosporales; family Streptomycetaceae; genus Streptomyces; species Streptomyces sp. NPDC001380. Next base: position 333,955 of record NZ_JBIAWP010000001.1, on the reverse strand, counting down.
TGACCGCCGTGCTCCGCCGCGCCGACCTCGGCGACGACACCGCAGCCCGTATGCCGGTCGCGGCACTGCTCCGCGCCCTGCCGGGCATGGGCCCCCTCACCGCCCACGACCTGCTCGGCGTCGCCCGTATCCGCGAGGACCAGCAGGTCCGCGACCTGCGGGACGACCAGCGGGGCGCCCTGCTGCAGATCGTCGGCCGCCTCGTCCGCACCGCGCCCCACGGCACCGCGCCCCACGGCACCGCGCCCCACGGCACCGCGCCCCACGGCACCGCACCCCACGGCACCGCGCCGACCTGACCGGCCCTGGGACCCCGGCTGCCGCACGCCCGCCCGGGACGCCGTCACCCCCGCTCCGCCCCGTCCGGCGCCCTCCCGTCCGGCGACCACCGGGCCGGGGCGCGCCCCGGCCCGGTGCACCGCTCCCGCACCGCGGCCGCCACCAGGGCGGCCGCGTCGCCGGCGAACAGCGCCCGCCCCGCCGCGACCTGGCGCTCGCGCACGCCCCCGCCGCGGGGCTCCGCGCCGGAGGACAGGGCGTCGAGGGCCCCGAGCAGCTCCCCGGGCGTCCGCGCGTACCCCGAGACCCCCAGCTCCGCCATCCGGCGCACCCCCGCCGCGCCGTGACCGGGGATCGGGCGGTGGCCGACCACGGGCAGGCCCGCAGCCAGGGCCTGGACCGCCGTCTGCCCCGCCGCGTTGTCCACCAGCGCCCCGCAGGTGCCCATCAGCCCGGCCAGGTCCGCCACCCAGCCGAGCGCCAGGACCCCCGGCAGCCGCCCCAGCCGCCGCCGCAGCCGCTCGTCGCGACCGCACAGCACCACCGCCAGGCGGCCCGACCCCGCCACCAGGCCGGCCGTGGCGTCCAGGCCCGAGCCCGCACCCCAGGCCCCGGCCGACACCAGGACGGGCTCCCGTCCGCCCCCGGCCCGGGACAGGAGCCGCCGCCAGTCCGCCGTGCCCGGCGCCGGGGCCCCGAACCGCGGCGGCACCACCGGCCCCGGCGCCGACGCCGCGCCGGCCCCGGACCGCCGCACCTCCTCCGCGGCCCCGGGGGAGACGCACAGGTGCAGGTCGTTCCCCGGGTGCAGCCACTGCCGGTGGACCGCGAAGTCCGTCACCACCACCACGGCGGGCACGGCGAGCCGCCCCTGCGCGCGCAGGCCGCCGGTCAGCTGGGCGGCCAGGTGGAAGACCGGCACCACCGCGTCCGTCCGCTCCGCCCGCACCAGGGAGAGCAGCCGCCGCTCCGCGAGCCGGGCCAGGGGCGCGCTGCCGGGCCGCGGGCCGGCGCCCGGCCGGAAGAACGCCGCGTACACCGCCCCGTAGGCCCACGGCAGGTGCCGCACCGCGCCCCGGTACCCGGCGTGCACGGCGGGGCCGAGGCCTGCCGGCAGCAGGTCGAGCACGTCGGCCCGTGCCACGTGGTGGCCCGCCGCCGACAGCCGGCGGCCGAGCTCCGCCGCGACCGCGTTGTGACCGGCGCCCATCCGGGCGCTCAGGACCAGGAACCGCCGCACCACCGGATGCGCCCTCCTTCCGGAACGGCCCGGGCCGCCGCCGCATGCGATCCCGCATGCGACCCCGTGCGCGGCCCTGCGCGGGCCCCCGTGGGTGACCCTGCGCAGGGAGCCACCACCTGTCGGTGACGATATCGCCACTTTTCTGGTTTACGGCATCCTGTGCCGGATACCCGGACAGAGCACGGCACACCGCTCACCCGAGGAGTCCGCAGTGGTGCCCGGAGCACACCCCGCCCCCACCGGCCGGCCGGCCCCGCCGGACCCGTCCGCCCGCCGGCCCGACCGGCACGGCGCCCCGCCGCGGGACGGCCGCGGGTCCCCGCCGGACCTCCGGACCGCCCTCGTCACCGGCGCCTCCTCGGGCATCGGCGCCGCCGTCGCCGTCCGGCTGGCCGCATCCGGCGGCTGGCGGCTGCTGCTGAGCGGCCGCGACCACGAGCGGCTCGCCCGGGTGTCCGCCGAGACCCGGGGCACCCCCCTGTCCGCCGACCTGGAGGACCCCGGGGCCTGCGCCCTCCTCGCCGACCGGGCGCTGGACGCCGCCGGCCGGATCGACCTGCTGGTCGCCGGGGCCGGCGTCGGCTGGGCGGGCCCCTTCACGGCCATGCCCGTCGCCGCGCTCCACCGGGTGCTCGCCGTGGACCTGGCGTCCGTCGTGCACCTCGTCCGGCTCGTGCTGCCGCAGATGGTCCGGCGCGGCAGCGGGCACGTCGTCCTCATCGGGTCGATCGCCGGGGCCGTGTCGGTCCGGGACGAGGCCGTGTACTCCGCCGCCAAGGCCGCGGTGGGGGCGTTCGCCGAGAGCCTGCGCTACGAGCTGGCGGGCAGCGGCGTCCGGGTGACCCTCGTGGTGCCCGGGGTGGTGGACACGCCCTTCTTCGTCCGACGCGGCGCCCCCTACCGCCGGGCTCACCCTCGCCCGATCCCGCCGGAGCGCGTCGCCGAGGCCGTCTGCGACGCGGTCGCGCACGGACGCGGCGAGGTGTTCGTCCCCGGCTGGCTGCGCCTCCCCGTCCGGCTCAGGGGCGCCGCACCCGTCCTGTACCGTCGGCTCGCGGCACGGTTCGGGTGACCCCCGGCCCTCCCGCCGCCGGCCGCCCCGCCGCACGGCCGGCCGGCCGCCTCCTCGCCCCCGCCGCCCTCCTGCTGCCGGCCGCCGCCCACGTCGGGCCCGCCGCCACCTGGCTGCCCCCCGTGCGCCGCCTGCTCCTCCCGGCCCTGGACGGCCGGGGCCGCCCCGACCACGTCGCGCTCACCTTCGACGACGGGCCGGACCCCGCCTCCACCCCGCACGTCCTCGCCGAACTGGACCGCCTGGGCCTGCGGGCCACCTTCTTCGTCCTCGGCGACGCCGTGCGCCGCCACCCCGGCCTGTGCGCCGCCGTCGCCCGGCAGGGCCACGAACTGGCCGTCCACGGCTGGACCCACACCCGCCCCTGGCTGCCCGACCCGCTGCGGGACCGCCGCGAGACCGCGCGCGCCGTCCGCGCCGTCCGGGAGGCGGCCGGCGTCCGGTGCCGCTGGTACCGGCCGCCGTACGGGATCCTCACCGGCGGCCGCTGGGCGGCCGCCCGGCACGCGGGGCTGCAGCCGGTCCTCTGGTCGGCCTGGGGCCGCGACTGGACCGCCGACGCCACCCCCGCGTCCGTCCTGGCCACCCTCGTCCGCGACCTGCGCGGCGGCGGCACGGTCCTGCTCCACGACTCCGACCGGGCCGCCGCGCCGGGCTGCTGGCGGTCCGCCCTGGGAGCCCTGCCGCTGCTCGCCGCGCACTGCCGTGACCGCGGCTGGCGTCTCGGGCCGCTCGCCGAGCACGGCCTCCGGACCCTTCGAACCGGTCCGCCCGGTCCGCCCGGTCCGCCCGGTCCGCCCGGTCCGCCCGGACGGCACCGACCGGACCGACCGGATCGGGCCGTCCCGACCAGCGCCGGGTGACCGGCACCGCCGCCGGGCCGGACCCCGGCCCGCGTCAGGCCCCCGGCCCCTGCGGACGGTCCTCGCCGCCGGACCCGCCGGACCCGCCGGACCCGCCGGACCCGCCGGACCCGCCGGACCCGCCCGACCCGCCGGACCCGCCCGACCCGCCGGCCAGCCGCTCCAGCACCGGGATCGCCGCGGCCAGGGCCGCGCCCTCCTCCGCGCTCAGCAGTGCCACCCGCCGCGACAGCAGCGCCGACCGCTCCCGCCGCAGCCGCGCGATCATCTCCGTGCCCGCCGCGGTCAGGGTGATCAGCCACGACCGCCTGTCCTGCGGGTCCGGCTCCCGGTCCACCAGCCCGCCCGCCGTCAGCTGCGCCAGCGTGCGCACCATCGACGGCGCCGCCACCCCCTCCCGCCCCGCCAGTTCGACGAGCCGGAGCGGCCCGTGCTGCTCGATCCTGGCCAGGGCGGACAGCTGGGCCGACGTCAGGTCCTGGCCGCCGGCAGCCTGCGTCAGCTGCCGGTTGAGCCGGGCGACCGCCAGTCGCAGCCGGGTGAGCCCGGCCGGATCGAGGGCGACCGGATCGAGCCCGGCCGGATCGGGGGCGGCCGGATCGGGGGCGGCCTGTGCCGCCGCGGGGGCGGGCTCCCGCGGCGGCACGGTGCTCGGCTCGGTCATGGTCGGCGGGGCCTCCTCGCAGCGGTCCGGCGCCCCGGACACCCGGCCCCGCCGCCCGGGGCGGGGCGTCCCGCGCCGGGCGGCGTCAGCGGACGGCTGCCCCGGCTGCGTCCGGGGCGTCCACCGTACCGGCCCTCCGCCCGCCCCGGCCCCTGTCGTGCACCAGCGAGGCCGCGGCCGCCACCAGCGACATGGCGATCGCCAGCCAGAAGACCACCACCAGGCCGTCGTGGAACGGCCCGGAGATCAGGTGCGGGAAGAACTCGCGGCCGGTGAGCGTGTGCGCGTTCCCGGCCGGGAGGTGCCCCAGCACGTCCGGTCCCAGCAGCCGCCCCACCGGGTTGCAGCCGAGGAACGCGGCGAACAGGGTGCCCACGGGCGGCAGCCCGGCGATGGTGTGCGCGGCCGGTGCGGGCACGCCCTGGGCGGTGAGCCCCGAGTCCAGCGCGCCCGGCAGCGACCCGGACAGGCCCGCCACCATCAGGGAGAAGAACAGCCCGATGGAGAGCACCATCCCGGCGTTCTGGAACGTGGCCCGCATTCCCGAGGCCGCGCCCCGCGCCTCCGGCGGCACCGCGGACATGATCAGCGAGGTGTTGGGCGCCGCGAAGAGCCCGCCGCCCAGGCCGTTGAGGAGGACCAGGAAGGCGAAGGCGGGGTAGCCGAAGTCCGTCGGCAGCAGCAGGAGGCCCGCGAAGGAGGCCGCCATCACCATCAGGCCGCCCGCCGCGAAGAGCCGCGCCCCGAACCGGTCCGACAGGTGTCCCGCGACCGGCCCGGCCGCCAGGAACCCGACGGTCAGCGGCACCAGGTAGATGCCCGCCCACAGGGGGGTGTCCGCGTAGTCGTAGCCGTGCAGCGGCAGCCAGATGCCCTGCAGCCAGATGATCAGCATGAACTGCAGGCCGCCGCGGGCCACCGAGCCGAGCAGCGTCGCCGCGTTGCCGCCCGCGAACACCGCGTCGCGGAAGAGCGCCAGCGGGAACATCGGCTCCGCCACCCGCGTCTCGACCAGGCAGAACAGGGCCAGGACCGCCGTCCCGCCCACCAGTCCGGCCAGCACCCACGGGTTGGTCCAGCCCATGGTGTGCCCGCCGTAGGGCTGGATGCCGTACGTGATGGCCGCCAGCAGCGCGGTCAGGCCGACGGCGAAGGTGACGTTGCCCCACCGGTCGATCCGGGCCGGCCGCCGCACGCCGGTGTCGCGCAGCGACCGGTACGCCCACACGGTGCCGACCACGCCGATCGGCACGTTGACCCAGAAGATCGACCGCCAGTACCACTCGGCCAGCAGGCCGCCCAGCACCAGTCCGACGAACGAGCCCGCGATGCCGGCGACGATGTTGACGCCCAGCGCCGTCCCGCGGCGCGAGACGGGGAACGCGTCGGTGATGATCGCCGCCGAGTTGGCCATCAGCATCGACCCGCCCACCGCCTGCGCGACCCGCCAGCCGATCAGCCACAGCGCGCCCGCTCCGCCGCGGAACGGGTCCAGGGAGAGCGCCACCGACGGCACGGTGAAGACCAGGAACCCGGCGTTGTAGATCCGCACCCGGCCGTGGATGTCGCCCAGCCCCCCCAGGGTCACCACCAGCACGGCGGTCACCAGCAGGTAGCCCATGAGCATCCACAGCAGGTAGCCGACGTTGCCGGGCAGCAGCGGGTCGAGCCCGATCCCGTTGAAGATCGCCGGCAGCGAGATCAGCACGATCGAGCTGTTGATCGTGGCGATCAGCGTGCCGAGGGTCGTGTTGGACAGCGCCGTCCACCCGTACCGGCCGCCCGGCTCCCCCGGGGCGCGGACCACGCCCGGGCCGCCCGGGCCCGCCGGCCCGTTCCCACCCGCCGGCCCGCCTGTCCCGTGCTGCTCGCCCTGGGCCGCCATCGGCCGTCCCCCTCGGGGCGTTAGCTGATGGCAACTAACGATAGTCCCGCAGGCCGGGCCGCGACAGGGGCGGCGGAGGCGCTCAGCCGCGCTCCGGACGCGGCGGGGCCGTGTCCGCGACGGCCGCCAGGTGCTCCGGGGTGCCCGTCGTGCGCTCCTTGCGGACGAACGCGGACCGCAGCCGGTGGTAGTCCCCGCCGGGCCCCCAGAAGTCGTGCCGCATCCGCTCCAGCTCCGCCCGTCGGCACTCCGCCAGCTCCGCCAGCCGCTCCGGCCCCAGCGCCGCCGCCTTCGCCGCGGTGCGCAGCGGCAGGTCGGGAGAGGCGGCCAGCTCCGCCGCCAGCCGGATCGCCTCCGCCCCGAACCCCTCCGGGGAGGCGCACACCACCCGGTCGACCAGGCCGATGCGGTGGGCGGCGGCCGAGCTCACCGGCAGCGCCTGGCGCATCAGCCGGTCCGCCCGGACCGGGCCGACCCGGCGCGGCAGCGAGTCCGTCCAGTACTCCGACCCGTACAGGCCCATCAGTCGGTAGTGCGGGTTGAGGACGGAGCCCGCCCTGCACCACACCTCGTCCGCGGCCAGCGCCAGCATCACCCCGCCCGCCGAGGCGTTGCCGCCCACGGCCGCCACGGTCAGCCGGTCGCCGGTGGTGAGGACCGCCTCCACCAGGTCGTCCATGGCGTTGATGTTCTCCCAGGACTCCGCGGCGGGGTCGGGGGCGGCCTCGATGACGTTCAGGTGGATGCCGTTGGAGAAGAAGTCCCGCGCGCCGCCCAGCACCAGCACGGAGGTCGGCCGGGTGAGCGCGTGCCGGTACGCGGCCAGCAGGCGGTGGCACTGCCCGGTGCTCATGGCGCCGCCGGGGAAGGAGAAGCGGAGCAGGCCGACCGGCCCGTGCTCGTGGTACTCGACCTCCGTCCAGGTGCGCCGGCCCGGGGGAGGCGTCAGCGGGGCGGGCACCTCCGGCACGTCCGGGAGGCTGCCGCCGAGCGCGGTCACCGCGGGCAGCTTGAAGCCGGCCGGACCGCCGGGGGTGCGCGGCCGCCGCAGCTGCGGGATCCACACCGCGCCGTCGACCGTGGCCCGGCAGACCGCTCCGTCGCGGGTGGCGACGATCCGGCCGGGCTCGCCCCGCAGGACGTCCTCGGGGTGGCCGCCGTGCAGGAACCACTCGGCGCCGAGCAGCACGTCCCGCACGCCCGGCTGGGAGTCGGCCGCCCGCAGCTTGCGCAGCACCAGGCCGGTCGGGTCCGACGACCAGTCGATCCGGCGGAGGTCCTGGGTGCACCAGGGCCGGGTGCGGACCTGGTCGTCCGCCGTCTGCCGCTGCGGGCTGTGGGTGCCGGAGGCGAACCGCTCCACCGCCCGCAGCACGGCGGCCGTCGCGGCGTCCGCCACCTCGCCCCGGTACAGGTCGCTCTTGCCCACCGGCGGCACCGCGCAGCCCGCCGCCGCCCACACGTCGCCGGCGTCCATCACCTCCTCGGCCTGCAGGACGGTGACGCCCCAGCGCTCCGCGCCCTCGGCGACCGCCCAGTCCAGGGAGGAGGGCCCGCGGTCGCCCACCGGGCCCGGGTGGACGACCAGGCAGGTGACGGCGGACCAGACGTCCTTGGGGATGGCTGTGGTGAGCATGGGCGCCACCACCAGGTCGGGGGAGTGGTGCGCCAGGGCGCGGCGGAAGCCGTCGTCCTCCCGGACGAGCTCCACGGCCACCCGGTGTCCGTGGTCGCGCAGTTCGGCGAAGACGCGCTGGGTGAGGCTGTTGAAGGCGCTGGCGACGAGCAGGATCTGCATGGCGGCCCACCTCGACGGGAGCGGCCGGCCCGGGAGAGGCCGGGAGAAGGACCCAGGCTGGCACACGCGGTCGTACCGACCGGCTCTGTTCGGGCCCGGGGTCACCCGTTCGCGTGATGCAGGCCCGGGGAGCGGAGGGCGAACGGCGCGCTCCCGGGGAGGGGCCCGCTGCGGCCGCTCCTGCGGTCCCGTCCGCGAAGCGGCGTGAACGGCGCGTCGCCATACCGATGTACCGACGTGCCGATGTGCCGATGTGCCGATGTGCCGACGTGCCGACGTGCCGACGTGCCGACGTGCCGACGAGCCGACGAGCCGACGAGCCGACGAGCCGGTGCGCCGGGAGGCGGGTCTCCGGCGGGCCGGCCGCCGGTCCGCGGGGTCCGGCCCGTCCCCGGTTGCCGCCCGCCCACCCCTGGCCGTGCCCCCCGGAGCCCGTCCGGCTCCGCCCGGCTCCGGACGGCCGGAAGCCCGGAGGCGCAGGCCTCCGGGCTCCCGTACGGGCGGAACGTCAGAAGACGATCACGACGTTGTTGCCGAAGCCGCCGAAGCCCCAGCCGCCGAAGCCGTAGCCGAAGCCGTTGCCGTAGCCGTAGCCGCCGTAGCCGCCGTAGCCGCCGCGGCCGTACCCGCCGCGGCCGTGCTCGCCGCCGTACCCACCGCGGCCGTGCTCGCCGCCGTAGCCGCCGCGGCCGTGCCCGCCGCGGCCGCAGTCGTCGCCGTGGCCGCCGCCGTGGCCGCCGCCGCCACGGTAGGAGTAGGCGGAGTCGGTGGCGGCCGACGCCGAGCTCGCGAGCGGGACGATCGACGAAGCGGCGGCCAGGGTCACGATTGCGGCAGCCCGCGCGATGCGCTTGGACACTTCAAGTCACCTCATGTGTTGTTCGGAATTTCCCCCGACACCCATGACGCTAGGCCGGGCCCTCGGCGGGCCGCATCCGCAGACGGCCGTCCGGGTAGCGGCCGCGAGTCCAACCGGACGACGGCGGACGGAGCCTCAGAATCCGCGCGGCCGCGGCGGTACGGGGGCGGCGGCTGCCGGACGCTCCTCGAACGAGTGAACCCCGCCTCCCGCCTCCGTCGGTGTGTCCGGCGCGTCCTCGCCGTGCACCCGGGGTCCGGCGCCGGCGGCCGCGCCGCCCGCCCTCAGCCGCACGCGGCGGCGCCGGCCGACGCCCGCAGGCGCCCCGCCGGCCGACGGGCGCCGTGGCCCGCCGTGACCCGCCGTGCCGCCGCGCGGTGCGGGGCCTGTCCGGTCCGTGCCGCCGTGCCCGGCCGGACGGCACTCTTGACATTAAGTCATGCTCACGACAATTTTGAGCCATGCCCACCTTGCCTGGCACCTCCCTGAAGAGATCCTTCGCCGGTGCGCTGGCGGCCGCGGCGCTCACCGGGGCCACCGCCCTGTCCGGAGCGGCCCCGGCCTCCGCCGCCGCCCCCGCCGTGACCGTCACCTACGCCGGGACCGTCGCCCTCAGCAACTGCTCCGGCTCGCTGGTGCGCATGCCGGACTCCGCGCCCCAGGACCGCGCCCTCGTCCTCTCCAACGGCCACTGCCTCTCCGGCGGCATGCCCGACCCCGGCGAGGTCCTCGTCGACCGGCCCTCCAGCCGGTCCTTCACCCTGCTCGACGCCTCCGCCGGAAGACTCGGCACGCTCCGTGCCGCCAAGCTCGTCTACGCGACCATGACGGACACCGACGTCTCCCTGTACGAGCTCACCACCACCTACGCCGCCATCCGCAGCCGGTACGGCGTCGACCCGCTGACCGTCTCCGCCGACCACCCGGTCCAGGGCGAGCCGGTCAAGGTCGTCTCCGGGTACTGGAAGCGCACCTACACCTGCGCGGTCGACGGCTTCGTCCACGAGCTGCACGAGGGCGGCTGGGTCTGGAAGGACTCCGTCCGCTACACCCCCGCCTGCAACACCATCGGCGGCACCTCCGGCTCCCCGGTGGTCGACACCTCGACCGGCCTGCTGGTCGCGGTCAACAACACCGGCAACGAGGACGGCGGGAGCTGCACGGTGGACAACCCGTGCGAGGTCGACGAGAACGGCGGCGTGACGGTCCGCAAGGGCATCAACTACGCCGAGGAGACCTACCTCCTCACCCGGTGCTTCGCCCCCGGCACCACCCTCGACCTCACCCTCCCCGACTGCCGCCTGCCCAGGCCCTGACGGCCCGGGGCCCGACAGGCGGCCCCCACCCCCGCCGGCCGCCCCGTCCCGCGGCCGGCGGGGCCCCTCCCCCCGCCCCTGCGGAGAGCCGCCGGGCGGGTCACCGCAGGGGATTCACCCGTACCGGTGACGGCCGGTCAGCGGATGCGTACTGTGTCATGTGCTCACCCACCGTCCGCCCGCCGCGACCCGATGGAGGGGCACGATGGCATCAGAGGGACGCCACCGCCGTCCGCGCAGCAGCACGTCCTCCCACCGCCTCGCGCTCGCCGCCGGCGCCACCGGGGCGGGGCTGGGCCTCCCCCTCGCCGCGGCCGGCATGCACGGCGTGGCGCCCGCCCACGCCGACCCGGACGCCACGGCCGTCAACGGCGACCTGCTCCAGAACGCCGCCTTCACCGGCACCGTGCGGCTGCCCGCCCCGGCCTCGGCGCCCACGGCCGGCGGCGCCCCCGCCGCCGGGCCGGGCGTCCACGTCGTCGCGCCCGGCGAGACCCTCTCCGGCATCGCCCGCAGCCACCGCGTACCCGGCGGGTGGCGCAGCGTCTACCTGGAGAACCGCGAACGCGTGGGCCCCGACCCCGACCGCATCCTCCCCGGCCAGCGGCTCCGCCTCGACCGGCCGTCCACCGCGCCCCCGGCGCCCCCGGCGCCCCGGCACGCGGGGCACGCCGCGCACGTCGTGCGCCGCGGCGAGACACTCGCCTCGATCGCGGACGAGGAGGACGTCGACGGCGGCTGGCAGAGCGTCTACCGCGAGAACCGCAGCGTCGTCGGCGGCGACCCGGACCTCATCCTGCCCGGACAGCGCCTCACCCTCCCCGCCGCGGCCCCCGGCCGCTCCGCCCCCGCCCACCCCGCGCCCGCCCGTCCCGCCCCCTCCCGCCCGGCGCCCGCCCACCACGAGCCGGCCCACCCCGCGCCCCCACGGCACACGCCGTCGCACTCCACGCCGTCGCACCACGCGCCCGCCGTCCGCGCCGCCCTCCCGGTCCGGGGCTACACCCTCACCGCCGGGTACCGGGCGTCCGGCAGCCACTGGGCCCACCGGCACACCGGGCAGGACTTCGCCGTGCCGACCGGCACCCGGGTGGGCGCGGCCCTCGCGGGCACCGTCGTGACCGCCGGATGGGGCGGCGCCTACGGCAACGAGGTCGTCCTGCGCCACCGCGACGGCACCTACACCCTGTACGGGCACCTCTCCTCCGTCGCCGTCCACCGCGGCCAGGCCGTCGCCGCGGGCCAGCTCCTGGGCCGTTCGGGCGCGACCGGCAACGTCACCGGCCCCCATCTGCACTTCGAGGTCCGCAACGCCCCCGGCTACGGCTCCGACATCGACCCCGTCGCCTGGCTGCACCGCCACGGCCTGCACCTCTGAGGCCCCGTCGGACGCGCACCCCCTCCCGGGGCGTCCCCTTCCGCGGCGACCGCCTCCCGGGAGGGGTGCGTGACCCGGGGCCCCCGGAGGCACGGCACGGCCGCCGCCGTGCCCGGTCCCGCGCGGTCCCCGCGCACGGCCGCGCCCGCGGACGGTACGCCCCCCGGCCCCGCCCGGCCCGGCCCCGTTCGCCGCGCCGCCGCGCGCCCCGGCCCGCCGTCATGACCCGTTCGGGGCACACCCCGCGGGCCGTCCTGCTCGTTGGTCCGCACATGAGCCAGCCGCGCCCCGACACCGGAACGGTCCTCCTGCGCCCCGCCGACACCCTGGCGATCCCGACGGCCGCCGACCGCTGGGGGCAGCTCCTGCTGGCCCTCTCCGACGCGAGCGTCCCCACCGCGCCCGGCGACGCCGCCGCGATGCGCGCCGTCGCCAAACTCGACGAGGAGACCTGCGCCGCCGTGCTGCGCTGGGTCCGCACGGCCAACCGCCCCGGCCGCTGACGTCCCGTCGAGGGGCCGCCGGGCGCGGGCGCCCGCCGCTGCAGGGCGGACCGGCCGGCGGCCGCCCCGCGGCCCCGTGGCCCGGCAGCCCGGCCGACCCGGACGTCACCGGCCCCGCCGCAGGGCCAGGGCCGCCGCCAGGAAGGGGCCCGCGGCCAGCGCCAGCAGCACCCCGGGAGGCGCCCAGGCCGAGCCCAGCGCCCAGGCGCCGTACAGCAGCACCGACGCCGCCTCCGAGCCCACCCCCGCCAGGGAGGAGACCGTGGCCCGGGAGCCGTCCCCGACGGCCTCCTGCAGCCGCGCCTCGGCGGTGGCCTGCGCCCACTGCAGGGCGCCGAACGCCACCGCGACCAGGGCCGTGCCGGCCGGCCGGCCGCCTGCCGCGCCCACGGCCAGACAGACCGCCGCGACCGCCAGGACGCCCGCGGCCCGGCCGCCGCCCCGGTCCGCGAGCCAGCCGCCCGCCGCCGTGCCGGCGGTGACCAGCAGCACCAGCAGCGGCACGGTGGACGGTCCGGCGCCGGTGGCGCCGGCGACCAGCGGGACGTACTCGTCCAGCGCGCCCAGCCCGAGCAGCCCCGCCAGCAGGAGCAGCCGCCGCCTCACGACGGGGGCGCGCCGCACCTCCGCGAGCCCGGCCCGCAGCACCCCGGACGCCCGTCCCGCCTCCGCCGCCCCGGCCCGGCCGTCCGGCTCCGCGCCGTCCCCCGCCCCGGCCCGGCCGCCCGGTCCGGGCCGGTCGCGCGGCTCGGGCAGCGACCGGGCCACCGGTACCGCCAGCAGGGTCGCGACGATGCTCACCGCCCCCACCGCCGGGTAGCCCCCGGCCGACAGGAGGGGCCCCGCCAGCGCCGTCGCGGCGACCACGGCGGTGGTGCCCACGGCCTGGGAGCGGCCGGTCAGGCGGGCGTAGGCGCCGGCCTCGCCGAGCCGCACCAGTTCCTCGTACACGAGCGCCTGCAGGGCACCGGAGCGCAGAGCGCCGCCGACGCCCCACAGCACGAACCCCGCGGCGAAGGAGGCGTAGCAGGGGATGAAGGTCCACAGCGCCCAGGCCGCCGCGACCGGCAGCGGGGCGACCGTCAGCAGCCGCCTGCGGGAGGAGGAGTCCGCCCACAGGCCGGTCGGCACCTCCAGGAGGACCGAGGTGGCCGACCAGAGGGCGAAGAGGGAGGAGACCTGTGCGTCCGAGAGGCCGTTCCCGGTGAAGAGGAGCGCGTACAGGGGGTACAGCGGGACGAAGTCCTCAGCGAACGCGTGGGCGTAGAGACGGCGGGCGAGCCGCCGCACCGGTGAGGGTCAATGTCGTCGCTTCATGACCCGAGGGTAGGTCCTCCCCTCGCTGCGGGAGCGCTCCCATGGATAACCCTCTCCTCCCGCTCATTCCCGAAGGGAATCCTGCGCCCGCTCTTGACGCGTCCACATCCCGCTGGCTTCATGGTGAACCGGCATCGCGCGGTCCTCCGACCCGCATCCCCCGAACCCCGGAACGCCGGTGCCCGTCCCCCTTCGTGGAAGCGCTCCCACGCCCACCCGGCCGAGGAGTCGCCCGCCGTGCGCAGCACCCGTGTCACCCGAGGCCTGGCCGCAGCCGCTGCCGCGGCCGCCCTCTGCCTCTCCCCGTCCCTCCCCGCGGCGGCCGCCCCGGCGGCTCCCGCGGCCCCGGTCCCCGCCCCCGGCCGCGCCCTGCCCTCCGGCAGCCACTTCTACGTCGACCTCGGCAGCAAGGCCGCGGCGCAGGCCGTCGCCGACGCCAGGGCCGGCGACCCGAGGAACGCCGCCGCCATGGCCCGGCTCGCCTCCTGGCCCGTCGCCCAGTGGTTCAACGGCACCGACGACCCCGCCGACACCACCGCCGCGATGGCCCGCCTGCAGCGGAGGGCGGCCCTGCAGCACCAGACCCCCGTCGCCGTCGCCTACAACGTGCCGGGCCGCGACTGCTCCCAGTACTCGGCGGGCGGCGCCGCCGACTCCGGCCAGTACGCCGCCTGGGTCGACGCCCTCGCGCGCGGCATCGGCACCCGCCGCACCGTCGTCGTCCTGGAGCCCGACGGCCTCGCCCTCAGCCCCGCCTACTGCGGCGGCACCGCCGCCCAGCAGGCCGACCGGCTCGCCGAGATCCGCGGCGCCGCGCAGCGCCTGGAGCAGCGGCCCGGCGCCGTCGTCTACCTGGACGCGGGCCACAGCGGCTGGCAGGCCGTCGGCACCATGGCGCAGCTGCTCGTCGACGGCGGCATCGCCCACGCCCGCGGCTTCTTCCTCGACGTCTCCAACTACCGCACCGACGCGGAGCTCGTCCGCTACGGCACCCAGGTCGCCGGGTGCGTCTGGTACCTGCGCACCACCCCCGGCGCCACCGCGGACGACTGCGCGAACCAGTACTGGCCCGCGGCCGACGCCGACGCCTGGTACGCCGCCCACGTCCCCGCCGGCGCCGACCTGCCGCACTTCGTGGTCGACACCAGCCGCAACGGGCAGGGCCCCTGGGAGGCGCCGGCCGGGACCTACCCGGACCCGCAGACCTGGTGCAACCCTCCCGGGCGCGGCCTGGGGACCCGGCCCACCGCCGACACCGGCGTCCCGCTGCTCGACGCCTACCTGTGGATCAAGGTGCCGGGCGAGTCCGACGGCAGCTGCACCCGCGGCACCGCCGGACCGGCCGACCCCGAGTACGGCGCCGTCGACCCCGCCGCCGGCGTGTGGTGGCCGGACCAGGCCCACGGCCTCGCCGCACGGGCCGTCCCCGCGCTGACCGCCAACCCCCACGTGGTCGGCTGAGCCGCTCCCGCACCCCGCGGCTCCCGCACCCCCGCGGCCCGCACGGGCCGACGCCTCCCGCAGACCCCGGCGGGCCGCATGCCTCCGCGGCCCGCCGGACCGGCCCCGTGCCGCCCGACCCGGCCCCGCCCCCGCCCCTGCCCCGGAGCGGGGCCGGGCCGGGCGCCCCGCCCCCGCAGGCCGCACACGACCGCACCGGAGCGGGTACGCGTCCTCCCGAGTGCCCGCCGCACATCCCCGACCACGGAGGCGCGTGCCATGCGCAACACCCTCTCCGCCCCCCGCCGCCTCGCCGCCGCGGCGTCGGCGGCCGCCCTCGGTCTCACCGGCCTCCTCACGGCGGCCGGACCGGCCCAGGCCGCACCCGCCGCCGTGCCGACGTGCACGACGGGGAGCCTCCACCTGTCGATGGGCCGGCAGGACCCGGGAGCGGGCCAGCTGTACCAGCCGATCCGCTTCACCAACACCGGTACCCGCAGCTGCGCGCTGCGCGGCTACCCCGGGGTGAGCGTGCTGGACGCCGCCCGCCGGCCGATCGGCGCCCTCGCCACCCGCAGCGGCGCCGGCTACGGCACCGTGACGGTCCGGCCCGGCCGCACCGTGACCGCCGTCCTCCACACCACCAACGGGCCGATCGGCGGTCCCTGCCGGCCCACCGGCTCCTACCTGCGGGTCTACCCGCCGGGCTCCTACCGGTCCGTCCTCGTCCCCACGCGGTACAGGGTCTGCTCCGGGGTCTTCCAGGTCTCCCCGGTGACGTCCCGCAGCTCCTGACCCCCGCAACTCCTGACCCCCGAAGCGCCCCGGCCCCGTGCCCGGGGCCGGCCACCCGGCCCGCGGGCCGGGGCGACCGCCCCGGCCCGCGGGCCCTCAGGCCGGAACCGGCCCCACGGTCGCCCCGCCCCCGGCCTGCACGGCCCGTACCGCCCGCTGGTGGACGGCCCGCCCGGTGGCCTCGTCGGCGGCGGGCACCGGGCTGCCCTGCAGGGTGTACCACTCGCTGGCGCCCGTGTACTGCACGGTGACCCGGGCCTCGTCGTCCGCCCACATGGTGTGCACGGTCAGGTCGCCGGTGATGACGCCGACCTCGGCCGTCATCGCGCCGCCGGCTCCGGCGATGATGCCCTGAGTGGTCCAGGTCGCCCAGGTGTCCACGGTGCCTCCGGGGGGTGGGGATCGGAATGCCCCCAGTCTCCCCGCCGCCGGACCGCCCCCGCATCCGGGCGCGCCGCCGTACGGCCCTGCGGAGTACCCGGCCCGCCGCGGCGGCGGCCCCGCGGCGGCTGCCCCCTCCCGCCGGGTGCGCGGGCCCCGCCGCCCGCCCGTCAGGCCCCCAGCACCTCCGCGGCCAGCCGCTCCGCCCGGTCCACCGCGGCGGACAGGGGCCCCGGGTCCGCGCCGAGCCCGCCGAAGAGGCCCTGCGCCCGCCCCTCGAAGTCCTCCGGGGCGCCCGGGAGCGCCGCGGCCTCGCGCACCGCGCCCTTCTCGTTGAGCAGCCACCGCCCCGCCTCGGCGTGCATCGCCTGCACCAGCATCCCGACGGCCCTGAACAGGCACCCGGCGACGTGGGCGGCGTCCCCGCGGGCCGCGCCCTTGCGGGCGACCGAGAGCGTGAAGGGCACCTCCCAGCGGGCCCCGCCGACCAGCGCGCGGCGCAGCGCCGGCGGGTAGCCGCCGATGCCGTCCCGGACGGCGCCCAGCTCGCCGCCCGGATCGGCCAGCACCCTGCCCAGCGCCAGCTCGCCCACGTAGCTGTGCGAGTACACCCCCAGCGGATGGCCCGCCTGGACGCCCACCTCGTAGCGGCCCTCCCGGCACTCGCCGAGGATCCGCCGCACCCGGTCCAGGTCCCGGTAGATCCAGTCGACGGCCGTCCCGTCCACGGTCAGCCAGCCGCCGCCGTCGACCCAGGGACCCCAGCCGCCCGGCTCGGTCACCTCCGCCGTCCCGTCCGCCACCTCCGCGGCCAGCCGCCGCAGCGCGGCGGTGTCCAGCGGCGTCCGGTAGTAGACGCCCAGGTCCCAGTCGGACGCCGGTCCGTGCGCGCCCCGGGCCCGGCTGCCGCCCAGGCAGACCCCGACCACCCCGTCGACGCGGGCGAGCCGCTCCGCGATCCCCGCCAGCCGTTCCGCCGTCCCCGCCGCACGCTCCATCCGGCCGAGTCTGCCCGGGCACCCGGTCCCGCGCCAAGGACGGGCGCGCCCGCCGTACGGGTCCCGCGCGGTACGGCCCCGGCCCCGGCGGCCCCGTACCGCCGGTCCCCGCCGCGGGACCCCGCCCTCGCCGGGCCCCGCCCCTGCCCGCACTCCCGCCGGGCCGTCCGCCCCCTGCCCGGCGGGGCGCCCGCCCGGCTGGCCCGCCGTCCCCGGCCGCTGTCGGTGCCCCGTGGGACGCTCGGCACGTGACCCTCGACGACCTCGCCCACCTGCGCCGGGCCCGGGACCTCATCGACCGCGAGTACGCGCGGCCGCTCGACGTCCCCGCCCTCGCCCGCGCCGCGCTCATGTCGCCCTCCCACTTCTCCCGGCAGTTCCGCGCCGCCTACGGCGAGACCCCCTACACCTACCTGATGACCCGTCGGATCGAGCGGGCCATGGCCCTGCTGCGCCGCGGCGACATGACGGTGACCGAGGTCTGCATGGCCGTCGGCTGCACCTCGCTGGGCTCCTTCAGCTCGCGGTTCACCGAGATCGTCGGAGAGTCGCCGAGCGCGTACCGTGCCCGCGACCACGGCGCCGCCGCGGCCGTGCCCGCCTGCTGGGCCCGGGCCGCCACGCGGCCGAGCAGGACGGGTGGGGCGGGCGGGCCTGGCGGTGCGGGCAGGACGGGCAGGACGGGCAGGACGGGCGTCCCGAGCAGGATTCGAGAAGCATCCGCCCTGCCCCCCGCGTAGCGTTCCCCCCATGGATCTCAAGCTCTCCCACACGTTCCTCCAGGTGCACGACCAGGACGAGGCCCTCGCCTTCTACCGCGACGTCCTCGGCCTCGAGGTCCGTGCCGACGTCGACTTCCAGGGGTTCCGCTGGCTCACCGTCGGCCCCGCCTCCCAGCCCGGTGTCGAGATCGTCCTCGAGGTGCCCGGCATGGGCCGTCCCGGCGACGAGCAGACCCTCCGGGAGCTGCTGGCCAAGGGCTCGCTCAGCGGGGTCATCTTCACCACCGACGACCTCGACGCCACCTTCGGGAAGATCCGGGCCGCGGGCGCCGAGGTGATCCAGGAGCCGGTGGACCAGCCCTACGGCGTCCGGGACTGCGCCTTCCGCGACCCCTCGGGCAACCACCTGCGCTTCTCCCAGGTGCTCTCCTCCCGCTGACCCGCCCGGCACCCCCCGCGCGCCCGCCCACGCCCGCCGCCCCGCGCGGTCCGGCGGGAGCGGGTGCGCCGCCGTGCGCGCCCGCCCGACCGTCCGCCACCTCCCGCGGACGGTCCGGCCGGGGCGGTCCGCGCCGCGGCGGAAACGCCCTCGACTCCCGCCGCCCGCCAGGGCATGATCTCCGCCATGATCACGCCGCCCCCCGCCCGGGCCGACCTGTCCTGCCCGTCCTGCGGCGCCCCGCTCCCGACGGACACCCGCTTCGTCGCCTGGTGCCCCTCGTGCGACTGGGACGTCGACCCCGGGGGATCCGCCGCCGCGCAGGACGTCCCGGCCGGTCGCTCCGCCCGCCGGGAGGAGGCACGGCGCCGGGCCGGACACCTGGCGGTCGAGCGCCTGTACGCGGACGTGTCCGCCGAGCCGGACCGGCGTCCCGGCCGCGACCGGGCGCTGCTCTCCGCCTCGGCCCTCGCCGGAGCGGTGCACCTGGTGACCGCCGTCCTGGCCGGGGCTCCCTGTGGCTGCTGGTCACCGGGAACACCGTCGCCCGCGCGTTCGGTGCGGCCGGGCTCTTCCTCGCCTTCATGCTCCGCCCCCGCCTGGGCCGACTCCGCCGGGACGAGTGGTCCTTGAGCCGTGCGGAGGCGCCACGGCTCCACGCCCTCGCGGACCGGGTCGCCGCCGCACTGCAGGAGCCCCCGGTCCACCTGGTGCGCGTCACCCCGGAGTTCAACGCCTCCTACGGCAGGGTCGGGCTGCGCCGCCGCGGCGTCCTCACGATCGGCCTGGCCCTCTGGGAGGTGCTCACCCCGCAGGAGCGCATCGCGCTGCTCGGCCACGAGTTCGGCCACGCCGTCAACGGCGACGCACGCCGCGGCCTCTGGCTTCACTCGGCCGTGGTGACCCTCGGCCACTGGTACGAGACCACCCGTCCCGTGCGCACGCCGGCGGGCCGGTCCGACGCGCTCCTCCAGCTCGGGGAGGGGATCGCGGGCCTGCTGATGCTGGTCCCGCACACCCTCGCCGGGCTGCTGCTCCGCCTGCTCGACCGGCTGACCCTGCGCACCGGCCAGCACGCCGAGTACCTGGCGGACGACCTGGCCGCACGGGTCGGCTCGTCGACGGCGACCCGGTCGATGCTGGAGGCGCTGGTGCTCCACGACAGCGTCGAGGCCCTCTTCCGGCGTCAGGCGGCGGTGCGCCGCACGGGCGCCGCCTCCCGGACGCTGCCGGGCGCAGCGGACGACTCCGGGCTCTGGGACGAGCTGCGGGAGTACATCGCCTCCGTCCCCGGCACCGAGCGCACCCGCCGAATCCGCGTCTCCGCCCTGCGGATGGGGTCCGTGGACAGCACCCACCCGCCCACCCACCTGAGGATCCGGCTCTGCGAGGCCCGCGGGCCCCGGGAGGCCGCCCTCACCGCCGACGCGGCGGAGACGGCCGCCGTCGAGGCCGAGCTGGCACCCCTGCGCGCCCGGGCGGCCCGAGCGGTGTTCTCCTCCGGCCGGTGGTGACCGCACCGCCCCCCGGCCCCCCGCCACCGGCCTGAGCCGGGACCGGCCGGGCCCGTACGCCCGGAGGGGTGCGCCCGGCGGGGGCCGGCGGGGACGCGTCCGCGTCCGCCGGCAGCCGCAGCCGTCCGACCCCCTCGGAGCCGCCCCCGGGACTGCCGAGCCCGGTGCCGGGGGCCGGGCGCGGACCGGACCCGTCCTGGTCCGCACCGGCCGGCCACCCGTCCCGGGCTGCCGGCCTGGAGGAGCACAGCAGGCCGGCGGGGGTGCTCAGCCCCGCCATGCGGGCACGGCCGTGCGCGGCGTGCACCGGCTGTCCGGATCCACGGATCGGAAATATCCCGATAACAGGCCCGGGCGCAGCCGCCCTCCGGAGGACCGGCAGAATCGCTCCCGCCGGGACGGCCGCGCGGCCCCTGCCGTCCCGTGCGCCCCCTGCCGTCCCGTCGCGCCGCCGGAGGAGCCCGACCGTGCACGCCATCGACCGCCTGTCCGCCGACGGGTTCCGCAGCAGCGTCCCCGACCTCGCCGTCCTCCTGGCCGATGCCGTGGCGTCCGGCTCCTCCCTCGGGTTCCTCGCCCCCTTCGGCCCCGACGCCGCGGCGGCCTGGTGGCGCACCCGCCTGGACGCGGTCGCCGACGGCAGCCTCGCCGTCTGGGCCGCCCGGGGGACCGGCGGCGTCCTGGGCACCGTCGGCCTCGCGCTGGAGGAGAAGCCCAACGGCCGCCACCGGGCCGAGGTCGTCAAGCTCATGGTCCGCAGCGACGCCCGAGGCCTGGGCCTCGGCCGCGCCCTCCTCGCCACCGCCGAGCGGGCCGCCGCCCGGGCCGGGGCCGGCCTGCTGCTGCTCGACACCGAGACCGGCAGTCCCGCGGAGCACCTCTACCTCGCCGCGGGCTGGACGCGGTACGGGGTGGTCCCCGCCTACGCGGCGGACCCGGCCGGGGTCCTGCGGGACTGCAGCTTCTTCTACAAGCGGCTCGCCGACGGCCAGGCCGGACCCCCGGCGGGCCGCTGACCGGGCCGAGCGGCCCGACGGCCCGGCGGCCCGACGGCCCGGCGGCCCGGCAACCCGACGGCCCGGCAGCCCGGATGTCGGGCCGACGGACCGCCGGGCCGCTCAATCGGACTCGGCGTCGATCCGGCGCAGCGCCTCGCGCAGCCGCAGCAGCATCGCGGTGTCCGCGTGCAGGGTGATCCACTGCAGCAGCCGGGGGAGGTCCGCCGCGCCGCCCGGCAGCAGGGCGGCGGCCGGTGCGCCGGGACGGTCCGCTGCGGCGTCCCCGCTCCCTCCGGCGTCCGCGGCGCCGGGAGCGCCCGCCGCGCGGGGGGCACGGTCCGGCGGCGCCGACCGGCCGTCCCGCGGTGCGTCTCCAGGAGCCGGCATGGGGCTCTCCTTGTCGTCCTCCCCGGGCCGCGCGCCCGCCGGCCGGGCCTCCCCGCGGCGACGCGGTTCCGGAGGCCGCCGCGGCGGGCGGCGGAGCAGGGGAAGGCCCGGCCCGGCGCAGGGGGCGAGGGTGGGATGGGTGCTGCGCCGGGCCGGGGGTCGTGGGGCGGACGGTCTCCTGACGGGCCGTCCGCCGGGGTGGGGCCGCGGGTCAGCGGCCGGCGGGCCGCCAGCCGTCGGTGAGGCGGTGCAGGGTCACCAACGGCTTGTGCGGGGCCGGCGCGTAGCCGGGGCGGGTGCGGGCCCGGTGCTGCGGAACGTGCGCCACGGCGTCCTGGAGGATCGCCACCACGCGGGCGGCCAGCTGGTCGGCCCGGCGGTGGAGGGTGGCCGGGCTCGCGCCGCTGTCCTCCAGGAGGCGCAGCGCGTCCTGGATGCGGGCCAGTTCACGCCGGGTGCCGGCCCCCATGCGGAAGACGTCGGGGGTGTCGACGATGAACTGGTAGGCGCCCGCCGCGGACTGGCAGCCGTCGCAGTGGCTGTTGGTGGCGCGGCTGACGTTGCGGGCCAGGAGGTGCAGGTGGCTGCCGCCCATGGTGATGATCTGGAAGGAGACGGCGAGGGAGGCGCAGTGCTCGTCCTCCACGCACGCCCGGGAGGAGGCCAGGGCCTTGTTGATGGCTCCGGCGCCCACGGTGTCGCCGTACTCGCGGATCGTCAGGTTGGTGGCGATGTCGCGGGTGCGCAGCGGGCTCGCGGTGCTGATGGCCAGGTCCGTGTCGACGTGGACCTCGGTCCCGATGCGGCCGGCCGGGGACGGCGCGTCCGTGGAGGCCATCGCGGGCACGCCGACGGCGATGGCGGCCAGTCCCGCGGTGGCGTAGACGCCCAGGTTGAGGAGTGTGCGGGGGCGCTTCTGCCCGTGTCGTGTGTGCTGCATGGGAATCCTTAGGGGTGGGGCGGTCAGCCGCCGGCCGCCGTCGGTGCCGTCGCCGTCGCCGTCGGGAGTCCGGTCGGCGAGGGTCCGGGGGTGGGCGGGGACGGGGTGCCGCTCGGGGGTGTGGGGCGTGGAGAGGTCGTCGGTACGGGCTCGCTCGGGGAGGCGCTGGGACTCGGGGTCGCCGACCCGCCGGGGAAGGAGGGGGTCGACGACGGCGAGGTGCGGGCGGAGGGGACCGCGGAGGAGGCGTCGGCGGAGGGCCGGGGGGAGCCGGTCGACGCGCGGGGGGAGGGGGAGGAGGGGACGGGCAGCGGCACACGCGCGGAGGGGGAGCCCGAGGGGCGGCCGGGGACGGCCGTCGGGGAGGCGGCCGGGCCGTGGTGGCGGTGCCGGTGGCGGGCGGGGGCCGTGGCGTGGACCTGGGGGCGGGGCACGTTCGGCTGCAGGGCGGGTGCGAGGGGCGGTTTGGGCGGCAGCGTCTTCGGGGTCATGCCGTACGTCCACGCGCCGGCCAGGGCGGCGGCGACGGCGGCGACGCAGCCCACGACGGCGAGGCGCGCGGCGGGCCGCCCGGCCGTGGCCTGGACGCCGGCCCGGTACAGCCGGCCGCCGATGCGGAACGTGAGGTAGACGACGCCGCCCATCGGCAGGACGAGGAGCAGGCTGCCCACCGTGCCCAGTGCGGCCTGGGCGAGGGCGCCCTCCCGCAGGGCCTCGGCGGTGCCCCGGACCTGCTCGGTGAGCGAGCGGACGGCGGTGGAGACCAGGCGCGGCAGGTTCCACAGGGCGTAGGAGAGCTCGGCGACGATGAGGGGGACCATCGTCACGACCCAGGCGGTCACGATCACCCGCGCGGACTTCTTGAGCTCGCGGACCTCACGCGGCAGCGGGCGGCCGGGGACCATGCTGGAGAGGATGGGCCGCACCTTGCCGAACAGGTCGGGGATGCCGGCGAGGTCGCCCAGGATGTAGTAGCCGTCGAGCCGGACGGCGGGCATGAGCTGCTCCAGCGCCTCGAAGTGGACGAGGTAGACCGCGGCCAGCAGGAACTCCTGGCCGGTGGCGAAGTAGCCGGCGAACAGGCCCAGCACGAAGACGGCGTTGAAGTAGATGCCGCCGGTGTCGGTGCGCAGCCGCGCGCCTCGGCCGCGCCGGTAGATGTCGGTGACGTCCGTGTACAGGGCCGGCCAGATCAGGTAGACGCCGCAGCCGATGCAGCCCGGTCTGGCGCCCCCGTAGCGGCAGGCGGAGGCGTGGCCGAACTCGTGGAAGAGCAGCGAGCCGACGGTCAGCGCGAAGACCGCGAGCAGGAGGACCGGCTGCTCCATGGTGTGGAGCACCGGGGTCATCGCGCCGTGGACGAGGAAGAGCCAGGCGTCGAGCACGGCGACGCTCAGCAGGGCGGCGGTGACGGCGGCCGGCCGGTGGAGCCAGGACAGGGCGTCGGCGACCGCGAGCACCGCCCGCGGGGGGAGGAGCACCTTGTGGCCCTTGAGGGCCAGGAGCAGGTCGGTCTTGGGGACCGGCGGCGGCGCCTCCCCGTGCTCGGGCAGGTAGGCGACACCGAGCGGGACGAGCTTGCGCTCGACGAGGAAAGCGATGTTCGAGGTGCTCACCTCACGGCCGTAGCGGCCGCTGACGTGGTGGGAGACGCGCTCGTAGTCGCGGACGCCGTCCAGGGCGGAGGCGACCAGGTACAGCAGCCTGCTGAGCATGACCGGCTGCCCGTCGCCCCGGTTCGCCAGGTAGCGGGCCTCGGTGAAGCCCGAGCCCTCGTACTGGCCGTGGAGCTCGGTGCCGGGCGCGAGGAGCGGGACCCGGGTGCGGACGGCGGTGTCGTCCGCCGGTGGTCCGGGGTGTGCCGCCGGTGCGGGGTCCGGGGGCGGCGGGGGGGCCGCATCCGGGAGCACCGCGATCGGAGCCGGGGGGCCGGGCTGGTGCCAGGCCGGTGCCGGCGGGGGCCCGTCGGCGGTGCCGCGTCCCGCGTCCGCCGCGTGTCTGGAGTGGTGGCCGGCCACGCTACCTCGTCATCCCTTGTTCGTTGGACCGGGCGGCGTTCTCGGCGGCGAGTGCCGCGCCGCCGAGAACGCCGCGAGGTTGTGCTGTCCGACAGGCGCTCCGTGGTCACCGTCCGACTGGTTGCCGGACGGCCCTGCGGATCCGTCCCGCTGGACCGGGGGGCACGCTCACCTCCGGGATCCGCCCGGTGTACCGGGCCCGGCGCGTCCGCCGCTGTCGGGCGGCGGACCCCGAGAGATCCGGGCCTGGCGGGGCGGTTCGGGGAGGTGCCTCTCCTGGTGCGCCCGGACCTGGGACGGCCCTGCGCGCCGGATCAGTGCGTCACTGGTGGACGCTGATCCACTGGCCGGAGTTGGCCTGGGCGACGGCGTCGTCCGAGTAGTTGTTCACCGCGTACGAGCTGTTGTCGGCGTGGACGTTGGCCACGTGCTTGGTGATACTCGTCAGCTTGGTGAGGTTGAGGCTGAACCGGCCCAGGGCCTCGCGCCCGGGGAGCAGCTCGCCGGCCTCGTTCTCCAGCTCGTTGGCGTCGATCATGGTGGTCTCCTTGCGTGTTGCGGAAGGGGAGGGGACCGCCGGCCGGGGCCGGCTGTCCTTCCTCGTCGGACGCTCCGTCCGATGACATTGGACGTTATTGCCTCGCAAACATCCGGTGCAAGCGAAAACCGGGGAATCTGTGTCACCGCTTTGTAACAGGGGCGTCGGGATGTCCGGTACCCAACAAAGTAGGATTTTCATTCACAGCCCCGTTGTGCGGCGTGCCGAAGGGGTCCCCCGGAAATCCGCAAGGTTCTCCGCTGCGCTATTCGGGTGCTTCCCGCCCTGTCATTGCGGGTTCTGTCGCCCGTGGCGGACGGGGTGGACCGGAAATCGGGCGCGGCGTCGCGGAGGGGTCGCGCGGCCGGCCGGTCCTGCCCGTTCCGCCCGTTCTGCCCGTCCGGTCCGGGACGGTCCGGTTCTCCTCGCCAAGTAATGAAATGCACCGGACAAGGAATGCCGGTGCTGTGCCGCGGGGCCCCGGGCGCGCACGTGCGGAGGGGCCCCCGGCCGACCGCCGGGGGCCCCTCCGCACGTGCACATCCCGCCTCGGGCCTGCTCAGACCGCCACCAGGTCCGTGCCGCCCGGCCGCGCCTGCCTGCGCCGGTGGGGCGGCGCCGAGATGTCGGGCAGGCGTCCTGCCCGGACCTCGCCCGCCGCGGCCCGCAGGGCGCTCTCCATCTCCTCCTGCGAGGCGTACTTGGCGACGAACGGGTGCAGCCGGTAGCTGTTGCCGCGGCCGTCGCCGCCCCGGATCACCAGATGGCGGTCCACCAGCACTTTCATGCCCCGGCTGACCGCCGACTCCGGGACGCCGAGCTCCCGGGCCATCTCGTACTGCGTGCGGTGGACGCGGCCCCCCGGCGCCTGGAGGTCCGACATGATCCCCAGCACGGCGACGGCCGAGGGGGTGAGTCCCAGCCGGGGGATCAGGCCGAGCACGCCGGCCGGTGTGACCTCCACGGCGCGCCCGGGCCCCGGGTCGGGCCGCCCCCCGCCGGTACCGGCCGGGCGGGGGGTGATCCGGTCGAGCATGCCGGGAGGGGCCGGACCGTCGTCCGGTCCGGCCCGGCGGTGGCGCCCCGCCTGGCGGCGGTGCGGAGGAGGGGCTGTGTGTGTCTGCATGAGACCTCCCGTCGGAGTCCGGGCAAGCAGAGACCTTAACCGCACCGAAGGCGCCCGGAAGTCCTCTTCGGGGCAACGGGCAATGGGAACCGCGGCGTCCATGGCGTCCGGAACGGGATCATTCCGCCGGCCGGGTGAGGGAGAACTTGCTGCTTCCCGGAAGATCGAGCAGAAGCGGATCACCGAACCGGAACCCCCCGGAAAGCGTAGGACTTGCAGACGCGTGCAGGAAAACTTGCGGACGGAAGCAAGAAAATTCCGCCGAGTGGTGGATGCGAGGGCCGCAGGGTCCGGATATCAGGGACCTTCGGCCCCTTGCCTGCGGCGCCGGCGGGGAATTCCCGGGGGAAATGGTTTCCCTTGACTGCCGCCGCCCTCCTGCGGAACGCCCGGAGGCGGTGGCGGGACACGGCCCCGGACCGGGCCGCCGTGACGTCCGGCTCCGCCGCTCCCCGCCGCTCCCCGCCGCCGTCCGGTACGGGAGCTCTGCGGGCCTGCTGCGGACGTTCCGCCCGGCAGGCCCGTCGGGAGGGGCGGCCCGGACACACGGGAGGGCCGGACACACGGGAGGGCCGGACACACGGGAGGGCCGGACACACGGAAGGGCCGGGCCACCGTCGAGGTGGCCCGGCCCTCCATGGGACCGGCCCTGCGGCGCATTTCCGGCCGGTGCGGACGAGGTTGCCCCGCCCGCACCGGCCCGCCGCCCGCACCGCCGCCGCTGCGGCCCGCCGCCCGGCGGGGCCTCAGGGTTGCGCACGTCAGCGCGGGCGCCCCGTCACCGGCGGCGTGTCACCGACGGCGCGTCACCGAGCGCCGCCGCAGCGCGAGGCCGGCGAGCAGCAGGACGGCGCCGGCCGCCGCGTACCCGGCCGAGACCGGCAGCGACGGGCCGCCCGTCGCGGCGAGGCCGGGGCCCCGCCCCGGAGCCGCGCGGTGCCTCGCCGACCGGGCGGCGCGGGCGGCGGGGGCTGCGGTCCAGCGGGCGCGGGCCGAGGCGCGGACCACGGTCGGCTCGGACGCCGCCAGGACCATGGTCTGGCTGTGCTCCCGTGCGCCCCAGGGCTCGCTGGTGAGGATGCGGCCCACCGGCAGGGACTGCCGGGCGGAGACCGTGAACTCGGCGCTGCCCGCCCCCGCACCCTCGGGGATCCGCAGGTAGAGGCCGGTTCCGGGCCGTACCCGGGCGGGGAGCGGGGCGCCGCGGCGGTCGACGGGCACCACGCCGGCCCGGCGTGCGGCCGGGTCCAGCCCGGTCTCCAGTCCGTCCGACGCGCCCCGGACGCGGAAGGGGCCCAGCGTCCCGCCGGCCCGGCCCGCCCCGCGCGGCGGCAGGAGCGAGAGGCCCGCGGCGGGCTCCGCCCCGCGCCCGGCGTTGCGGACGAGCCAGGCGGCCAGGCCGCGGGCGTCCGCGTCGACGGGCGGCGCGTCGAGCCCGTCGGAGAAGTGCCACAGGGCGGCCTGCGTGCCGGCGGCCGCGTCGTCCGCGGTCAGCGACGCCTCGGGGACTCCCGCCTCACGAGCTGTCTGACGAAGCGTCAGAAATGGGTAGGAGTGGCGCAGGACCCACCCGACGCGGTCAAGGTTGCGGACGGCCGAGGCCCTCGGGTCGCCCCAGGCCGTCTCCCGGTAGCGGGTGCCCGGCTGTGCGTCGTGGTCCACGTCCACGCAGTACGCGCGCAGCTCCTCCCCGCCGGGGGTCCTGAGCAGCAGCAGTCCGGCGGGGACCTCGTGGCCCTCGACGGTCACGAGGCCCGCGTCGGCCATGGGCTCCTCGAGGCGGGCGTCGGCGGCGGGACGGGAGGCCGGCTCCGGCGCCGCGGCGGCGGGCGCCGACGGGAGCAGCGCCGACAGGACGGCGGCCGGCACGGCGGCAGCCGCGAGCACGGCGTGGGGACGGCGAAGGCGTGGCATGACTCTCCTGGGAATGAACGGCGGCAGGACGGCCCCGGGGGACCGCGGCCGCGCCGAGGACAGGACGCCTCCTGGGAGAGGTCAGGAGAGCGCCGCGGTGGCGCGCCGCCCGACGGGGTGCGGGGCGGTCGCGGCGGAGGTGCGCCGCGCGGTCCCGGGCCTTGCGGCCGCCGCTGAGGGCGGCCCGTCGGTGCGCTGCAGCGAACGTACCAGAGCCGCCCGCCTCCGGCGGAGGGGGCGGAGGAGGCTCCGGACGCCCGCCGCGGGGCGTCCGGAGCCGCTCCCGGAGACCTCCCGGGGGGCGTCGCACGCCCGCCCCGGGTGCCGCCCGGACCGCCGGGGCGGGACCGGCGCGGTGCGACACCCCCGGTGCCTTCACCTGGACGAGTGCTTCGGCCGGCCCGGCGCCGGAAGTGCACCACCTGCGCCGACGTGCCTGCGGCGGCTGTTCCGTGATGGTCCGTTCGGCTCACGGGGCGACAACTGCGGCGCTGCGGCTCGGCCGCCCGGCGGCCCCGCGGACCGTACGATCGAGCCGGGCGAGGGGAGGTACACACCGACCCGAGGTGAAACAGAGATGTACGCACGTATTGCCAAG
Organism: Streptomyces sp. NPDC001380; assembly: GCF_042895785.1. NCBI lineage: Bacteria > Bacillati > Actinomycetota > Actinomycetes > Kitasatosporales > Streptomycetaceae > Streptomyces > Streptomyces sp. NPDC001380. Next base: position 305,970 of record NZ_JBIAWP010000001.1, on the reverse strand, counting down.
GCTGCTGCAGTCGCGTCACTGGCGGCTGCCGCCTCCATCGGCGGGCTCGCGGGCACCGCGTCGGCCGCTGCGCCGGCCTCCGTCGTCGCCGGTGGCTACGGCCACGGCGGCGACTACGGCCGGGGCGGAGACTACGGCCGCGGCGGCGACCACGGCTACGGCCGTGGCGACTACGGCCACGGCTACGGCGACCGCTGGGGCCGCGACTGCGACGACCGCTGCGACCGCGGCTGGGGCCGGGACCGCGACTGCGACCGCTGGGGCCGCCGCTGGGACCGGGACCGCGACTGCGACCGCTGGGGCCGCCGCCACCACCGCCACCACCGCGACTGCGACCGCTGGGGCCACCGCCGTCACCACCGTGACTGCGACGACTACGGGTACGGCCGCGGGTACGGCCGCGGGGTCGTCATCCTCTGAACGGATGACCGGCCCGGACCCTGAGTGACCGGTGTGCGGGGCCCGGAGGTCGTCCTCCGGGCCCCGCCCCGCCGCCGTTGTGCGGCGGGAGCCGGTCCGAACCGTCCGGCCGGTGCCGACAACACCGCGCCGCGGCGCCGGCCGGGGCTTTCCGGCGGAGCACGTCCGCCGGAAAGCCAGGGCCGATGGTCCCTGGTTTCGGGGCGCCACGGCACAGGCCGCGCGCGGGGGCGGACGTTATTCTGCCGAAATCATGTTGAACACTGAATCACTTTGCCCGAGGGCGCCCGAAGAGGCCGACCCCGGCGTCGCCGCCCTCGTCGCGGCCGTGAGCGCGGGCGACGACCCGCACATCAGGGACCTCCTGCGCTGCCTCTCCCTGTACGCCGACACGCGGCTCCTCCGCCAGCTCGGCCGGGCGCTGCGGGACGTGCCCGACCACTGAGCCGGTTCCGGCCCCGCCGCGCACCCGCCGCGCACCCGCCGCGCACCCGCCGTGCATGCGCCCTGCACCCGCCGCGCACCCGCCGGCCATCCGGACATCCGGGCCCGATGCCGATGCCGGTGCCGGGCGTGGAGGCCGGGCGGTGCATCCGGGAGTGCGGGCCGCCGGCGCCCCGCTCACGGGGCGGGGGAGCGGCCCGGGCCGGGGTCCGGTGGGAAGAGGCCGAGCAGGTCCACCGCGCGCGCCCGTGCCGTGTCGTAGGCCCGGCAGCGGTCCAGGGCGATCCCCAGCAGCTCGGCCGTGGCGACCAGCAGCGGTTCGTCCTGCGGGCCGAAGGCGTGCGGCCGCTCGAACGAGAGCAGGCAGGCGGCCGCCCGGCTGGCCGCCGGCACCGGCAGCGGAAGCGCGGCCCACGACCGGCGCCGGAGCCCCGGGAGGACCGCCGTGAGGTGCGGGTACCGCTCCGCCAGGTCCTGCGGGGACGGGACGAAGACGGGGAGCCGCAGGCGCAGCGCGTCGCACAGCGGGAGGCGCGACTCCAGCGGCAGGCCCGCGGTGGCCGCCATGTCCTCGGCGGTGTGGCCGACCGAGGTGATCACCTGAAGGCTGCCGCCGTCGTCCTCGGCCAGGACGATCGCGTCCGCACCCAGCAGTTGGAGCGACCGGCACGCCGCCGCGGCCAGCTCCTCCGTGCCCGCGGCCGAGGCCGCCTCGGCGGCCAGGGCGAGGATGTGCTCCTGACGCCGCAGCTGCTGCCGCAGCCGGGCCGCCTGCCGCCCGGCCGCCTCGAACTCGGCGGTCACGTCCGTGACGCGGCCGCGCACCACCCCGGGGGAGCCGTCGGCCCCGGCGACGCAGGAGGCCTCCGCCCGCAGCTGGCCGAAACCGCCCTCCCGCCGGACGCGGTAGACCAGCTCCCAGCTGCCCGGCCTCCCCCGTACCCGGTCGAGCGCCAGGGCCATCCGCCGCTCCTCCCCGGGCGGCAGCAGCCGCAGCAGCAGCCCCAGGGGGACACGGGACCGCCGGTCCAGCCCGTCCAGCCCGTGCAGGCGGGCGAAGCCGTCGTCGCAGCGGACGGTCCCTGTGGCGAGGTCGAGGGTGAACTCCCCGCACTCCACGGCGCGCAGCCGCAGCGGGTCCCACCCCTCGGGCGCCCGCCACGACCGGGGCACCGGCCAGGACCGGGGGACCGGTGCGGAGCCCGGGGCCGCGACCGGCCCCCGGCTCCGGCCGGGCCCGTGGGGCCGCGTGCGGGCGGCCCGCCGTCCGCACGTGCCCACCAGGGCGGCCGCCCGGGCCAGGAAGCGCTGCTCGCGGCCGTTCCAGCGGTGGGGGCCGGGGCGCAGGCAGACCAGCACCCCGCCACCCGCCGGGAGCGCCGCCCAGGCCGCTGAGCCGGAGGCGGCCGGCAGCGGGAAGGGCCTCCGCAGCCCGGACCCGAACAGCGCGGCTCCCTCCGCCGCGGCACGGAAGGCCGGCCACCGGGACTCCGGCAGCGGTCCGGGCTCCGGGGACCACTCCGGGGGCAGGCCCGCGGCCGCGTCCGGCAGGAGCCGTCGTCCGCCCGGTTCGTCGAGGAGCATCAGGGACCAGCCGACCCGCCCGAGGGGGCCGGACACGGCCAGCAGCGCCTCGAGGACGTCATGCGGCCCGTCGGCCCGGAGCAGCAGCTGATGCAGTCCGTCGAGGGCTGCTGCGCCCGCGGAGCGGACCGGGATTCCTGCGGTCATCTGTGCGACTGCCTTCTCATCGCGTATCCACTCGCCCCGTGCACACACGTCCTGCGCGCAGATTCTAGGGCGGGACGGAGGTTCTTATCCGTTATCCGTGAAAGACGGCGGCCCTGCCTGGAAAAGATTACGAAAAGCCTTTCCAGTGCGCATTTTCTGGCTCTTGCCGATGAGTATCGACCTCGCGGTGTCGCTCTCCGACCGGATCGGTTCGCGGCCTGCCGCGGCCCCGCTCCGGCCGGGCGGTGACAGAACGGCTACCGGCGGGTAGCGTCTCCCGTGCCGTCCGGCGGCCGACGGCCGGCGGGCGCCCCGCCGGACCCGTGGAGGAGCCGAACCGTGAGCGAACCGGACAGCGACGCCGAGGCGTTCTTCGAGCGGGTGGCCGAGGACCGCTTCCGGCCCACCCTCCTCACCCGGGGCCCCTGGAGTCCGCACACCCAGCACGCGGGACCGCCCGCGGCGCTCCTCGGCCGCGCCGTCCAGGACCGCCCCGGCGCCCGGGAGGACATGCGGCTGGCGCGCGTCACCTTCGACATCCTGCGCCCGGTGTCGATCCGCCCCCTCACGGTGGAGACCCGGCTGCTGCGCCAGGGCCGCGGCACCGAACTGGTGGAGGCGTCCCTGCGTCCCGACGGGGAGGCGGAGGTGATGCGGGCGACGGCCCTGCGCATCCGCACCGAGCCGGGGGCCCATCCGGCGGTGGCGCCCGGCCCCGCCCTCCCCGGGCCCGGGGAGGCCGAGCCGGAGCCCTTCTACCCGGTCCCGTGGGAGACCGGCTACCACACGGCCGTGGAGTGCCGGTTCGCCGCGGGCTCCTTCCTCGGCCGCGGGCCCGCGACCTGCTGGATGCGGATGAGGGTGCCCCTGGTCGCGGGGGAGAAGACCTCCCCGCTGGAGCGGGTGCTGGTGGCGGCGGACTCCGGCAACGGCGTCAGCAACGTGCTTGACTTCGCCTCCCACGTCTTCGTCAACCCCGACCTGACGGTCCACCTGCACCGCCACCCGGTCGGCGAGTGGGTCTGCCTCGACGCGCGCACGGGCGTCGACGACGCCGGGCTCGGCATGGCCGAGGCCGCGCTCCACGACGAGCGGGGACCGATCGGGCGCAGCGTGCAGAGCCTGTTCGTCACGCGTCGCTGAACCGCGGCCCGCCCGGGGCGCCGGGCGGACCGCGGTCCAATGGCGCCGGACCGCCGGGCGCGGCCGGGCCGCCCGGCGGTCCGGCGGGGTCGGAGCGCCTCGCGGAGAGGCTCTCAGAGGGTCTTGACGAGGCCGCCGTCGATGGTGACGTCGGTGCCGGTGATGTTGGCGGTGCGGTCGCTGGCGAGCATGAGGACGAGGTCGGCGACCTCGTCGGGGCGGGTGAAGCGGCCGGTCGCGAAGCCGCCCGCGCCCTCGATGATCTGCTCCCGCGCGGTGTCGGGGTCCACGCCCGTGGCGGCCGCGACCTGCTGGGCGAGGCCGCCCTCGCCCACCCACATGTCGGTGGAGACCGGGCCGGGGGCGACGGTGTTGACGCGGACGCCCCGCGGTCCGACCTCCTTGGACAGGGCCTTGGAGAAGTTGGTCAGGGCGGCCTTGGACGCGGTGTAGTCGATGATCCCCGGGTCGGGCAGGAAGGCGTTGACCGAGCTGACGGTGACGATCGCGCCGCGCGAGGCCAGCAGGGAGGGCAGCGCGGCGCGGCAGGCGCGCACCGCGCTCATCAGGTTGGCGTTGAGGGTGGTCAGCCAGTCCTCGTCGGTGACCGAGAGGAAGCCGCCCAGGCGGGGATGGAGGACGCCCATGTTGTTGACGAGGACGTCGACGCCGCCGAAGCGCTCGACGGCGGTGGCGACGAGCCGCTCCACGCCCTCGGCGGTGGCCAGGTCGCCCGCCACCGGGACCAGCCCGTGGGAGGCGGCGAGCTCCTCCAGACCGGGGCCGGGGCTGCGGGCGCCGGCGACCACGTGGGCGCCCTCGGCGGCGAAGGCGCGGGCGACGGCGAGGCCGATGCCGCGGCTGGCGCCCGTGACGACGACGGTCTTGCCCTTGAGGTGCAGGTCCATGGCCGCTTCTTTCTGGATTGATTGATACACAATAAGGATAGGCGCAGTCGGTCCGAACGGCCACCGGGGCGCACGGGTCCCGGGCCGGTCCGGTTGGGTCCCGGACCCGCGGGCCGTCTCAGTCCAGGGTGGTCAGGGCGGCCTCGACGGCGCCGTCGAAGAAGGCGCGGTCGGCGCGGGCCTTGCCCATGACGCGCATGCCCTGGATGAAGGTGGTGAGGAAGCGGGCGAGGGCGACGGGGTCCTTGTCCGGGGCGAGCTCGCCGCGGGCGCGGGCGCGCTCCAGGGCGCCGGCGAGGGTGGACTCCACCAGGCGCATGGTGGCGGCGACGCGGTCGGCGGTGGCCGGGTCGGAGGCCCGTTCGGTGGCGGCGTTGACCATCAGGCAGCCGCGTTCGGGGTCGCACAGGTCGGCCTCGGCCATGGCGGTGAGCGCCGCCCGCAGGGCGGGGCGGACCTCCTCGGCCGACTCCAGGTGGGCGATGAGCGCGCCGGCGTTGCGGGAGCAGTAGCGCTCCAGCGCCAGCGCGTACAGCTTCTCCTTGGAGCCGAACGCCGCGTACAGGCTGCCGCTGCCGATGCCCAGCTCCGCGATCAGGTCCTGCATCGAGGTCGCCGCGTAGCCGCGGCGCCAGAACAGGTCCATCGCGCGCTCGACCGCCTGGTCGGTGTCGAACTCCCGGGTGCGTGCCATGGCCTCACCGTAGCCGTTCTGGAATGAACAAGCAAATATAACCCGGGGCGGGACGTCCCCTGCCCGCGGGCCCGCCGCCGCGGCCGGACCCCGGCGCCGGCCTCAGCCCCGGGGGTGGTCGCCGGTCGCGCCGTCCGCCAGCTCGCGCAGGACGTCCATGTGGCCCGCGTGCCGCGCGGTCTCCGTCGCCATGTGGACGAGGACGAAGCGCAGCGACACCGCGTCGCCGAACCAGGCCGTGCCGACGGCGTCGAGGTCCAGCTCCGCGATCGTCCGGTCCGCCGCGGCCCGGGCGCGGGCGTAGAACGCCACGACGTCCGCCGTCGACTCGTGCGGCTCCACGCGCAGGTCGGACTCCTCGTCGGCGTCCAGGTCGAAGGGCAGCGGCCCGGTCTCCCGGCCGAAGGCCTCGCAGAACCAGCCGAGCTCGGCGCCCGCCAGGTGCTTGACCAGGCCCAGCAGGTTCGTCCCCGACGGGGTCATCGGCCGCCGCAGCCGCTCGTCGTCCAGGCCCTCGATCGTCCACAGCACCGCGTCGCGGTGCCGGTCGAGCGCCCGGTGCAGGATCTCCTTCTCGCCGCCGGTCAGCGGCCTCCCCTTCGTCATGCGCGGACCCTGGCAGCCGGATCCGACCCGGCCCGCAGCCCTCTCCCCGGCCCCCCGTGCGGCCCGCCCTGCGGCTCCGCCCTCCGCGTCCGGCGCGCCCTGCGCCGCGGCCTCAGCGGCCGCCCCGCAGGCGCTCCAGGTCGCGCCGCTCGCGCTTGGTGGGCCGCCCCGCGCCGCGGTCGCGGACGCCGGCCGCCGCGGTCTCCTCGCGGGCGGGCGGCGGCGGGCTGTTGTCGACGTAGCACTCGGCGGCGACCGGCGCCCCCACCCGCTTGCGCACCAGCCGCGAGACCACCACGACCCGCTCCCGGCCCTCCTGGCGCAGCCGCACGACGTCCCCCGGCCGCACCGCGTGGGCCGGCTTCACCCGGTCGCCGTTGACCTGGACGTGCCCGGCCCGGCACGCCGCGGCGGCCAGCGCGCGCGTCTTGACCAGCCGCACGGACCAGATCCAGCTGTCGACCCGCACGGGCCCCTCGTCCGTAGCCATGCCCTCGACCCTAGCCAATCGCCGCGGCGGGCGGCGGCCCCCGGGCGGCCCCTCCGCCTCCCCCCACCTCCCGGGGGACCCGCACCGCGGCCGCGACGCCGGACCCCTGCTCACCCGTCCCCGCCGAGCCGGCCCGGCCGGCCGCCGCGCGGGCCGGCCCGCGGCGCGGTCCCGCCGCCGCGCCGGGGTGCGGACCGCCCCGGCGTGCGGCCACCCGCCCCGGGGGCGCGCCCGGGGACCGCCGCGAGCTGCGCCTCGGCGCTGTCCAGCAGCATCTCCAGCGCCGCCGGGTAGGCGCTGCGGTTCATCCGCTCGACCAGCAGGTGGGCGGTGGCGGCGATGTGCGGGTGGGACTCGGCGGGCAGCCGCGCGTACGTCGCCCGCCACACCTCCTCGTCGGCCCGCCGCGCGGCGTCGGGCAGTGCCAGCGACGCCGCGTCCAGGGCCGCGAAGGCGAGGCTCTGGTCGATGAACGCCTGGTAGATCCGCACGGCGGAGGCGTCCGGGAAGCCCGCCGTGCGCAGCAGCCCGAGGACCGCCTCGTCCGCGGCGACCTCGTGGCTCCGGCCGGTGACGCGGCTCGCCGTCAGCACCGCCGCCTGCGGGTGGGCCAGGTAGGCGGAGTGGATGCGCAGCCCCAGCTCCCGCAGGTCGGCGCGCCAGGCGCCCGAGGGCTCCCAGCCCCGCAGCGCCCGCCCCACCAGCTCGTCGCCGATCGCCAGGGTCAGCTCGTCGATGCCGCGGAAGTACCGGTACAGCGTGCTCGGGTCGGCGCCCAGCGCCGTGCCCAGCCGCCGCACGGTCAGGCCGCCGCTGCCGTGCTCGCGCAGCATCCGCAGGGCCGTCTCCACGATGAGCGCGTGCGAGAGCACCCCGCCCTGCTTCGTCGGGCGGCGCCGCCGCCGGTCCGACTCCGGCACCACCTGCTTGGCCACGGTCGCCCCCTCCGCTCCCGGTCCCCGGACCGGCCCGCACCCGCGGCGGGCCCGCGCCCACCTTATGCCAACGCCATTGACGTTCGAGGACGGTGTGGCGTTCCCTCTCCGTCGGAGGCCGCCGCGCCTCGTCGGAAGACCCCGGAACGGAGATGCCCCATGCGTGTACTGCTCGTCGGAGCCGGGGGCGTCGGGACCGCGATCACCCGGATCGCGGCCCGCCGCCCCTTCCTCGGCCACATGGTCGTCGCCGACCGCGACCCCGCCCGCGCCGAGGCCGCCGTCGCCGCCCTCGGCGACGAGGGGAGGCGGTTCACCGCCGCGGCCGTCGACGCCTCGGACCGGGCGGCGGTCGCCGCCCTCCTCGCGGAGCACCGCTGCGACGTGCTGCTGAACGCCGCCGATCCCCGGTTCGTCATGCCGCTCTTCGACGCCGCCCTGGGGACCGGGGCGCACTACCTCGACATGGCGATGTCGCTCTCGCACCCGCACCCCGAGCGCCCGTACGAGGAGTGCGGCGTCAAGCTCGGCGACGACCAGTTCGCGCGGGCCGCCGAGTGGGAGGCGGCCGGCCGGCTCGCCCTGGTCGGCATGGGCGTGGAGCCCGGCCTGTCCGACGTCTTCGCCCGCCACGCCGCGGACGAGCTCTTCGACGAGATCGAGGAGGTCGGCGTCCGCGACGGGGCGGACCTCACCGTCGAGGGCCACGACTTCGCCCCGTCCTTCAGCATCTGGACCACCATCGAGGAGTGCCTCAACCCGCCCGTGGTCTACGAGGCCGGCCGGGGCTTCTTCACCACCGAGCCCTTCAGCGAGCCGGAGGTCTTCGACTTCCCCGAGGGCATCGGCCCGGTCGAGTGCGTCAACGTCGAGCACGAGGAGGTGCTGCTCGTGCCCCGCGCGGTCGACGCGCGGCGGGTCACCTTCAAGTACGGGCTCGGCGAGGACTTCATCGCCACCCTCAAGGTCCTCCACCGCCTCGGCCTGGACCGCACCGAGCCCGTCACCGTCCCCGGCCCGGACGGCCCGGTCCGCGTCTCCCCGCGCGACGTGGTCGCCGCCTGCCTGCCCGACCCGGCGGCGCTCGGCGAGCGCATGCACGGGAAGACCTGCGCCGGGACCTGGGTGAAGGGCACCCGCGACGGCCGGCCGCGCGAGGTCTACCTCTACCACGTGGTCGACAACCAGTGGTCGATGAAGGAGTACGGCTGCCAGGCCGTGGTGTGGCAGACCGCCGTCAACCCCGTCGTCGCCTTGGAGCTGCTGGCGACCGGCGCGTGGAGCGGCGCCGGCGTGCTCGGCCCCGAGTCCTTCCCGGCCCGGCCCTTCCTGGACCTGCTCACCGCCTACGGCTCCCCGTGGGGCATGCGCGAGCAGTAGGCCGCCCCCGTCCGCCCGCCGCACCCCGGCGGGCGGACCACCCGCGCGGGGCGGCGGTCCGGCGGTCTCCGGCGCCCGGCCCGCCGGCCCCCGCCCGGTGGGCCTGCCCCCGCCCGGTGGGCCTGGCGGCTCCTCCGCCGGGGTGCGCCCCCGGTCCGGGCCCGCCCCGCGTCACCGGGCCGGCCGCTCCCCGCCGCCGTCCCCGCCCGCGCCGCCCTTCCCGCCCGTGCCGGCGTCCCCGCCCGCACCGCCGCCCCGGCCGTCCCCGTCGTCCCCGCCCTCGGGGCGGTCGCGCCGGCCCGGGGCGGCGGACACCTCGTCCACGGCCACCTCGTGCCCCGCGTCGCAGCACACGTGGACCTGCACGGGCGCCCCGCAGCCGTGATGGGTGAGGCGGACCGGGGGCCCCTCGGGCCCCGAGAGGTGGCGGTCGCCCCACCGCATGAAGGCCAGCGCCACCGGGAGGAGGTCCCGGCCCCGCTCGGTCAGGACGTACTCCTGGCGGGTGCGCCGCCCCGGCTCCCGGTACGGGTGCCGTTCGAGGAGGCCCGCGGCGACCAGCTCCCGCAGGCGGGACGCGGTCACGGCCTCGGTGATGCCGACGCGCCGGGCGAAGTCGTCGAACCGGCGCGTGCCGTAGAAGGCCTCACGCATCAGCAGGAGGGCGGAGCGGCTGCCGACCGCCTGGACGGCCCGGTCGAGGGAGCAGCGGTCCGCGGTCCACGCGTCCCGGTCGGCGAGGGCGCCCTTCAGGCGCATGGCATCGGTCTCCATGGCCCCACGGTATCTCCGGCCCTTTCTGGCTTGTGGCAGGCATGGCCAGCATCTAGCCTTCTGGCTATGAGAATCCATAGCCAGGCAGGGCTCACCCGCTGGATCCTCCCGGTGCTCTCCACGGCCGCCTTCATGGCCGGCCTCGACCTGTTCATCGTCAACGTGGCCTTCGACGACATCGGCCGCGAGTTCGGCAGCGGGTCCCTCTCCGACCTCAGCTGGGTCCTCAACGCCTACGCGATCCTCTACGCGGCCCTGCTGGTGCCCCTCGGCCGCCTCGCCGACCGCTTCGGCCAGAAGGCCGGGTTCCTCGCCGGGCTCGCGCTGTTCACCCTCGGCAGCGCGGCCTGCGCCGCCGCGGGCGGACTGTGGACCCTGGTCGCCTTCCGCGGGGTGCAGGCCGTGGGCGCCGCGGCGCTCACCCCGACCAGCCTGGGCCTGCTGCTCGTCGCGGTCCCGGTCGAGCGCCGCAGCCGCGCGGTCCGCATCTGGGCGGCCGCCGGCGGCCTCGCCGCCGCCGCGGGACCGGTCGCCGGCGGCCTGCTGGTCGAGGCGTCCTGGCGCTGGGTCTTCCTCGTCAACGTGCCGATCGGCCTCGCCGCCCTCGCCGCCGCGGCCCTCACCGTCCCCGGCACCCGGCACGACCGGGTCGCCCCGCTGCCCGACCTCGCCGGCGCCGGCCTCCTCCTGGCCGCCGTGGGCGCGCTCTCCCTCGGACTGGTCAAGGCCCCCGACTGGGGCTGGGGCAGCCCCGCCGTCCTGGCCTGCTGGGCGGCGGCCGCCGCCGGTCTGGCGGTGTTCCGCCGCCGCTGCCTGCGCCATCCGGTACCGGTGATCGAGACCGACCTGCTGCGGGTGCCGGCCTTCGCCTGGTCCAATGCCACCGCGCTCGCCTTCACCGCCGCGTTCGCGGCCGGCCTGCTCGCCACCATCCTCTGGATGCAGCAGGTGTGGCACTACTCCGCGCTGCGCACCGGGCTGGCCGTCGCCCCCGGTCCGCTCATGGTGCCCCTGCTCGCCGCACTCGCCCAGCGCGTGGCCCACCGGATCCCGGCCGGCCGGATCGCCGCGGCCGGATCGGCCCTCTTCGCCGCCGGCACCGTCGTCCTCCTCCTCAGCCTCGGGGCCCGTCCTCACTACGCCGCCGACGCGCTCCCCGGCTGGCTCCTGACCGGTGCGGGGGTCGGCCTCGCCCTGCCGACCATCCTGTCCTCCGCGACGGCCGCGCTGCCCGCGGACCGGGCGGCCACCGGCAGCGCCGTCGTGAACATGAGCCGCCAGGGGGGGCCGTCCTCGGCGTGAGCGTCCTGGTGGCCCTCGTCGGCGGCCCGCGCGGGTACGCGGCGGTGCACGCCGCCTTCGTCCACGCCTGGTGGACCGTGGCGGCCGTCTCCCTCGCCGCCGTGCTCCTCGCCCTGCGGATGAGCCCGCGCACCCCCGCACCGGCCGGGCCGGCCGCGTCCACCGCCTCCGCCCCGCCCGCCGGGTCCACCGCCTCCGCCGCCTCCCCCTGGTCCGCCGCGTCCGCCGACGGCGCTTCCGGAGCCGCCCGACCCGTACCCGTCCCGCCCCGCCCGTGACGCCCCCGCCCCCACCCGCCGCCGCCGAGCCGCCCGGCGACCAGCCGCGCGGTCCGCTCGGCGCAGGGGAGCGGCCCGTGGTGGACGGCGGTCGGTGAGGCGTGCCGGAGCCGTTCCCCGAGCAGCACGGCCCGGCGGCGGCCCGCGGCGGTCAGGGAGCCGTCGGGCGCCGCCTCGCCGTGCCGGGTCGGGCAGAGGTGCCGGGCGGCTGTTCCCGTCATCCGTGAGGGCTCCCGTCGATGTCCGCGTGCGTGGTCCGCGGGCGTGGTCCGCGACCGCGCCCGCCGCTCCGGGGGGACGCCGCCGCCCCGGCCCGGGTCCCCGGGCGCCGCACGCCCCTCCGGCGGCGGACCGCCGCCGGTCCGGCAGGATGGCGGCCATGCGCACACTGATCATCGGCGGCACCCGCTTCGTCGGACGGGCCCTCACCGAGGCCGCCCTGGCCGCAGGCCACGACGTGACCCTGCTGCACCGCGGCCGTACCGGCCCCGGCCTGTTCCCCGAGGCCGAGCACCTGCTCGCGGACCGCGACGGCGACCTGTCGGTCCTGGCCGGCCGCTCCTGGGACGCCACCGTCGACGTCACCGCCTACCGCCCGGCCCAGGTGCGCGCCCTGGCGGCGGCGCTGCCCGCCGCCCGCGCGGGCCGGTACGTGCTCGTCTCCAGCACCGCCGTCTACGACGCCCCCGCCGCGCCGGGCTTCACCGAGGACTCCCCGCTGCGGGCGCTCGCCCCCGGTGCCTCCCGGGAGACGGTCGACAGCGGCACCTACGGCCCGCTCAAGGCCCTGTGCGAGGAGGCGGCGCGTGAGCTGTACGGACCGGAGACCCTGGTGGTCCGGCCGACGTACGTCATCGGGCCGCACGACCACACCGACCGCTTCACGCACTGGGTGCGGCGGATCGCGCGCGGCGGCGAGGTGCTGGCGCCGGGCAGGCCCGAGGACCCGGTCCAGCTCGTCGACGCCCGCGACCTGGCCGCCTGGACCGTCGCCATGGCGGAGCGGTCCGGCGGCACCTTCCACGCCGTCCACCCCGCGCCCCCGTTCACCTTCGGGGACATGCTCGGCGTGATCGCGGCCGAGGTGGCCCCGGCGGGCACCGTGCTGACCTGGGTGGGGGAGGAGTTCCTGGAGGCGGAGGGGGTGGACGACACCGCGCTGCCGCTCTGGGGCGGGGGCAGCCCGTTCGGGACCGCGGCCAACACCGCCGACCCCGCCGCCGCCCTCCGGGCCGGCTTCGCACCGCGGCCCCTCGCGCAGTCCGTGCGGGAGATCCACGGGCTCGTCCACCTCGCGCCGGAGCTGCCGGGCCGGCTGTCCGCCGGACAGGAGTCGGAGCTCCTGGAGAAGTGGGCCCGCACCCGCGGCTGAGCGCCTCCCGCCGCCGGGGCCGGCGGCCGGACGCGAGGCGCGCCGCGCGGGCGGCCCGGCGCCGGTGACCGGACCACTCCGTCCCGCACGGGCCCTTGCCGGTCCCGCGCGGACGCAGCCGTCCCCCACGGACGCAGCCGCTCCCCAGAGGTGCACCGGGCCGGCCACCGTCCCGGCGCACCCCCCGCAGGGCACGGCCGGGCCCGGCGGCCGGGCGGGCCGTGCCATGATCCTCCCGAGGCGGTCCGACGGGGCCCGGACGGGAGGCGGAAGACGGTGCTGCACCTGCCGGAGGGCCTGGCCACGCCCGCCCTCGTGGTCGACGCCGACGTGCTGGAGGCGAACGTCGCACGCATGGCCGCGGCCGCGCGGTCCGGCGGCTTCGCCCTGCGCCCGCACGCCAAGACCCACAAGTGCGCGGAGATCGCCCGCCTCCAACTGGCGTCCGGAGCAGGCGGGCTGTCGGTGGCGACGGTCGGCGAGGCCGAGGTGTTCGCCGGGGCGGGCGTGGACGACCTGTTCGTCGCCTACCCGGTGTGGGTCGACCGGGACCGGGCCCGCCGGGTCCGCGCGCTCGCCGACACGGTCGCGCTGCGGGTCGGCGTCGAGTCCGCCGAGGGCGCCCGGCGGCTCGGCGCGGCCGTCCGCGGCGCGGACCGCCCCGTCCGGGTCCTGGTCGAGGTCGACAGCGGCAACCACCGCACCGGCGTGCGGCCCGCCGACGCGGGCGCCGTCGCCGGGGCGGCGGCGGACGCGGGCCTGGACGTCGCCGGGGTGTTCACCTTCCCCGGCCACGGGTACGGCCCCGGCGCCGACGCGCGCGAGCGGGCCGCCCGCGACGAGGAGCGCGCCCTGGGCGAGGCCGCGGAGGCGCTGCGCGGCCTCGGGTTCGACGTCCGCACGGTCAGCGGCGGCTCGACGCCCACCGCGGGGCGCTGGCGGCCCGGCCCGGTGGGCGAGCTGCGGCCCGGCGTGTACGTCTTCAACGACGCCACCCAGCTCGCCATCGGCACCTGTGCCGAGGACGAGGTCGCCCTGGCCGCGGCGGCCACCGTGGTCGCCGTCCCGGCCCCGGACCGCTTCGTCCTGGACGCCGGGAGCAAGGTCCTCGGCTCGGACCGCTCCCCGTGGGCCCCCGGCCACGGGCACCTGCCGCGCTTCCCCGGCGCGGTGGTCGACGGGCTCTGGGAGCACCACGCGGTCGTCCGCCTGCCGGAGGGCGCGCCCGGCCCGCGGCTCGGCGAGGTGCTCGCCGTCGTCCCCAACCACGTCTGCACGCCGGTGAACCTCGCCGACGAGCTGCTCGTCGCCCGCGGCGGCGCGGTGGTGGACCGCTGGCGGGTCGCCGCGCGCGGGGCCAACACCTGACGGGCTGTCACCAGGTCCTCCGCCGAAGGAAACCCGGTGGCACGGCCGCACCGCCCCGGGCGACGATGGCCCCATGGAGGAGCCGAGGCGCCGCATCCGCGCCCAGTACACCCCGTCCACGGTGACCGTCTACCAGGCGTACGCGCCGGACATCGGCCTGCCCGCGGCCCGCGACGGGCGCTTCCCGCCCGCCTGGAAGCGGGACCGCATGACCTGGGTCAAGCCGTCGTTCCTCTGGATGATGCACCGCTCCGGCTGGGGCGCCAAGGACGGCCAGCAGACCGTCCTCGCCGTCGAGATCACCCGGGAGGGGTTCGCCTGGGCCCTGGAGCGCGCCTGCCTCTCCCACCACGACCCGGACGTGCACCCCGACCGCGAGGCGTGGCGGCGCGCGCTGGCGCAGGCCCCGGCCCGCGTCCAGTGGGACCCCGAACGCGACCTGCACCTGCGGCCGCTGCCCCACCGCTCGCTGCAGCTGGGGCTGACGGGCGAGGCCGCCCGCCGGTACGCCGACGCCTGGACGGTCGGCATCACCGACGTCACGCCGCTCGCCCACGAGGTCCGTGCGCTGGTGCGCGCGGGCCGGACGGACGAGGCGGCCCGGCTGCTGCCCGCCGAGCGCCCCTACCCGGTCGGGCGCGGCGCCCTGGCGCACCTCGTCCCCTGACCCGGCCGCGCCGGCCGGTCCCGCCGAAAACCGGTTGCCCCGGCACCCGCGCCGCCCGCAGGATGCGCCCATGACCGCGACCACCGCCCCCCTGCCGCCGACCGCCGCCGCCCGACCGGTGGCCGGCCGACAGCAGCAGGCCGCCGTCCCGGGGAGGCCCGACCCCGCGCGGCGGTGACCGCGGCCCTGGTCGCGGGGGCCCTCGCCGGGTACGGCATCGCCGTCCCGGTGGGCGCCGTCGCGACGTACCTGCTCTCGCTGTCCGCCCGCACCTCCCTGCGCACCGGGGCCGCCGCGGCCCTGGGCGTGGCGACGGCCGACGGCCTCTACGCACTGCTCGCGGCGGCCGGCGGCTCCGCGCTCGCCGGGCTCCTCGCCCCGATAACAGGCACGCTGCGCCTGGCCTCGGCGGCGGTGCTCCTCGCACTCGCGCTCCGCGGCACCGTCGCGGCCGTCCGCGCCCACCGCGCGGGCCGCGGCCGGGACCCGGCCGGCGAGGCGCCCGTCGGCCCCGGCCGCGCCTATGCGGGGTTCCTCGGCCTCACGCTGCTGAACCCCACCACCGTCGTCTACTTCACGGCGCTGGTGCTGGGCAGCCGGACCGCCTCCGCCGCCCCGGACCGCGCGGAGCAGGCGGCCTTCGTCCTCGGCGCCTTCGCCGCGTCGGCGAGCTGGCAGCTCCTCCTCGCCGGCGGCGGGGCGCTCCTCGGCCGGGTTCTGGCCGGCCCCCGCGGCCGGCTCGCCACCGCCCTGGCCTCCGGCGCCCTCGTCACCGTGCTCGCGGTCCGCCTGCTGCTCCCGTCCTCCTGAGGGGGCCGGAGACGGGGGCCTGTCCCGAGGCCCCGTCAGCCCTGGGGCAGCGCCTGGGCGGACCAGATGGTCTTGCTGCTGGCGGAGTAGCGGGCCCCCCACTGGTCGGCGAGCTGGGAGACGATGAACAGCCCCCGCCCGCCCTCGTCGACGGTGCGGGCGTGCTTCAGGTGCGGGGCGCTGAACCCGGCGTCGCTGACCTCGCAGGTCAGGGCCTGGTCCAGGATGAGGCGCAGGCGCAGCGGCGGGGTGCCGTACCGCACGGCGTTGCCGACGAGCTCGCTCACGATCACCTGCGTGGAGTAGGAGGTGTCCTCGTCGACCCCCCAGGCGGCGAGGCGGCGGCGGGTCTCGGCCCGTGCCGCGCCCGCCGCCTCGGGCCCCTCGGGGAGGGCGAAGTCGGCGATGCGGTCCGCGGGGAAGGCCCGGGTGCGGGCGAGCAGCACGAGGTCGTCGCCGGTGTGCGCGGTGCCGTCCGCGTGCACGGTGCCGGACTGGGTGGCGCCGGTGTGGGCGTAGGCGATCTCGTCGCACAGGACCGGCAGGGGCCGGCGGCCCGACCGCTCCAGCACCTGCCGCAGGGCGCCGGAGCCGGAGAGCGCGCCGGCGAGGGACGGGGTGCACAGCACCAGGGTGCTGTCCTCGGCCAGCTCGACGACGGCGGCCGGGAACGGCTCGTTGTCGCCGCCCGCCAGCGGCGGCCCCTCCGGGACGTCCAGGAGCCCGACCGTCCCGTCGGGGCGGACGACGGCGGGCGGCGGGTGCCCGGCCCGGGCGATCGTGCAGCGCAGGGTGAGGGGGTCGTACACCGCGATGACGCAGCCGGCGGTCAGCGCCTCCTGGTGCAGGGGGTCGCCGGGCGGCAGGGCGACGCGCTCCTCCGCCAGGCGGGCTGCGGCGTCGCTCAGCCGGGCCATGAGCTCGTCGGGCTCCAGGTCGAGCGCCGCGAGGGAGTGGATGACGGTGCGCAGCTGGCCCATGGTGGTGGCGGCCTGGATGCCCCCGCCCGCGACGTCGCCGACCACCAGGGCGGTACGGGCGCCGGGCAGCGCGATGGCGTCGAACCAGGCGCCGCCGCCCTCCGGGCCGGACAGGTGCAGCGGGGCGATGTCCACGGCGGTCCGCACGGAGGGCCGCTGCGGCAGCAGGCGCCGCTGGACCGTGGCGGCGATGGTCCGCTCGCGGGTGTACCGGCGGGCGTTGTCGACGCAGAGGGCGGTGTGCGCGCACAGCTCCACGGCCAGCGCCACGTCGTCCTCGTCGAAGGGCGGGGACTCCGCGCAGCGGTAGAGGCTCACCACGCCCAGCCCCGCCCCGCGCAGGGCCAGCGGCGCCGCGATCATCGAGTGGGCGCGGGACCGCCGGATGGCGTCCGCCCGGGCGGGGTCCGCGCCCAGCCAGGGGCTGTCCGGGGACAGGGGGACCAGGCGCGGCCGCAGGTCGGCGAGGACCCGGGCGAAGGGCGTGCCGTACGGGAGGCGGCGCACGTCGCCCACCGGATAGGCCGAGACGAAGCCGCGGAAGGCGGCCCGGCGCAGCGGCACGTCCCGGTCCAGCGGGACGAGCGGGGGCTCCTCGCCGCGCACCACCTCGTCCACCACCTCCACCACCGCGATGTCGGCGAAGGAGGACGCCACGACGTCCACGAACTCCCGGCAGGTGGCGACCACGTCCAGCGTGCGCCCCACGCCCTCCCGGACCGAGGACAGGACCCGCATCCGCGCCCGCCCGGCCTCCCGGTCGGTGACGTCGACGACCGCCGCCACCAGCCCCCGCGCGCCCCCCGGGTGCTCCTGGACCCGGAAGGTCGAGACGGAGTACACGCGCTCGCCCCGGTCCGGGCCGGGGCGGGCCCGGACCAGGCGGTCCACCGAGGGGACGCCCGTCTCCAGCATGCGGCGTGCCGCGGCCTCCTCCCCGGCCGGGTCCACCAGCCCGTACGCCTCGGTGAGGTGCCGGCCCACGAACTCCTCGACCGTCCTGCCCCGCATGGCCCGGGTGGCCTTGTTCACCCGCACCACGCGGAGCCGGTCGTCGAGGACGTGCAGCCCCACCGGCGACCGGGTGAACAGGGCCTTCAGGACCGCCGCCCCCAGGGCGTCCGGGCCTGCGGGGCCGGCCTGCCGGACCGCCCAGAGCACCGAGCCTCCCCGGATCAGCGGCCGCACGCGCAGTTCGCCCACCGGATGCCCCTGCGGGAGCCGCGGTCCGTCCCCGCCGGGGTCCCCGGCCCCCGGGACGAGGCAGCTCACGGGACGCCCGACCACCTCGGCCGCAGCCAGGCCGAACAGCTCCTCGGCCCGGTGGCCCCACTCCGCCACCAGGCCCCTGCCGTCCACCACCATCAGCACGTCGTCGTCCGCCACCGGGCCCCTACCTCCGCCGTCCGCCTGCCCTGCCCGGTGCGGGCCAGCCCCGACTGCCGGGCAACTCCTCCCAACGGCCCAGTGTGCGTCCGGGGGCGCCTCCCCGGCGTCCGCCCCCCGGGGCGGTGCGGCCGGGGAGGGGCCGGGCGGCCGGCGGGCCGACGGGCGCCCGGTCACACCCGCTCGTCCCGGGCCTGCTCGCCCTGCCGCACCCCGGGGGCCGCACGCGCCGGACGCCGCAGCAGGCCGCCCGGGGCGGCCAGCGCCAGCACCAGCAGCAGGCCCTCGACCACCAGGCTCGCCACGCCCAGCGGCTCGCCCCAGTTGCCCACGTCGTCGTGGTAGTCCGGCAGCCCGGGCCCGCGGGAGAGCACGTACCCGAGGATCGGCCCCAGGGCGACGCCGGCGGCGAGCAGCCACCCCGTGCGGACGGCCCCCGCCAGGAGCAGCACCGCCGCCAGCACCGCGGCGATCTCCAGCGCGTGGTACCCGACGCCGATGTAGGAGGGGTCCTTGGACCCGGGGATCCCGCCTTGGTCCACCACGTGGACCGCGGCCACCGCCAGGCAGAGCACGGCGCCCGGCAGCCTGGTCCCCAGGGGGGACGTGCGGGGTGTTCGGTGGGGGGTCACCATGGCTGCTCCTCGGACGGCGGGGGTGCTCCGGACGCTGCACACCGGTGGAACCGGCGCCTGCCCGGTCACAGGGGTTGATGCGGCCCTGCGCGGAAAAAAGGGCAAAAGTGGAGTAAAAGCCCTGGCCTTCCCGGTCGTGCGGCGGGTGCCGGACGGCCCGCAGCGGGCAGGCGGCCACGGGAGAGGGGCCGACGGGGCCCCGCCCCGGAGGAGGACCCCATGGCGGAGACCGCCACCACCGCGACCACAGCGAACCCCGGCACCGGACTGCTGGCCGTCTACCTCAACGACCACCTCACCGGCTCCGCCGCCGGGGTGGAGCTGGCCCGCCGGATGGCCCGGGTGCACGCCGGGACGGCCGTCGGCCCGGACCTGGCGCGGCTCGCGGCCGAGATCGAGGAGGACCAGGGGGCGCTCACCGACCTCATGCGGGCCCTCGGCGTCCCGGTGCGGCGCCACCGGATCCTGCTGGGCCTGGCGGGGGAGAGGGCCGGCCGCCTCAAGCCGAACGGCCGCATCGTCCGCCGCTCGCCGCTCAGCACCGTCACCGAGCTGGAGGCCATGCGCCTGGGCGTGCTCGGCAAGCTCCAGTGCTGGCGCGTCCTGCGCCACCGGGCGGAGCGGGACCCGCGCGTCCCGGCCGCCCGGCTGGACACCCTCCAGGAGCGGGCCGAGCAGCAGGCGGGCCTGCTGGAGGACCTGCGCCTGCGGGCCGCCGACCGGCTCCTCACGGCGGGCTGAGACGCCGCGCCGCGGCCCCGGGCGGGCCGCCCGCCGCCGGCCCCCCGGGGAGGCCCGCCCGGGGCCGGCGGCGGGGGGCGGCACGGGTGGGCGGAGCGCCGGTGGGTCGCCTAGATTGTGGGGAGCGGACCTCGCCGCTGGGCAGCGGACGGGCAGGTGAGGGTGTGACGTCAGCGGAGACCGACTACGCGGCGCTGTTCGCCGCCACGCCGAGCCCGTACCTGGTGCTGGGGCCCGACCTGGTCATCACCGACGTCAACGACGCGTATGAGGAGGCCACCGGGTACGGCCGCGCCGACCTGCTGGGCCGGTACGTCTTCGACGCCCTCCCCGAGAACCCGGTGCAGCCGTACACCGGCGGCGCGGCGGCCCTCAAGGCCTCCCTGGACCGGGTCCTCTCCTCCCGGTGCCGCGACACCATGGCCGTCCAGCGCTACGACATCCCCGCGTGCGGCCGCCCGGGGGTCTTCGAGGAGCGGTGGTGGAGCATGGTGAACACGCCGGTCCTGGCCCCCGACGGCTCGGTGGCCCGGGTCATCCACCGCGCCGAGGACGTGACCGCGTTCATGAGCTCCCGCCGCCGGAGGAGCGGGCCGCCGCCGCGGCCCGGGCCCGGCGGCGCTCCGGAACCCGGCCCCGAACCCGGCCGGCGCCTCGGCCCCGGCGCCGGCGGGCAGGCCGACCCCACGGAGTGGGAGCAGGTCATGGAGGCCGAGCTCTACGTCCGCGCCCGCGAGCTGCAGCGGCTCAACGAGCAGCTGCGGAAGGCCCACGCCCGGGAGCGCGAGGTCGCCCTCGTCCTGCAGAACTCGATGCTGCACGCGCCCGACCTGGGCCGCCACCCCGACGTGGCGGTGCGCTACCTGCCGGCCGTCGGGTCGCTGAACGTGTGCGGCGACTGGTACGACCTCGCCGACCTGCCCGGCGACCGCACCGCGGTCGCCGTCGGTGACGTCGTCGGCCACGGCCTGGAGGCCGCCAGCGTCATGGGCATGCTCCGCAGCGCGCTCAGCGCCGCGATCCGGGCCGTCCCCGGACCGGCCCAGGCGCTGGAGGTCCTCGGCCTGTACGCGCGGTCCGTCGAGGGTGCGCTCGCCGCCACCGCCGTGCAGGCCGTCATCGACACCAAGACCCGCATCGTCATCTACAGCAGCGCCGGCCACCCGCCGCCCGTGCTCCTGCACCCCGACGGCTCCCACGAGCTGCTCGACGTCGCCACCGACCCCCCGCTCGGGGCCAGGCCCGAGCACGTCCCCCGCCCCCAGGCCAGCCGGCCCTACCGCCCCGGCGACACGCTCGTCCTCTACACCGACGGGCTCATCGAGCGGCGGGACGAGGACATCGACGTGGGGCTGCGCCGCCTGACCGACGCGCTCGCGTCCTGCGGCCGCATGGGGGCGCAGCAGCTCGCGGACACCCTCCTGGCCCGTCTCGGGGTCGGCGGCGGCGGCGCGGACGACATCGCCCTCCTCGCCGTCCGCCTCTGATCCCGGCCTCCGGTCCCGGCCACGCGGCCCGGCCACACCGTCCGGTCACGCGGTCCTGGCAGGGACGGCCCGGTCGGGGACGGCCCGGTCGGGGACGGTCCGGTCGGGGACGGTCCGGTACGGGAACGGGCAGGCCGCGCCGTGGCCCCCGCCGGGTGGTCCGGCCCCGGGGTCCGGCCCCGGCCCGGACCGGCCCCGGCCCGGACCCCGCGGCAGGCGTCGGCGGCTCAGCCGACGGTGGTGACGACGACCTCGCGGTCCGCCAGGAGCGGGACGATGCGCTCCACGGCGATCTCGCGGAAGTGCGCGCTGGTCCGGTGCGCCTCCAGGGCGTCCCGGTCGGCGTACCGCTCCACGAGGACGATGTCGCCGTCCGCGTCGCCGTCCGGCCGGTACGCCCGGTAGCCGAGGCAGCCGGGCTCGGCCAGCGAGGCCCCGACCAGGCCGGGCAGCGCCGCGTCCACCTGCGCGCGGCCCTCGGGGGAGGGGGTCCAGCGGGCGATCACGACGACCTCGCCGGGGCGGGCGCCGGCCAGCGGCCAGGGGGAGGTGCTGTCGCTCATCGGGTGTCTCCTGCTCGTGCGGGTGCGGGTGCTGGTGTGTGCGGTCGGTGGTGCGGGTGCGGGGCGGCGGGGGCCGGAGCGGATCCGGCCCCCGCCCTGCGGGTGCCCGGCGCCGTCCGGGTCAGGCCTCGGCGGACCGGTCGAGGACCTCGGCCAGCGCCTCGCCGACGCCGGTGGCGGAGGCCGGGTTCTGGCCGGTGACCAGGCGGCCGTCGACGACGACGTGGGCCGCGAAGTTCTCGGCGGCGCTGTGCTCGGCGCCCAGCTCCTCCAGGCGGGTCTGCAGGTGGAAGGGGACGACGTCGGTCAGGCCCACCGCGGCCTCCTCGGCGTTGGTGAAGGCGGCCAGCCTGCGGCCGGCGACCAGGGGGGAGCCGTCGGACAGGGTGATGCCGACCAGGCCGGCCGGGCCGTGGCAGACGGCCGCGACGGCGCCGCCGGCCTCCCAGACGTCCCGGGCGATGCCCGCGAGGGCCGTGCTGCCGGGGAAGTCCCACATGGTGCCGTGGCCGCCGACGTAGAGGACCGCGTCGTAGTCGGCGGGGTCGACGTCCTCCGGCCGACGGGTGGCGGCCAGCTGCGCGGAGATCCGCGGGTCGTCGAGGAAGGCCTGCTGGACCGGGTCGGAGGTGTCCACGCCGTCCATCGGCGGGCGGCCGCCGCGGACGGACACCAGGTCGACCTCGTGGCCGGCCTCGGTGAGGACCTTCCACGGGTGGGCGGCCTCGGAGAGGTAGAAGCCGGTGGTGCGGCCGGTGTCGCCGAGGCGGTCGTGGCTGGTGAGGGCGAGCAGGACCTTGCGGGTGCGGGGCATGTCGTTCTCCTGGGTCCGCGGGGGACCGGTGGGTCGTGCGGGGGAGGGGTGCGGGCCTCCGCGGACCGGTCGGGGGCCGCGGGGCCCGGCCGGGGGCCGCGGCCCCCGGCGCTCCCTCACCGTAGGCCCGCCCGCCCATCGACGACCAATGGGAAGTCCCGCACCGAGCCATAGGAGGACCGATGGCTCCGGTCCGCCCCGGCGGTGCGCCTCCGCGGCGCGGCCTCACCCCGCCGACCCGCCGTCGGCCGGGTCCACCATCCCCAGCCGGTCCGCGGCGCGCAGCGCGAGCCAGACCTCGGTGAGCGCCGCCGTGGAGGACAGGTCGCGGCCGGTCAGCTCGGCGAACCGCCGCAGCCGGTAGGCGAGCGTGTTGGGGTGCACGTGCAGGACCGCCGCCGCCTCCTCCGTGCGGCGGTCGCGCTCCAGCCAGGTCCGCGCCGACACCAGCAGGCGGGTGCCGTGCGCCGCGTCGTACCGCAGCGCCGCCCCGAGGACGTGGTCGGCCAGCGCGCCCAGCGCCTGCGGGTCGCCCGGCAGCCAGCGGCCGGTGGCGTCGTCGCCGTAGTGGACCAGCGGCCGGCCCGACTCCGCGGAGCGGGAGGCCGCCCACAGCGCCTCCCGCTCCGCGATGCGCACGGGCTCCCCGGGCGTGAACGGGCGGCTCATGCCCGCGACCGCGCCGGGCAGCGCGGCGAGGGCCGGGGCGGCCCCGGGGGCGGAGAGCACGTACCGGTCCTCCCCGCGCCGCAGGACCAGGTGCGGGTGCTCGTCCAGCGCGCGGCCGAGCGCCTCGTCCGGCACGCCCCGGACGACCGACAGCGCCACCGGCCCGTCCTCCGGCAGGCCCAGCCGGGCCAGCCGCCGCCGGGCGGTGGCCGCGTCCAGGGCGTCCTGGAGCAGTTCGGCCAGCGTCTCGGCGCCCTCGCGGCGCAGCGTCTCGCGCTCGTGCCGGACCATGGCCAGCTTCAGCGCCGCGACGGCGGCCAGGTGCTGGACGACGGCCAGTCCGGCGGGCCGTGCGCCCTGCCGCTCGAAGGCGACCAGGTATCCGGCGGGCCCGCCCGGCGCGGGCACGGGCAGCACGAAGCCGCCGGGCACGCTCGGCGGCGCGTCGGCCTGCGTCGGCAGCACGGACAGGTCCGGGGGCGCGGGCGCGCCCGGCAGCAGCGGACGGCCCTGCGGGGTGCAGAGGAACACCTGGTACCCGCTCAGCTGCTCCAGGCGGCGGAAGAGCGCCGCCGTGTCGAGGTCCTCCTCGGCCAGCCAGCGCAGCGCCCCGAAGACCTGGAGCTGCGCGCCGAGCCGCTGCCGGGTGTCCTCGTGGACGGCGGCGGCGACCTCCTGGGCGATGGTGACGAACGGGACCGCGAGGGGCACCTCCAGCACCGGCAGCCCGCGCTCCTCGGCGGCGGCGAGGAACGCGTCGTGCAGGGGAGGGGTGCGCAGCTGCGTGCTGACCGCGAGCGCGGACACGCCCGCGTCGTCCAGCCGCTCCAGGTACGCGCGCTGCCCGGCCGCGTCCGGGGGCACGGCCATTCCCACCGTCATGATCATCTCGGCGCCGAGCAGCCACGGCGTCGGGTCCTCCAGCTCGCTGACGTGCGCCCAGGAGACCGACCGGCCCAGCCCTGCCGACCCGGCGAGCAGGCGCAGCTGCAGCGCCGGGTACGAGAGCAGGTCGCCGACGGTGACCCACTGCCGCCCGCCCCGCCGCGCCCCGTCCCGCCGGACCTCCTCCGGGGCCCGCTCCCGGCCCTCCTTCCGGGTCCGCTCCCGCCGCCGCCCGTCCTCCTTGTGTTCCGCCACAAACGGAGCCTAACTCTTCGTGCCCTGCACGATTGCCAGCCGGGAGCCCCACGGCGCAGACTCGCCCGGACCAGCGCCCCTCCCGCGCCGCCGTCCGGCGCGGGACGACCCGCACCCACCGAGAGGAAGCCCTCCATGACCGAGCCCCGGGGTCCCGTCGACTCCTCCCGGGTCCCGCGCTTCGCGGGCCCCGCCACCTTCGCCCGGCTGCCCCGCCTCGACGAGGTCGGCCGGGCCGACGTGGCCGTGGTGGGCGTCCCCTTCGACTCCGGCGTCTCCTACCGGCCCGGCGCCCGCTTCGGGCCGACGGCGGTCCGCGAGGCCAGCCGCCTCCTGCGCCCGTACCACCCGGGGCTCGACCTGTCGCCCTTCGCCGTCCAGCAGGTCGCGGACGCCGGCGACATCGCCGTGAACCCCTTCGACATCGACGAGGCCGTCGAGACCGTCGAGGACGCCGCGACCCGTCTCCAGGCCGACGGCACCCGCCTGGTCACCATCGGCGGCGACCACACCGTCGCGCTGCCGCTGCTGCGCTCCCTGGCGAAGCGCCACGGCCCCGTCGCCGTCCTGCACTTCGACGCGCACCTCGACACCTGGGACACCTACTTCGGCGCCGAGTACACCCACGGCACCCCGTTCCGCCGCGCCGTCGAGGAGGGCGTCGTCGACACCGAGGCGCTCTGCCACGTCGGCACCCGCGGCCCGCTCTACGGCCGCCGCGACCTGGAGGAGGACCGCCGCCTCGGCTTCGGCATCCTCACCTCCGCCGACGTGATGCGCCGCGGCGTCGACGAGGTGGTGGACGTCCTGCGGCAGCGGATCGGCGGCCGCCCGCTGTACGTCTCGATCGACATCGACGTCCTCGACCCCGCGCACGCCCCCGGGACCGGCACCCCCGAGGCGGGCGGCCTGACCAGCCGTGAGCTGCTGGAGATCCTGCGCGGCCTGGCCGGGGCGAACCTGGTCGGCGCCGACGTCGTCGAGGTCGCCCCCGCCTACGACCACGCGGAGATCACCTCGGTCGCCGCCTCGCACGTCGCCTACGACCTGGTATCCCTGCTGGCCCTCTCCGGGCCGTCCGGCGGTGGGCGGCCCGGCCACCCGCAGCAGTCCGGCCACCCGCAGCAGTCCGACCCGCAGCAGTCCGCCCGGGAACAGCCCGGCCGGGACCAGCCCGCCCCGCAGCAGCAGGCCGCCCGGCAGCCCTCCGAGGAGCAGAGATGAGCGACTCCCCCGCACTCACCGAGATCGAGCAGTACGGGGTCGAGCGGATCCCCGACGCGGACCGCACCGCGTCCCCCGCCGACCTCTTCCGGGTCGCCTTCGGCGGCGCCAACACCTTCGCCACCTGCGTGCTCGGCGCCTTCCCGATCCTCTTCGGCCTCTCCTTCCTCCAGGGCCTCGCCGCGACCGTGTGCGGCCTGGTGGCGGGCGCGCTGATCCTGGCGCCGCTGGCGGTCTTCGGCCCGCTCAACGGCACCAACAACGCCGTGTCGTCCTCCGCCCACCTCGGCGTCCACGGCCGGGTCGTCGGCTCGTTCCTGTCGCTGCTCACCGCGGTCGCGTTCTTCTCGATCTCGGTGTGGTCCTCGGGCGACGCCCTGGTCGGCGGCGCCCACCGGCTGGCGGGCCTGCCGCAGAACGACGGCGTGCACGCGGCGGCCTACGGCGTCTTCGCGCTGCTGGTCCTCACGGTCTGCGTCTACGGCTTCCGCTTCATGCTCTTCGTCAACCGCATCGCGGTCGTGGCGGCGTCGCTGCTCTTCGTCCTCGGCGCGGTCGCCTTCGCGGGCGACTTCGACCCCGGCTACCAGGGCTCCTTCCCCTCCGCGTCGGCGGCGGGCTTCTGGCCGGCGTTCGTCGGCTCGGCGCTGATCGTGCTCTCCAACCCGGTCTCCTTCGGGGCGTTCCTCGGCGACTGGTCCCGGTACATCCCCGCCGCCACCCCGCGCCGCCGGGTGGTCGCCGCGGCGTTCCTCTCCCAGGTCGCGACCCTGCTGCCGTTCCTCTTCGGCCTGGCCACGGCGTCGGTCATCGCGGCGAAGGCGTCCTCGCACATGGACCCCGCCGCGCCCGACTACGTGGGCGGCCTGCTGGCGGTCGCGCCCTCCTGGTACTTCCTGCCGCTGTGCCTGCTGGCCCTGATCGGCGGCATGTCCACCGGCGCGACCTCCCTGTACGGCACGGGGCTGGACTTCTCCAGCGTCTTCCCCCGGTTCAGCCGCGTGCAGGCGACGCTCCTCGTCGGCGTGCTGTCGATCGGCTTCATCTTCGCGGGCCGGTTCGCGGCCAACCTGTCGCAGAGCATCTCCACCTTCGCGACACTGATCATCACCTGCACCGCCCCCTGGATGGTGATCATGATGATCGGCTACGTCACCCGCCGCGGCTGGTACGACCCGGACTCGCTCCAGGTCTTCAACCGGCGCCAGCGCGGCGGCCGCTACTGGTTCCACCACGGCTGGAACTGGCGCGGCATGGGCGCCTGGCTCGCCGCTGCCCTCCTGGCGCTCCAGTTCGTCAACCTGCCCGGCCAGTTCGTCGGGCCGCTCGGCGGGCTCGCCGGCGGCGTCGACGTCTCGCTGCCGGTCGGCCTCGCGGCCGCCGCCGTCCTCCACCTGGCCCTGCTGCGGCTCTTCCCCGAGCCGCGCGACGCCTACGGACCCGACGGCCCGCGCCTCGTCCCCGTCGCGGACACGCCCGTGCCCGCCATCACCCCGGCCGCCGGCGAGCCCGCCGACGCCACCGCGGGGGTGTGACCCGGCCGTGCGCCTCCTCGACCTCTCGCAGCCGATCGCCACGGGCATGCCCGTCTACCCGGGCGACCCGCAGGTGGCGGTCCGCCCGGCCCTCACCGCCGCCGCGGACGGCGTGAACGTGCTCCACCTGGACCTGGGCTCCCAGTCCGGTACGCACGTCGACGCGCCCTTCCACATCGACGACGCCCTGCCCGCCCTCGACGCCCTGCCGCTGGAGCGCTTCACCGGCCCCGCCGTGGCCGTGGACGCACGCGGCCTGCCGCCGCACGCCCCGATCGGGCCGGAGCGGTTCGAGGCACTCCTCGCCGGGCTTCGGACCGGGGCCCGGGCCGGGACGCCGCCGATCGTGCTGGTCGCCACCGGCTGGTCCGCGCACTGGGGGACCGCCGCGTACCGGGACCACCCCCACCTCACCCGGGAGGCCGCGGAACTCCTGGTCGCCGCCGGGATCCGCACGGTGGGCATCGACGCGCTGAGCGTCGACCCCACCCCCGGTGAGGACTTCCCGGCGCACCGCGTGCTGTGCGGCGCCCACGCCGTCATCGCCGAGAACCTCACCGGCCTCGGACCGGTGCTGGACGCCCAGGCGGCGGGCGAGCCGGTCGAGGTGTCCCTGCTGCCGCTGCACCTGCCGGGCGCCGACGGCGCACCCGTCCGGGCGGTCGCCCGGATCGGCTGAACCGGCCGCGCCCGCGCCGCGCCCCTGCCCGCCCCTGCTCGCGCCGGCCCGGCCGTGCGTGCCCGCCGCGTCCCGGGGCGGGCACGGAGGCCCCCGGACGCGCCCCACGGCGCGCACCGCGGCGGGCCCCGTCGCCCTCCCCGGGCTGCAGCCGCCACCCCGGGACTCCGGCTGCCGGACCACCGCCCAAGGGCCGTGAGGGTGAGACCGGGGCCACGGCGGACACCCGCGGGCTCCCGGGGGATAGGTCTACCGGCATGAACCCTCAGCAGACCCAGGACCCGGCCCGCAGCGCCGACCCCCGGCACGCCGGACCCCGGCACGACGACCCCCGGCAGGCGGGCGTCCGGCCCCGCGCCGAGATCGAGCACGCCCACGCGGCGCTCGACGCCGCGGCCGCCGGACCGGACCGGTAGACGCAGCTGTCGCGGGGATCGATGGCGGCCTACCTGTGGGCGCTGGGCCTCGGGGCCCCCGCCCCGGTGACGGGGGCCCGCGGCGACGGCGCCCCCGGCGCGGAGGCGCTGGCGGCCGAGCTGGACGCGGCCGCCTCCCAGCTGGAGGACCCGGCCCACCGCAGCGTGCCCCGGGACTACGTCCGCGGGGTGCACGACGCGCTGGCGTGGGTGTGCGGCCGCAGCGAGCGGCGCCCCTGACCCCCGCCGGGCCGTCCGCCTGACCGTCCGTCCACCTGGCTGCCCACCACCTGACTGTCCGTCGGCCCGGCCCGTCCGTGCGGGCCGGCCCGACGGGCGCGCCGGTCAGCCGTCCCCCTCCGGCTCCTCCGGTCCGGCGGCGACCGCGACCGCGGGGTGCCCCTCCTGCTGGTTGCGGTTGACCGCCGTCACCACGTACACCGCGCCCCTGCCGCCGTCCGGGTCCGTGAAGGTCCGCGAGGCGCCGCCGCCGGTGACCGCGAGGAGCGAGGAGGCGTCGGCCAGGGCGCACCCCGGCGCCCCGCGCCCGTCGAGGCGCGCCACGGTGTAGCCCTCGGGCGCGACGCCCGGGCCCGCCGTGATCCGCAGCTCCGCGCCCCCGCCCGGCAGCGGACGGGCGGTGACCCGCGGCCGGCCGGGCACCGGGCCGTCCAGCTTCGGCAGGGACGGCGCCAGCGCGGGCCGCCGCCAGTGCTCCTGCCGCACCCGGGTCATGCTCCCCAGCCGGTCCGCGGCCACGTCCTTCATGCTGAAGAACACGTCCCCCGAGACCTCCGGGTGCGCCGCGTCCAGGTCCAGGTGGGCGGAGAGCTCGCCGGGCTGCTGCCAGGCGGCGGGCTGCGCCGGGTCGCCCGCCTTGTAGGCGGCCTGCCCGATCCACAGCGCCGTGCCCGTGCCGCGCACCTGCTCCGACCACCAGGGCACGAGCGCGGCGTAGTCGGCGACGGGCAGGCCGATGTTCCAGTAGACCTGCGGCAGGACGTAGTCCAGCCAGCCCTTCTTCACCCAGCCGCGGGTGTCGGCGTTGAGGCCGTCGTACGCCTGGAAGCCCCCGGTCGCCGAACCGGCCGGGTCGGTGGAGGCGTTGCGCCAGATGCCGAACGGGCTGATGCCGAAGGCCGCCTGGGGCCTGGCGGCGTGGATCCGCTGCCGCATCTCGTCGACGAGCAGGTCGACGTTGTGCCGGCGCCAGGCGGCCCGGTCGGCGGACCCGGCGCCGTACGCGGCGAAGGAGGCGTCGTCGGGGAAGTCCTTCCCCGCCACCGGGTAGGGGTAGAAGTAGTCGTCGAAGTGCACGCCGTCGATGTCGTAGCGCGTGACGGCGTCCATCATGGCGTCCTCGACGAACCGGCGGGCCGCGGGCACGCCCGGGTCGTAGTACAGCTTGCCGCCGTAGGAGACCGTCCAGTCGGGGTGGACGCGCGCCGGGTGCGTGGGCACCAGCTTCGTCACGTCGTCCTGCATGGACACCCGGTACGGGTTGAACCAGGCGTGGAAGCGCAGCCCCCGCTCGTGCGCGGCCGCCACCATGAAGGCCAGCGGGTCGTACCCGGGGTCCTTGCCCTGGACGCCCGTCAGCCACTGCGACCACGGCTCGTACGGGGAGGGCCAGAAGGCGTCGGCCGTGGGGCGTATCTGCACGAAGACGGTGTTGAAGCCGCCCGCGACGGCCTGGTCCAGCAGGGCGGTGAAACCGTCCTTCTGCTCCTGCACGCCCAGGCCGGGGGAGGCGGGCCAGTCGATGTTGACGACCGAGGCGATCCACACGCCGCGCATCTGGCGGCGCGGCAGTGCGGGGTCGGGCGTGCAGGGCCCGGTGCCCGCGGCCTGCGCGGCGGGCGGACCGCCCTCCGGCCCGGCGGCGGACGCCCCGGGGGCGAGCAGCAGGGACGAGGCGGCGGCGAGGGTCAGGGCGAGCGCGGCGGCGCGTCCACGTCCGTTCCTGGTGCGGGTCACGGCGGCTCCCGGTGGGGTGGCGGGCGGCGGGCGGAGCCGGTCGCCCGGGGCGTGCGCCGCGGGGGAGGGCTCGACCGGGCCTTTCTTCCACACGTCCGGCGGGATGGTCAACGAGTACCGCAGAAGTTCCCCGTGGTGAAACTTTCCGCCCTCGCTGCGGACCGGCGCGGCGCACCGGTCCGGCCGGGTGTCGGGCCCCCGTCCGGCAGGCCGCGTGCCCCTCCGCGTACGGACCGCGGGCGCCCCCGGCCCGGACCGGCCCGGACCGGCCGTGCCGCTGACGGCGGTTCAGGGACTGACGGCGAGCACCAGGTACGCGGCCAGCACCGCGAGGTGCACCCCGCCCTGCAGCGGGGTCGCACGGCCGGGGATCACCGTCAGCGTGCCGACGGCGACGGTGAGCGCGAGCAGCACCAGGTGCGACGGGCCGAGGCCGAGCACCAGCGGCCCCTTCAGCCACACGGACGCCGCCGCGACCGCCGGGACGGTCAGCCCGATGCTCGCCATGGCCGACCCCAGGCCGAGGTTGAGGCTCGTCTGCACCCGGTCCCGGCGGGCCGCCCGGACGGCGGCGATGGACTCCGGCAGCAGGACCAGCAGCGCGATCACCACCCCGACCACGGACGACGGCAGTCCGGCGGCGGCCACCCCCGACTCGATCGTCGGCGACTCCACCTTGGCCAGGCCCACCACCGCGACCAGGGAGGGGACCAGCAGCCCCAGGCTCGTCAGCGCGGCCCGCCGCGAGGGCGGCCCGGCGTGCTCCTCCGCGCCGGCGGTCTCGCCCTGCGCGGTGACGGGGAGGAAGTAGTCCCGGTGGCGGACGGTCTGCGTCGCCACGAACAGCCCGTACAGCACCAGGGAGGCGACCGAGGCGAAGACCAGCTGGGCGGTGGAGAACCGGGGGCCCGGAGCGCTGGTGGTGAAGGTCGGCAGCGCCAGGCTGAGCGTGGCGAGCGTCGCCACGGTGGCGAGGGCCGCGCCGGTCCCCTCCGGGTTGAACACCGCCACTCCGCGCCGCAGCGCACCCACCAGCAGGCACAGGCCGACGATCCCGTTGCAGGTGATCATGACTGCGGCGAACACCGTGTCCCGCGCCAGCGTGGCGCTCTTCCCGCCCCCGTCCGCCATCAGCGTGACGATCAGCGCCACCTCGATGACCGTCACCGCGACGGCCAGCACCAGCGACCCGAACGGCTCCCCGACCCGGTGCGCCACCACCTCGGCGTGGTGCACCGCCGCCAGGACCGCGCCCGCCAGGAAGAGCCCCGCCAGCACCACCACGGCCGCGGGCAGACCGCGACCCCAGGTCAGGACCGTCAGGACGACCGCCAGCAGCGGGACGGCGACGGTCCAGTGCAGGACGCCCGCACGGAGGGAGGAGGCCATGGCCGGAGCTTCCCAGACCGCCGGGCCCCCGTCCGTGCGGATCACCGGAGAGCCACCGGAATGCCGGACACCGCCGCCCGCCGGACCGGCCGCCTGCCGCCCGCCGGAGCGGGGCGGCCGTCAGGCGGCGCGGCGCAGGCTCGGGGGGACGGCGCCGGGATGCGGCCCGTGCCGCGGGTCGAGCTCGTGCAGGATCTGCTCGGCCTCGTCCAGGACCGACCCCTGGAGCGCCCACAGGGCGAGCGGTTCGCCCTCGCGCGGCTCCAGCTCCCGCGCCGCCGCCCGGTGGGCCTCCTGTCCGGACCGCAGCGCCTCGTCCAGGGCCTCGACGTGCGCGTCGACGCCGCGCACCCCCCCGCTGGATGCCCGCCTGGGCCTCGAACCCCCTGCCGAGGGACTCCAGCAGTTCGGCCACCGGCTGCAGCCGCTCGCACATCCGCGTCCGCAGCTCCTCGTCCTCGGGCATGCCGCGGGCCCCGTGGGCCAGGTCGTCCAGACCCCGCACCACCGAGTGCAGCTGGCTGTGGGAGTGCTCCAGGCACCTCAGCGCCTCGCCGAGGCGCTCCAGCCCCTCCGGGTGGGCCCTCCTGCCGCGCCGCAGCCGCCACGGGTTCAGGCGCATGCCCTCGTCCGCCTCGTCGACCGAGCGCCGGGCCTGGGCGAGCAGGCCGCCGAGGGCGTCCAGCCGGGTCAGCCAGGCCCGCGTGGTGCGGTGGTCCCAGCCCTCGCGCAGGCCCTCGGACACCTCCCGGGTGGCGCCGGCCATCCCCTCCATCGCCGCGGCGACCCGGCCCCCGGCGCGGGTCAGGTGGGTCGGTGGAGCGGCCGCGAGGGTGACCGCGACACCGCAGCCGACCCCGATCAGGGTGTCCCACACGCGCGACACGCCGTACCCGCTGCCCGAGGAGAGCACCAGCAGCACCGTGGTGGGCACCTCGCCGGCCTGCGACCCCAGCCGCAGCAGCCGGCCCAGCCCCAGGCACACCCCCACCGCCACGCCGATCGTCACGGCCGTCGTTCCCGCCAGCTGGAAGAACCCCGCCGCGGCGCTCACCCCGGCCAGCACCCCCGCGAACTGCTTGAGCCCCTGACGCACCGTCCGGTAGACGGTGAACTGCACCGTCAGCAGCGCCGTCAGCGGCGCCACCACCGGCCACTCCCCGCGCCCCAGCAGCACGATCGCCGCCTGCCACGCCAGGCCGCACGCCACGGCGGCCTTCACCGCCTGCGCGATGCCCTCCCCGCGGGCGCGGCACCGGCGGCGGGGGTGCCGCACCGCCTCGACCAGCCCGCCCGCCGCCTCGCCGACCCGGGCGCGACCCTTCCGCCACCGTTCCCTGACTGCCTCCATCCGCGCCGCGTACCCGTCCGCGGGCCGGACATGGCCCGCGGATCCGGCCGGATCCCCGCGCCCGGCCGGGGAGCGCGCCGGAAGGCGTCCGGCGGGCCGGGCGGCCGCTGCCGGGGCGCGCACGGCGGCCCGGACGGCCGCACCCCCGCTCCCGGACGTGCCGGGGCGGGGGCGCGGGCGTGCGGGCCGCCGGACGGTGCGGCCCGGCCGTGCGGCTCAGTCGTGCAGCGACGCGATGTCGATGACGAAGCGGTAGCGGACGTCGCCGGCCGTGACGCGCTCGTACGCCTCGTTGATGCGGTCGGCGCTGATGACCTCGATCTCCGCGCCCAGGCCGTGCTCCGCGCAGAAGTCGAGCATCTCCTGGGTCTCGCGGATGCCGCCGATGGAGGAGCCCGCCATGCTGCGGCGCATGCCGATCAGCGAGAACTGGTTGAAGCTGCTGGGGTGCTCCGGCGCACCCACGTGCACCAGGGCGCCGTCCAGCCGCAGCAGCGACAGGTAGGCGTCCAGGTCCAGGTTGGCGGAGACCGTGTTGAGGATGAGGTCGAAGGTGCCGGCGAGGCGGGTGAAGGTCTCCGGGTCGCTGGTCGCGTAGTAGTGGTCGGCGTCCAGACGCAGCCCGTCGTCCTTCTTGCGCAGCGACTGGCTGAGGACGGTCACCTCGGCGCCCATCGCGTGGGCGATCTTCACGCCCATGTGCCCGAGCCCGCCGAGGCCGACCACGGCGACCTTCCGGCCCGGGCCGGCCTTCCAGTGGGCCAGCGGCGAGTAGGTGGTGATGCCCGCGCAGAGCAGCGGCGCGGCGACGTCCAGCTCCAGGCTGTCCGGGATGCGCAGCACGAAGTCCTCGTCCACGACGATGTGCGTGCTGTAGCCGCCGTACGTCGGCGAGCCGTCGGGGAGCCGGCCGTTGTAGGTCTGGATGCTGCCCTCGAGGCAGAACTGCTCCTCGCCGGCGCGGCAGTTCACGCACCGGCAGCAGGAGCCGACCATGCAGCCGACGCCGACGCGGTCGCCGACCGTGTACCTGGTCACGCCGGGGCCGACCTCGGTGACGACGCCCGCGATCTCGTGGCCGGGCACCATCGGGAAGATGCCCTCGAACCACTCGTCGCGGACCTGGTGGATGTCGGAGTGGCAGATGCCGGCGTACTTGATCTCGATCGCGACGTCGCGCTCGCCCACCGGACGGCGGGGGACGGTGGTGCGCTCCAGGGGCGCCTTCGGCGCCGGGGCGGCGTAGGCGGTCACGGTCGTGGGGCTGGTTGCCATGTCCGGGGTCTCTCCTGTGGGTGGTGCCGGGATGGAGGGCGCGGGACGGCTGCCGCGGGGGCCGGCCGCCGTCGGCGCGGCACGCGGGTCCGCGGTGGGCGGATCGGCCCCCGTCCCGTGCTCGCCCTCCGGATGCGGACGGCCCCCTGCCCGTCCTCGCGGCGCCGATGCCCCGGACTGTCCGTGGTCCTCGTCACGGTCCCCCTCGCGGTCACCGCCGCGGTCCGTCGCGGTCCGCGTCCCCCCGCCGGCCGGCCCGTCAGGCGTCCTGGGGGTACCAGCGCAGCTCCACCGTGTTGCCGTCCGGGTCCTCGACGTACAGGGACACCGCCGTGCCGCGGGCGCCGAACCGGCGGCCGGGGCCGTCGACGACCGTGAACACGCCCGACCGGGCCACCTCCTCCCAGTCGAGGGGCTCGACCACCAGGCAGAGGTGGTCGACGTTGGAGCCGTGCTCCGCGCCCTCGGGCCGCCGCACGAGGTCGATGATCGTGTCCGGGCTCACCCGGACGGAGGGGAAGGGGGCCGTGCCCGCCCGCCACTCCTCGACGCGGACGGGGGCGAGGCCGAGCGGGCCGCAGTAGAACGCGAGGGAGCGCTCGACGTCCGCGACGTTCAGGACGAGGTGGTCGAAGCCGATGACGCGCACGGGGGCCTCCGGGGAGCGGCGGTGCCGGCCCGGGAGGGGCCGGCGGGGCGGGCTGGCGAAAGCAGCTTAGCGGTAAGCTACTTGAAGGCAAGTGTGTTTCCTTCGAGCGATCCTGTGCGAGACTTCGTCGCATGGACCGCACCACCCCCGTCCGCCCCGGCTCCCCCGACCCCGTGGACCTCGTCGTCGAGCAGTGGGCGCAGGTCCGCCCCGATCTGGAGACCGGCGCGATGGCCGTGTTCGGCCGCCTTCACCGGATCGCCGACGCCATGGGCGCCCGCATGCAGGCCGTGTACGGGCGCCTCGGCATCGGCCGTGGCGAGTTCGACGTCCTCGCCGCGCTGCGCAGGGCGGGCGAGCCGCACGTCCTCTCCCCCCGGGAGCTCACCGCCACCCTCATGCTCACCACCGGCGGCATGACCGGCCGCCTCGACAAGCTGGAGCGCGCCGGGTACGTCACCCGCTCCCCCGACCCGCGCGACCGGCGCGGCCTGCGCGTGACCCTCACCCCCGCCGGACTGGAGCTGGTCGAGGAGGCGGTCGGCGCCGGCCTCGCCGTCCAGCGGCAGGTGCTCGCCGCGGCCCTGGCGCCCGACGAGGCGGCCGAGCTCGACCGCCTGCTGCGCCTCCTGCTCGCCTCCGCGGCGGGCTGACCGCCGGCCGGCGCCCCGGTGCCGGGGCGCCGGCCGGTCCGGTCAGCCGGAGGACGCCCGCCGCGCGGCGGCGGGACCGGCCCCCACTTCTACGCGGGCGGACGCGGTGAGGCTTCCGGAGCGCACCGTCACGTCGGTGCCGCCGGGGCGGACGGCGGTGAGGCGCAGGGTGCGCCGGTCCAGGACGGCGACCACGCCGGGGCGCCGCAGCGCGGCGGCCAGCGCCCGGTCGTCGGCGACGACGGCCAGGTGCGCGCCGGACCAGGCGGCGGTCGCCGGGTAGCGCAGCGGGACGGTCCGGCCCCCCATGCCGTCGTCGACGCCGGTGGCGGAGACCTGCCCGGCGTCCCCCGGGGAGAGCTGCGGGGGGACCGTCAGGCCGATGCGGTCCAGCAGCGGACGCACCTCCGCCCGGAACCACCCGGCGCCGCGCGGGTCCGGCCGGTCGGGGGTGACCCGGGCGGCCTCCGGGTCCAGGGTCACCAGCGACCAGGCGGCGAAGCCGCCGTGGCCCGCGTCCCCGTACGGGGTCTTGCCGACCACCGGAGCGTTGAACTCCAGCAGGCCGTCGGCCCGCCGCACGTGCGCGGTGTGCGCGTGCCCGGTCACCAGCGCGACCTGCTTGCCGGTGCGCCGCCGGAAGTCCGCCAGCCACTGCTCCAGCAGCGCGCCCTCGGAGGGGTCGGACAGCTGGCTGGCGCCGGTCCCGGTGGGGTCGAGCACGGGGTGGTGGACGGCGACGACCACGCTGTCCACGGCCGGGTCGGCGGCGGCGTCCGCCAGCCGCTCCCGCAGCCATCCCAGCTGGGGCCAGTCCGACAGGCGCAGCGACCCCAGGGTCGAGTCGAGCAGCACGAACCGGGTGCCCGCGTGGTCGAAGGACTGCCGGGTCGGCCGCCCGGTGGAGGCGGTGAACTGCTCCAGGGTGCCGCCCGCCACCGCGCCCGACTCGTGGTTGCCCACCGCCCAGTACAGGGGGACGCCGGCCGGCAGGTGTTCCGTCAGGAGCCGCTGGAACAGGGCGAAGTCGGCCGGCCGGTCCCGGTCGACGCCGTCCCCGGACAGCAGCACGAGGTCCGGGCGGGCCGCGGCGATCTCGTCCAGCGCCCGCGCCGTGTGCCGGTAGGCGTAGGAGCCGGTGCCGCCGTCGGCGTTGACGTGCGTGTCGGACAGGACCGCGAACCGCCACGCCCGCCGCCCCGGCGCGGGGAGGCCGTCGGCGTCCTCGACGACGGCCGGGTCCGGCTGGTCCGGCCGGTCCGGCAGGTCGAGGCGCACACCCACCCGGGCGTCGAGCAGGGCGAGGTCGACCGCTCCGGCGGTCCGCCGGGTGGGGTCGGTCTGCACCAGGTAGAGCCGCTCCAGCGTCAGCGGCGCGGTGAAACCGGTGGGGACCGGCCCCTCGACGCGGCGCCAGCCGGTCCAGTCCACCGCGAGGGAGAAGGTGAAGGGGACGTTGGTCGTGCCCTGCGAGCGCAGCTGCGCCCGCAGCCAGTGCCCCGAGCCGTCGCCGCGGACCCACAGCGCGAGCCGCTGGGCGCCGGCGGGCACCGCGAGCGGCTGCCGGGCGACCGCGTACGCGGCCGAGGTGCCGTTCGGCTGCCCGGTCATGTCGTAGGCCAGGCGCAGTCCGCGCTCCCCGGGCGCGGCCCCGGGCCGGTCGCCGGTCGCCACGGAGGACACCGACGCCGTCGCCTTCGCGCCCGCGGCCGACCACGCGGAGGCGTCGGCGAGGGGGTCGAGCGGCGTGTCGGCGAGGCCCACGGTCACCGGCAGGCGCAGCACGCGGCCCTGCACCGTCGCGGTGACCACCGTGCCCCGGCCGTCGCCGCCCGGCAGGCCGGTGACGCGCAGCGTGCCGTCGGGCCGGGCCGCCACCGAGGCGACGGCGGGGTCGTACTCCAGGTGCACGTCGCGGGGTTCGACGGGGGCGGCGAAGCCCTCGGCGTCCCGGCCGGTCACCGTGACGTCCCGGAAGTCGCCCGGCTCCAGCGACAGGGCCGGGACGTCGGCCTCCAGCCGGTCCAGCGGGCCGAGCACCCGCAGCGGCACGTGCGCGGACACCGCCCCGCTGCGCGCCTCCAGCGTCCCGCTGCCCGGCCGGGCGCCGCGCAGCACGGCCGCCCCGTCGGACCCGGCCAGGCCGCCGGGCACGGTCCGCCACCGGGCCGCGCCCAGCTGTGCGGCGCCCAGCGCCTCGTCGTAGCCGGACGCGGCGACGTCCCGCGACAGGCCGGGGAAGAGCCGGTCCGAGCGCAGCCGCACGTCGATGCCGTGCAGCCGCCCGGAGCCGGCCGGCGGGACCAGGCCCACCGCGTTGGGCACGACCCGCTGCGCGCCGTCCGAGGGGGCGTTCACCACCTCGGCGCCGGTGCCGCCGGGGCGGCGGGCCACGAGCTGCGAGGAGCCGCCGCCGTCGAGCATCACCGCGTCCACCGCCCCGAGCGCCCTCATGCGCTCGGCGAGCTGGAGGGCGGTGAGGCCGCGGGAGCGGCTGGAGGAGCCGTCGGCCACGTACAGCACGAGCCGCCGGTCCGCCGTCCAGCCCATCGCGGTCCGGGGCTTGAGGGCGCTGTTGCCCGCGTCGGAGGTGTCGACGGGGGCGACGGCGCCGCCGCGCACCAGGACCAGGTGGGCCCCCAGGGCCAGCGAGAACGGCGAGGGCGCCGAGGTCCGGGCGTGGTACTCCACCGACGCCGGGGTGCCGGGGGCGGTCCGCGCCAGGGCGTCCGCGGTGCTCCCGGTGGCGAGGAGCACCTGCGCGCCGTCCGGCACCGGCGTGCGCCCGGCGCCCTCGTGCACGGCGGCGACCCTGCCGTCCCGGACCTCCAGCTCGACGGCGTCCGCGCCCGCCGGGACGGCGAACCGCCGGTCGCCGGGACCCCAGTCCGGGGTGTACAGGGCGAGGGCGTCGGCCGGCACCGAGCCGGGGTTGAGCCCCGCCAGGTCGCGGCGCACCCCGCCGACGGCCGCTGCGCCCTCCAGCAGCAGGTCGGCGATGCGGCCCACGCCGTCCTGCCCGACGCCGGCGACCGGGGCCGGTGCGGCGCCCGCCTTCAGCAGCGCGCCGTCCCGCACCTCGGGGCCGATCGGGGCGTTCGTGGTGTCGATGGCGAAGAAGTCGCCGTTCACGGCGGCGGCCGCGCCCGCGCCGTCGGCGAGGGCGGTCGGTGCGGAGGTGCCGCTCACGGTGGGGGCGAGCAGCCGCGGCCGGGTGGGTCCGTCCAGGTCGGCGCGGAGCACGTACCCGTCGAGGAACCCCGCCGGGTCGACGGTCCGCTCGCGGGTCAGCGTCACCCCGGGGGCGACCGTCCGGGTGGACGAGGAGACCTCCAGCGCGTCCGTGGACCCGGCGTCCCCGGCCGCCGCCTCCGCGGCCCGTCCGCGCGCCGCCGGTGCGGTCCGGGTCCCCGCCCCGGCCCCGTCGTCCGGCGGCACCGGGACGCGCGGGCCCGCCGGGACGGGGCCGCCCGCCCCGTCGGCGCCGCCGGGGCGGGCGGCCCGCACCGGTCCGTCCGCGACCGCGGCGACCGTCCGCACGGCCGCCCCGCCGCCGCGCTGCGGCCCGGTCGGTGCGGCGGCCGCCCCGACCACGGCGAGGGCGGCGAGCAGGGCTGCGGGCGCGCGCAGTCCCGCGGCGGGCAGCGGAGGACGGCCGCCGGGCAGGACGCCCGGCGGCCGCACGGCAAAGGTACGTGTACGTCGCATGGGGGGACAGTAGAGCCCCGTCCCCGCCGACGGGCCCTGTTCGCGGGACTGTGACGGATCATCGGGATGAACATCCGGTTCCCCGGTCCGGCCGCCCCTCGCCCGGTGCGGGGCCCTGCGCGGGGCCCGCGCGCCCGTGCGGCGCGCCGCCCGCCCGGGCGGTCGCAGCGGTCCGCCCGGCCCCGAGACGGGCCGGGCGGGCCGGGCGGGCCGGTGGCGGCGCCGGGTCAGGCCGCCGCGGACGGGCGGATGTTCTGGTTGAGCCGGAAGAGGTTGGTGGGGTCGTACGCGTCCTTGACCCGCACCAGCCGGTCGTACACGGCCTCCGGGTAGGACGCGCGCACCTTGTCCTCCGACGCGTCGCCGGTGAAGTTGACGTACATGCCGCCCCCGCCGTGCCGGGCGACCTCCTCCCGGGCCGCGCGCGCCCACGCCACGTGCCCGTCGAAGCCCTCCGGCCCGGGGGCGCGGGCGATCACGTTGCACAGGACCTGCGCGTCGCGCCGGCTGAAGGGGGTCGCGTCCGCGGGGACGCGGCCGCAGGCGCCGCCGAGCTGGTGCAGGTGCAGCTCGCTGGAGGGCGTCGGCGTGGTGCGGTGCAGCCGCAGCACCGCGTCCAGCGCGGCGTCGGACGGCTCGACGAACGTCGAGGTGAAGTAGTTGTGCGCCCCGGGCGTCCACAGCGGGTCCAGCAGCGTCTGCATGGCCGTGTAGGGCAGGGGGCCGACGAGGTCGGCGATCGGCGTGCCCAGCGTCCGCAGAGGGCGGACCGCCTCCTCGGCGTCCGCGAGGGCGCCCGCGTACATGCAGCCGACGGCCACCACCCGGGTGCCGTGCACCTCCTCGGGCAGGAACGGCACCGGCGGCGCCGTGGTCATCACGACCATGGTCGTCAGCTCGTCCGGCGCCCCGGCCGTCAGGTCCCGCCACCGCGTGACGACCTGCCGCGCCTCGTCGAGGGGGTAGAAGACCAGGCCCGCCATCACCTGGGGCCCCACCGGGTGCAGCGCGTACTCGAACGACGTGACGACGCCGAAGTTGCCGCCGCCGCCCCGCAGCGCCCAGAACAGGTCGGGGTTCTCCTCCGCGTCCGCGTGCACCAGGCGGCCGTCCGCGGTGACGACGTCGGCCCCGACCAGGTTGTCGCAGGTCAGGCCGTACCGGCGGACCAGCCAGCCCACCCCGCCGCCGAGCGTGAAGCCGGCGATGCCGGTCGACGAGACCAGGCCCCCGGTCACGGCCAGGCCGAACGCCTGCGTCTCGTTGTCGAACTCCGCCCAGGTCAGCCCCGGCTGGGCGAACGCCCGGCGCCGCGCCGGGTCGACCCGCATCCCCTTCATCCCGGACAGGTCGACGACGACGCCGCCGTCGCAGGTCGAGAACCCGGCGATGCTGTGCCCGCCGCCCCGCACCGCGACCAGCAGGTCCTGGCTGCGCGCGAACTCGACCGCCCGCACCACGTCCGCCGTCCCGGCGCACCGCACCACCAGGGCCGGCCGCCGGTCGTGGGCGCCGTTCCAGACCGTCCGGGCCTCGTCGTACGAGGCGTCGCCGGGCCGCACCACCGTGCCGCGCAGCGCCGCCTCCAGCTCGCCGATGGTGGCGTCCCCGAGGACACCCCGCTCCGTGTCGATCCACATGCCGGCCTCCCTGGGTGGAATCTCGTTCCGACACCTGGGACGCTACGGCGGGGCGCTTAGCACCGGCTTAGCAGCCGCTGTGCACCCCCGCTGTGCACCCCTGCCGGGCCCGTTCGCGCCGGGCCCGTTCCCGCCGGTCGTGCTCACGCCGCCCCCGCCCCTCGGCCCGCCGGTGCGGCCGCCGCCGGGCCGGTCCGGCGCAGGTGGGCGAGGCCGCGCGCGTCGCCGGGACCGGTGAAGAGCGCCCGGGCCCGGGCGGCGGCCGCGTCGGCACCGATGCGGTCGCCCGCCTCCTCCGCGAGCCGCGCCAGCACGACCGCCACCCACCCGGCGGCGCACCGCGACCCGGCGACGTGCTCCAGCTCCTGGGCGCGGACGAGCAGGGCCCGCGCAGCGGCGGTGTCGCCGGCCGCCCGGGCGACGAGCCCGAGGTGGAGCAGGCTGTTCGCCCGCCCCGGGACGTCGTCGGCCTCCTCGAACCCGGCGAGCGCCCGGCCGACCGCCGCCCGCGCGCCGTCGAGGTCGCCGGCGGACAGCGCCAGCAGGCCGAGGCAGCCGAGGGTGATCCCGACCTCGCGGCGGTCGCCGAGGCGCCGCCTGACCGCCAGGCTCGCCTCCAGGTGCCGCCGCGCGGCGGCGCGGTCCCCGCGGGCACGGCAGATGTTGCCGAGGGCGTTGAGGGCCAGCGACTCCCCGCGGGGGTCCCCGAGATCCCGGAAGCACGCGGCGCTCCGCTCCGCCGCCGCGGCGGCCCCGTCCGTGTCGCCGTCGAGCCGGGCGGCCCACGCCAGGTTGGCCAGCGCGTACCCGCGGGCCTGCGCCGCGCCCACCAGCCGCCCGGCCAGCACGGTCTCCTCGAAGTACACCGACACGCGGCCCCCGGCGTCCTCCTCCACGACGTAGCCGGGCGTCATGACGGGGAGGAACGGCCCGGTGGCGCCGCCGAGGTCCGCCAGCAGGTCCAGGCTCCCGGCGAACGCGGCCCGGGCGGCCGCGCCGTCGCCGAGGGAGGCGGCGCGGATCCCCCGCTGGTACGCGGCGGCCGCCAGGACGGCGGGCACGCGGGCGGTGGGCGCGCCGCGGGCGAGCGCGCACGCCTCGTCGAGCGCCCGGTCCGCCGCGTCCCAGGCGCCGCACATCCACAGCAGGACCGACTGCCGGTGGAGGGCGTAGGCCAGCGCGGCCCGGTCCCGGCCCGCCCGGTGGACCGCCACCGCCTCCGCGGCGGCCGACACCGGCCGGGAGCAGTCGCCGAGCCGGATCGCGAGCACGGCCAGGGCGGCGAGGGCCCGCGCCCGCAGCGGGGTCGGCTCCGGGGCGGCGGCGAGCGCCGACTCCAGCCGGTGCCGGCCCTCGGCGAAGTAGCCGCGCTCGGTCCAGAACAGCCGCAGGGCGACCGCCAGCCGCAGCGCCGTCTCCGGGTCGCTCCCGAGGGCCGAGCCGAGCGCGGCGCGCAGGTTGTCGTGGTCGGCCTCCAGCTGCACCGGCGTGCCGCCGGGGACCCCGGCCCCCTGCCCGTGCCCGTGCCCGCGTTCCGACCCGGCCCCGGGCTGCGGCTCGGGCTCGTGGGCCTCGGCGAGCACCAGGTAGAAGCGGCGGTGCCGCCGTTCGGTCCCCGCCTGCTCCCCGGCCTCGCGCAGCCGCTCCCGCGCGTACTGGCGGATCGTCTCCAGCAGCCGGTAGCGCGCCTCGCCGCCGTGGCGCTCCACGAGGACGAGCGACTTGTCGACAAGGCGGCCGAGGGTGCCCAGCACGCCGTCCGGGTCGCCGTCCGGGTCGCCGCCCTCGCCGCACACCTCCTCGACGGCGGCCAGGGAGAAGCTCCCGGCGAAGACCGCCAGCCGCCGCAGCAGCCGCCGCTCCCCGGGGTCGAGCAGCCGGTGGCTCCACTCCAGGGTCGCCAGCAGGGTCCGCTGCCGCGTCACCGCACGCCTGCCGCCCTGCCCGAGGAGGGTGAG
This sequence comes from Streptomyces sp. NPDC001380, assembly GCF_042895785.1. NCBI lineage: Bacteria > Bacillati > Actinomycetota > Actinomycetes > Kitasatosporales > Streptomycetaceae > Streptomyces > Streptomyces sp. NPDC001380. The sequence continues at coordinate 263,779 of NZ_JBIAWP010000001.1, read as the reverse complement.
CGCGTCGTCGAGCCGGTCGGCGACCTGCCGCGGCTCCAGGACGCGCACCTGCGCGGCCGCCAGCTCCAGGGCCAGGGGCATCCCGTCCAGCCGGAAGCAGATCTGCGCCACGGCCGCCGCGTTGCCGGGGCCGAGCCGGAAGCCGGGGGCCACCTCCGCCGCCCGCTCCGTGAACAGCCGCACCGACGCGAAGCGGCCGAGCGCGGCCGGGGCCGGCAGCCGGCGCGGGTCCGGCAGTCCGAGCGAGGGCACCCGCCAGGTGCGCTCGCCGTAGGCCCGCAGCGGCTCCCGGCCGGTCGCGAGCACGGTGACCCCCGGGCAGCGGGCCAGGACCTCCGCGACGAGGGCGGCGCACGCGTCGACCAGGTGCTCGCAGTTGTCGAGCACGAGCAGCAGCTCCCGCCCGGCCAGCCGGGCGGCCAGCGCCGCCGCCGTCCCGCCGGACCGCGGCAGGCGGACGCCGAGCACCTCGGCGACCGCGTCCGGGACGAGTCCGGGCTCCGTGAACGCGGCGAGGTCGACGAACCACACCCCGTCGCGGACGGCGCCGGTGCGGCGGGCCGCGACGGCCAGGGCCAGCCGGGTCTTGCCGCAGCCGCCCGGCCCGGTGAGGGTCACCAGCCGGCTCCGGGCCAGCAGCTCCTCCACCTCGGCGGTCTCGCGCTCCCGGCCGACGAAGCTGGTCGTCTGCGCGGGCAGGTTGTGCCGGGGCGCGGGGCCGGGCCCGGGCCCGCGCCCCCCGTCCCCGTCCTCGCTCCCGTCCCCGTTTCGGTTCCCGTCCCCGATCGCGTTCCCGTCCCCCTCCCCGCTCCCGTCCTCGACCGAGCCCGCCAGCAGGGTGCGGTACAGCCGCCGGGTCTGCGGGTCCGGGTCGGACCAGGTGCCGCTGCGGAGCGCGTCGCGCAGCCGCTCGTACACCGCCAGCGCCTCGCGCCGCCGCCCCGCGGCCGCGAGGGTCCGCATCAGGGCCCGGCGGACCGGCTCGTCGAACCCGTCCTCGGCGGCCAGGGCCTCCAGGACCTCGACCGCCTCGGCGGGGCGGCCCTCCCGCTCCAGCGCCCCGGCGAGGCCGGCCCGCAGCCGGGTGCGCCGCACGTCCGCGGCGTCGCGCGCCTCCTGCGTCCACGGCTCGTAGGCGTCCTCGGGGAGCAGCTCGCCCCCGGCCAGGTCGAGCGCGGCGCGGTACTCCGCCGACCCGCCGCCCGCGGACGCGCGCCGGGCCGCCTCCTCCAGGTCGTCGAGGTCGACCCGGACGCCGCCCTCCGGGCCGAGGACCACCGTGTCGTCGCGCAGGACGACCACGTCCCCGGGGGCCCCGGCCGCGGTCAGGGCGCGCCGGGCGGCGTGGAGCACCTGGTGCAGGTTGTTCGCGGCGGCCGCGGGGTCCAGGTCGGGCCAGAGCAGGTCGTAGACCCGGTCCCGGTGCAGCCGGTGGCCCGGGGCCAGGGCCAGCAGCTTCAGCAGGGTCCTGGCCTTGCGCAGCCGCCACTCCCCGGCGGCGACGGGGCGGTCCCCGACCACCGCACGGAAGCCGCCGAACAGGCTGATGCGGACGTTGTCGGACATATCTGCCCCCACTGCACCCTACCGGCGGCCCGGAGCCCCGTCCACGGCACGCGGGTCCCGGCGCCCGTCCCCGGTGCGCCCCGGCCCGGGGGCGGGCGCCGGGAGCGGGCGCCGGGCCGGGTCAGGTGAGCGGCGGGTCGAGCAGCCGCACGGTGCCCCGGTCCGCGTCCAGGCGGGCCCGCACCCCGATCGGGAAGGTCCGCATCGGCACCCCGTGGCCGACGTCGGCCCCGGCCAGGACGGGCACCCCGAGGTCCCCGAGGCGGTCGCGGAGCAGCTCCTCCACCTCCTCCGGGGCGCCGCAGCGGGTGAAGGTCCCGCAGACGATCCCGGCCACGCCGTCGAGGTACCCCGAGCGGCGCAGCTGGGTGAGGATGCGGTCCAGCCGGTAGACCTCCTCGTCCACGTCCTCCAGCAGGAGGACCGCGCCCCGCGCGGGCCGGGAGGTCGCCGACCCGAGCGAGGAGGCCAGCAGGGTGGCGGTGCCGCCCGCGGTGACGCCCTCCGCCGTGCCGGGCACCAGGGCCCGGGCGCGGGGGAAGGCCAGCTCCCGCACCGAGGCCGGGTCGGTGAGCAGCCGCGCCAGGTGCCCGAAGGCCGGGCTGTCCGGGTGGAAGCCGTCGCAGGCGGGCATGGGCGCGAACAGCGACGCCCAGCCGAGTCTCACCGCGACGGCCTCCAGCAGCGCGGTGACGTCGGAGTACCCGATGACCGCGCGCGGGGCCGGGGCGCCGACGCGGTCCCAGTCGACCAGCTCCAGGGTGCGCTGGGCGCCGTACCCGCCGCAGGCGAGCAGGACGGCCCGGTAGGACGGGTCGGTCAGCGCCCGGGTGAGGTCGGCGGCCCGCAGCGCGTCGGAGCCCGCGAGGTACGCGCCGCCCGCCCGGGCGGAGGGCAGGACGTCGGGCTCCAGGCCGAGGCCGCGCAGGGCGGCCAGCCCCCGGTCGAGGGCGGCCTGGTCGGGCGGCCCGCTGGCGGCGGCGACGGCGACGCGGTCGCCGGGGCGCAGCGCCGGGGGCCGCAGCAGGGACTCAGCCACGGCCGTCCTCCGCCCCGGGTGCCTGCGCCGCGCCCCCCGGCGCGCCGGCCGCCGCCGCCCCGCCCGCCGGCGTGTCCGCCCCCGCGTCCACCAGGTGGCAGGCGGCCTGCCGCCCGGCGCCCGGGTCCGCCGTGAGCACCGGCAGCTCCCGCACCGTGCACCCGGCGGCCTCCCGGCCCGGTCCGTCCAGCGCCGCCCACGCGGGGCAGCGGGGGTGGAAGCGGCAGCCCGCGGGGACCGCGGTCGGGTCGGGCGCCTCGCCGGTGAGGACGGTGGGCCGCCGGCCGCGGTCCGGCCCGGGCAGCACGGAGAGCAGCGCCCTGGTGTAGGGGTGCACCGGTCGCAGCAGCACGTCCTCGACGGTGCCGACCTCGACGATCCGGCCGAGGTACATCACCGCCACCCGGTCGGCGATGTTCCAGGCCAGGCCGAGGTCGTGGCTGACGACCAGCGCGGAGAGCCCCAGCTCGTCGCGGAGCCGCAGGACCAACTGCAGGATCTCGCCGCGCACCGAGGCGTCGAGGGAGGCCACCGGCTCGTCGGCGACGACGACGGCCGGGTCCAGGGCGAGCGCCCCGGCGATCACCACGCGCTGCTGCTGGCCGCCGGAGAGCTGGTGCGGGTAGCGGGCGAGGAAGTCCTCCGGGGGGCGCAGCCCGGCCCGGGAGAGCGCCGAGCGCACCCGCTCCTCCAGCCCCTCCTTCAGCCCGTGCAGGCGGGGGCCCTCGGCGACCGCGTCGAACACGGTCTGCCGGGGGTTGAGGGCGCCGCCCGGGTCCTGGAGGACCAGCTGGGTGTGGCGGCGGTACGCCTTGAGGGCGGAGCCGGTGTACCGCAGGGGCGTGCCCCGGTACAGCACCTCGCCGGAGGTGGGCCGGGTCAGGCCCACCAGGGCGCGGGCCAGGGTGCTCTTGCCGCAGCCCGACTCGCCGATCAGGGCCAGGATCTCGCCCTGCTCCAGCCGCAGGTCGACGCCGTCCACCGCCCGGGCGGGGCCGCGGCCGCCGCGCGGCGGGTGCACGACCGTCAGGCCGCGGACCTCCAGGGCCGCCGGTGCGGCCTCCGCCGGGCCGGCGGAGGCCGTCGGCCCGGCGGCGGATGCGGGTGCCGATGCGCTCATGACTGTCCTCCTGCTGACGTCCCGGCGGCCGGCTGCGGCGCGGCCTGCTCCCCGGCCTGCTCTCCGGCCTGCTCTCCGGTCCGCTCCCCGGCCGCGTCCGCGCCGCCGGGCTCGGCCGCCACCGCGTCCGCGCCGTCCGCGGGCCGTTCCGGCCCGGCGGGCCGCAGCGCCCCGTCCGGCAGCACCCGCAGGCAGGCCGCGTGCCGTCCCGGTCCGGCGGGCCACAGCTCCACCGCGCCGGTGCGGCAGTCCGCGTCCGCCTCCGGGCACCGCGGCGCGAAGGCGCAGCCCGCGCCCAGCTGCGCCTGGTTGGGCGGGTCGCCGGGCAGCCCCGAGGGGGCGCGGCGGGAGGCCGGGTCCCCGATCACGGGGAACGCCCCGGCCAGCGCCCGGGTGTAGGGGTGCCGGGGGTCGGTGAGCAGCTGCGCCGACGGCCCGGTCTCGACGAGCTGTCCGGCGTACATCACCGCGAGCCGGTCGCACATCTGCGCCAGCACCGACAGGTCGTGGCTGATCATCAGGACGGCGATCCGCTCCTCCTTCACCAGGTCGGCGAGGAGCTGCAGGATCTGCGCCTGGACCATGACGTCCAGGGCCGTGGTGGGCTCGTCCGCGATGATCAGGTCGGGGCGGCAGGCCAGCGCCATCGCGATCATGATCCGCTGCCGCTGGCCGCCGGAGAACTCGTGCGGGTAGCCGTCGAGCCGCCGCACGGGCACGCCGACGCTCTCCAGGAGCTCCCCGGCCCGGCGGCGGGCCTCGCGCCGGGTCGCCCCCTCGTGCAGCACGATCGGCTCGCAGATCTGGTCGCCGACGGTGCGGACCGGGTTGAGCGCGCTGAGCGCGCCCTGGAAGACGACCGACGCGCCGGCCCAGCGGACCGCCCGCACCCGGCTCCACTTCGCGGTGAGCAGGTCCTCGCCCTCCCACCGCACCTGCCCCTCCACGCGGGTGCCGGCGGGCAGCAGCCGCAGCAGGCTCAGCGCGAGGGTCGACTTGCCCGAGCCGGACTCGCCGGCCAGGCCGAGCGTCTCGCCGCGGTCGAGCGTGAGGTCCACGCCGCGCACGGCGGGCACCTCGCGGCCGCCGCTGCGGTAGGAGACGCCGAGGCCGCGCACCTCCAGCAGGGTCATGACGCCCCTCCCGTCCGGGGGTTGAGCAGGTGTTCCACGGTGCGCCCGGTGAGGGTGAAGCCCAGCACCACGAGCAGGATGGCCGTGCCGGGCGCCATCAGGTACCACCACGCGCCGTAGGTGACCGCGCCCTGGGAGAGGGCCGCGCTGAGCATGGAGCCCCAGGTGACGTCGGTGGGGTCGCCGAGGCCGAGGAAGGTCAGGGTCGCCTCGGACAGGATCGCCGAGGCCACGGTGAGCGTCGCTGAGACCAGGATGATCGGCGTGACGTTCGGCAGGATGTGACGGAACATCACCTGGGCCTCGCCCGCGCCCAGGGCCCGCGCCCGCTCGACGAACGGCCGCGCCCCGACCGCGATGGTCTGGGCCCGCACCAGGCGGGCGGTGGCGCTCCACGAGGTGACCGCGATCGCGATCGTGATCGACACCGGGCCCTGCCCGATCACCGCCGCCAGCGAGATCGCCAGCGGCAGGCTCGGCAGCGCGATGAACCAGTCGGTGACGTGCATCAGCGCCCGGCCGAGCCGCCCGCCGTAGTGCCCGGCGACCAGGCCGACCGCGCTGCCCAGCAGCACGGTGAGCACGGTCGCCACGCAGCCGACGGCCAGCGAGGACCGGGCGCCCCAGACGGTGAGCAGCAGCACGGACCGCCCCGCGTGGTCGGTGCCCAGCGGGTACGCGCCGCTCGGCGGGGCCAGCAGCGGCCCGTCGACGCGGGTGACGTCCAGTTGGCCGTCGCCGATGTACAGGGGCGCGGTCAGCGCCAGGAGGGCGGCCAGCACCAGGATGCCCAGGCCCGCGGCGCCGGCGCGCCGGGCCAGGTAGGCGCGGGCGAAGCGGCGCAGCGCGGCGGCGCGCGGCGGCCGGTACACGGGGGCGGGGCCCGGGGCGCCGTCCGCCCGGAGGCCGTCCGCCGGGAGGCCGTCCGCCGGGGCGCCGTCCGCCGGGAGGCCGTCCGCCGGGGCGCCGTCGGCCCGGGTGCCGGGGGCCGTCACTGGGCACGCACCCGGGGGTCGAGGAAGCGGTACACCACGTCCGCCAGCAGGTTCATGAGGATCACCGAGGCACTGAAGACGATGAAGGTGCCCTGCAGCAGCGGCAGGTCCGGGACCTGCAGGGCCTGGTAGGTGAGGAAGCCGAGGCCGGGCCAGGAGTAGACGGTCTCCACCGTGATGGCGCCGCCCACGACCGTCCCGAGCTGCAGGAAGATCACGGTGACCGACGGCAGCAGCGCGTTGGGCGCCGCGTGGCGGTTGCGGACCTGGCTGTCCATCAGCCCCTTGGCGCGGGCGGTCAGCAGGTAGGGGTTGCCCAGCTCGTCGATGACGGACGAGCGCATGACGGTCACGTACTGGGCGAAGACGACCAGCACCATCGTCAGGCAGGGCAGCACCAGGTGGTGCGCCACGTCCAGGACGTGGCCGAAGCCGCCGGGGCTGTAGGCGTCGCTCATGCCGCCGGCCGGGAAGAGGCTGGGGATCGGCCCCAGGCCGGTGCTGAGGACGACCAGCAGGATCATGGCCAGCCAGAACGTGGGGACCGACCAGAGCGTCAGCGAGATCCCCGAGGTCAGCCGGTCGAACCGGCTGCCGTGCCGCCAGCCGCTGTGCACGCCCAGCCACAGGCCGAGCACGACGGAGAGCAGCGTCGCGGTGCCGGTCAGCAGCAGGGTCGGCCACAGCCGCTCGCCGATCAGGGAGGCCACCGGCTGCTGGAACTGCCAGGAGTCGCCGAGCCTCCCCTGGAGGGTGTCGCCGACGAAGGAGAGGAACCGGTGCCACACCGGCTGGTCCAGGCCCAACTGGTGGCGCAGGTGCTCCATCTGGGCGGCACTGGTGGGGCGGCCCCGGGTCAGCGACTGCACCGGGTTGGCCGGCATCAGGCTGAACAGCACGAAGCCGATGACCAGGGTCACGGCGAAGCTGACCAGCGCGGCCGCCACCTTGGAGGCGAGGTAGCGCAGGAACGGTGCGGGGGGCCGCCCCGGGCGGGAGGAGCCGGCCGGCTCCTCCCGCTCCGGGAGGGCGACCGCGTCGAGCAGGTCGCTCACGGGGTCACTCCCGGTCGTCCGAGGCGGAGCGGCGCCGCATCGCGAGGACGGCCACGCCGGCCGCCACGAGCACGGCCACCAGGCCGCCGCCGATCAGCGCCGCGTTGCTGCCGGAGCCGTCCTTCGCGCCCTTCGCGGGCGGGGCGGCGGTGATGTAGTTCCAGAAGGTGGTCTGCGACGGGTACAGCCCCGCCGCGTCCGCCTTGCCCGTCACCAGGTTCTGCACGGTGTCGGTGCGCACGGCGTCCAGGCCGTTCGCGTAGAACAGCATGATGTCGCTGTTCGCCTTGTAGAGGATGTCCTGCATCTTCCCGATGACCTGCGCCCGCTCGCCCTGGTCGAAGGTCGTGACCTGCTGCTCGAACAGCTTGTCGTACTCCGGGTCGCAGAAGAAGGCGTCGGTGCTGCCGCCGTTGCCCTGGTCGTCGGGGAGCGCGTCGCAGGTCTGGATGCCCAGCAGGTACGTCGGGTCGGGGCCGGTGCTCCAGCTGTCCATGAGCATGTCCCAGTCGCCCTTGGCCAGGTCGTCGTTGAGCTTGCTCATCGACAGCGCCTGGATGTCGACCTTGACGCCGATGTCCTTCAGCCACCCCGCCAGGTAGGCGCTCGCCTGGGTGTCGCGCGGCCGGTCGGAGTGGATGCCCAGGCGCAGCACCAGCGGCCTGCCGGTCTTCGGGTCGGTCCGCACGCCGTCCCCGCCGCGCTTGTACCCGGCGTCGTCCAGCAGCTTGTTCGCCTTCGCCGGGTCGTGCTCGGCCTTGCCCCCGGCCGGGCTCCACGCCCACTGCGGCCAGGCGGGCGGCAGGTAGCCGGCGCCCGGCTTGCCGAGGCCGTCGATGACCTTGGCGACCAGGGTGTCCCGGTCGACCGCCAGGGCGATGGCGCTGCGCACGGCCGTGTCGCCCAGCGCCGGGCTGCCGGTGCCGAGCTTCTTCCCGGACTTCGTCCGGGCGCCCGCGTTGAGCTCGACGCCGAACCAGCGGTTGCCGACCTCCTGGAAGGCCTTGACGTCCTTGTCGCCCTTCAGGGCCTTGTACTGGGCGGCCTCGATGTTGTTGACGTAGTCGAGCTGGCCGCTGCGCAGGGCGGCGACCGCCGCGTCCGGGCTCTTGAAGCTCTGCTCGACCAGCCGGTCGAACTTCGGCGCGCCGAGCACGAAGTCCTTGTTGGCGGTGAACTTCGCGTACTGCTCGGTCCTGAAGTCGGTGAGCGTCCACGGCCCGTACCCGACCAGCGGGAAGGTGTCGTTCTTGAAGGACTTGAGGTCGCCGGTGTGCTGCTCCCACACGTGCTTGGGCACGATCGGGATGCCGCTGACCGGTATGGAGACGTAGGGGACGTTCGACTGCGGCTTCTTGGTCCTGATCACCAGCGTGGTGGCGTCCGGGGCGGTGACCTTCTCGAAGTTGGCGACGAGCGAGCCGTTGGCGGTGGCCGCCGTCTCGTCCGTCATGATCAGGTTGAGCGTCCAGGAGGCGTCCTCGGCCGTGATCGGCTTGCCGTCGCTCCACTTCAGGCCGCTGCGGAGGGTGTACGTCCAGGTGAGCTTGTCGTCCGACGGCTTCCAGGAGGTCGCCAGGTACGGGCCCGGGGTGCCGTCGGGCTGCAGCGAGTTCAGCGTCGGGTAGACCGAGCCGAAGATGTCCAGCGCGCCGTTGAAGTAGGCGAGGAACGGGTTGAGGGTGTCCACCCCGGAGAAGGACATCGCGGCGCGCAGCGTCGTCGGCTGGTCGGCGGCGGCCGCCGCGGGCGCCCCGGCGACACCGGCGGAGCCCGCGAGGGCGAGCGCGGCGAGGGCGGCGGCGGCGCGGGAGGCCCGGTTGCGGGTCCGGGCGGTGCCCGGTCTGGCGGAGGGGGTGCTGCGGTCGGCGTCGGTCGTCACGGAGGCTGCTCCTCGTGTCTCGGGGAAGGGTGCCGCAGGGAAGGGGTCTCGCAGGGGTGTCGCAGGGAGGGGCTGTCGCAGGGAAGGGGTCTCGGGGCGGAAGGGGGGCCGCAGGCGGAGGGGCCCGCCGGCGGGGAGGGGGTCAGGCGGGGTCGCGCGGGTCGGTCCGCAGGTAGCGGTCGAGGACCGCCGCGCCGAAGGAGAGGCTCGCGAGCGGCACGTGCTCGTCGACGCCGTGGACGTAGTCCCACACCGGGAAGCCCGGCGGGGTGCTGCCCGGCGCGAAGCCGTAGCAGGCGATGCCGAGCCGGGCGAACGCCTTGGCGTCGGTGCCGCCCGACATGCAGTACGGCAGGACCAGCGCCTCGGGGTCGGCGGCGCGCAGCGCCCGCGCCATCGCCGCGAACTCCGGGGAGCGGTGGTCGGCCGAGACGGGCGCGGTGAAGCTCGCGAAGGAGCGGTCCACGCCCTCCTCGCGCAGCACCGCGTCGACCGCGGCGAAGAAGGCGTCCTCGGCGCCGGGCAGGATGCGCCCGTCCACGCCCGCCGTCGCCTCGCCCGGGACGACGTTGTGCTTGTAGCCGGCCTGCAGCATCGTCGGGTTGAGGGTGTTGGACAGGGTCGCCTCCACCAGGGAGGCCGCCTCGCCGAGCGCGCCGAGGAACGCCGGGTCGGCGGGGTCGGCCGCGAGGCCCAGCCGCTCGCCCAGGCCCTCCAGGAGCGCGGTGACCACCGGCGTCGGGTGCACGGGCCAGTCGAGCGAGGAGAGCCGGTGGACCGCCCGGACCAGCCGGGCCACCGCGTTGTCGGGGTTGGCGCGCGAGCCGTGCCCGGCCGTGCCGCGGGCGGTCAGCGTCATCCAGGCGCTGCCCCGCTCGCCCGCCGCGACCGGGTACAGCCGGCCGCCGTCCGGCAGGTGCACCGTGAAGCCGCCGGACTCGCCGATCGCGGTGGCGACGCCCTCGAACAGCTCCGGGTGCTCCTCCACGAGGAAGCCCGCCCCGTACGCGCCGGTGTCCTCCTCGTCGGCGACGAACGCGAGGACGACGTCGCGCGGCGGCCGGTACCCGTCACGGGCGAAGCCCCGGGCGACGGCCAGCATCATCGCGTCCATGTCCTTCATGTCCAGGGCGCCGCGGCCCCAGACCGCGCCGTCGCGCACCTCGCCCGCGAACGGGTCGAAGGACCAGTCGGCGGCCTGCGCGGGCACCACGTCCAGGTGGCCGTGGACCAGCAGGGCGGGGGCGGCCGGGTCGGTGCCGGGGATGCGGACCACGGTGCTGGCCCGGCCCGGCGCCGACTCCAGGACGACGGGGGCGAGGCCGGCCTCCGCCAGGGTCTCCGCCACCCACTCGGCCGCCGCGCGCTCCCCGCGCGAGTCGCCGCCGCCGAAGTTGGTGGTGTCGAACCGGATGAGGCGCGAGCAGAGCTCCGCCGCGTCCTCGCCGAGCAGGTCGGCGGCCTCCCGGGGCGTCTCCCGGGGCGTCTCCTGCGGTGCGGTGCCGGTGCTCATCGGCCCTCCTCCTCCGTGTCCCTGCCGCCGTCGCCGGCAGCCCCGTCGCCGGCCCGGTCGCCAGCGGCAGCGCCGTCACCTGCCGCGGAGCCGCCGTGCGCCGGGCCGCCGTGCGGCGGGCCGTCCGGTCCGTGACGGGCCGCCAGCGCCCGGTGCGCCTCGGCCCGGCGGCGCTCGCGGCGGGACGCGCCCTTGGCCCCGGCAGCGGCGAGCACCGACAGCAGGTGCCCCACCGCGGTGACCGCGGCCGGCGAGGGCAGCGGCTCCCCGTCGGGGCCCGCCACCGCCAGCACGTGCGCCGCGTACTCGGCCAGCGGGCCGTCCGGGTCGTCGGTCACCGCGACCACGGTCGCGCCCAGTGCGTGGAACTCCCGGGCCGCCCGCACCGCCAGGTCGCCGTGCGGACGCAGCGCGAAGACCACCAGCACGTCGCGGACGTGCGCGTCGCACAGGGCGTCGGCGGCCGGTCCCGCGCCGGGCTGCACCAGCGTCACGTCCCGCAGCGACGCGGCCAGGGCGTCCGCGAACAGCACGGCGTGGCCGAAGCACCCCAGGTCGCCCAGGACCCAGCGCCGCCGGCCCGCCAGGACCGCCTCCGCGGCCAGCTCCAGCGCGCCGCCCGACTGCAGCGCGTCCAGGACGGCGCCCAGGTTCTCCCGCTCCCTGGCCACGGCGCGGCGCAGTCCGGTGCGCCCGGTCCCCGCGCCCTCCCGTTCGGTGAAGCGCAGGTCCGGGGCGGCCAGCCGGAGGCCGGTCTCCTGCCGGGAGCGCAGCCGCAGGTCGTCGGTGTCCGTGAACCCCGCCGTGGCCAGCAGCCGCTCCAGGTCCGCCGCCGTCGCCGACGCGCTGCGCAGCAGCCGGGCGGGGCGCTCCTCCAGCGACGCGGGGTAGTCCGCCGCGATGGCGGCGAACAGGCGCGCGCCGGCCTGGCCGCAGACGCCGGCGGCGTCCCGTAGGTGGGTCAGGACGGGGGTGGGGGCGAGTGGGGGCCGCATGGCGGTGCCCTTCGGTCGGATCGGCACGGGGCTGCAGGGGTGGCGTGTACCGTCAGTTAACGGCTCCGGCGGATTGCTTGATCTAAAAGTTGGGCGAGTATTACTGTCGGCATATGACCTCGTCAAGGGATCACCAGCTCCCGCCCACTTCCGAGGACGACGGGCCGTCACCCTCCGCACCGCGGTCCTCCGACGGACCGTCGACCGGCGGCACCCACGCGGTCGACGCGCCGTCACCCCTCCTTCCGGAGCGCACCGCTCCGGGGCCCGGCCCCGATCCCGTCGAGCCCGGCCCCGCCGGTCCCGCCGCCGAGCTGCCCGTGCCGGCCGCCGACCGCGCCGCCGCCGAGGCGGGGCGCGCGGTCGCCCGGATCCGGCGGGGCGCCGGGCTCACCCTGAGCGCGGTCGCGGCCGCCTCCGGCCTGTCCACCGCGTACATCTCGCAGATCGAGTCCGGCACGGCCAACCCCACCGTCCGCACCCTCGCCCAGGTCGCCGAGGCCCTCGGCGCCTCCCTGGGCGACCTGTTCGCCCCGGGCGCCGAGGAGCGGCCCGGACCGGGCTTCGCCCCCCGCTTCGCCGCCGTCCCGCCCCTGGCCCGCACCCCCGGCCACCGGGCGGTCTGGGACCTCACCGCGCACGGCTCCGAGGCCCTGTCCCTGCGGCTCGTCCACGCCGACCCCGGCGACCACGGCGAGCCCGTCCGGCACGCGGGGGAGGAGGCGGTCGTCGTGGTCGCCGGCCGCTGCCGGCTGCACGTCGGCGACACCGCGCGGACCCTCGGACCCGGCGACGCCTGCCACTTCGACGCGGGGGCCGAGCACCGCGTCACCGACGCCACCGACGACCTGCTGCTGCTGGCCGTCCTCACCGGGAAGCAGGAACCATGACCCCGACGGGCACCGCCCCGCCGCCCCCCGCCCCAGCCGGGGCCCCCGCCGCACCCCACGCCTCCGAGGGCCACGAGGCCCCCGACGCCCCCGAGGCCCCCCACGCCCCCGAGGCCCCCCACGCCCCCGGGGCCCCCCACGCCGGCCCGGACGCCGCCGGCGCCGCCCTCGCCGAGGCCGCCGGCCCCGACCGCGCCCCCGAGGTCTGGCCGCTCACCGCCCGCACCGTGGACGGCGTCCTCCACGTCGGCGGCGTCGCCCTGCCCGACCTCGCCGCCGCCTGCGGCACCCCCCTCTACGTCGTCGACGAGGCGGACTTCCGCGCCCGCGCCCGCGAGTGGCGCGCCTGCGGCGCCGACCGCGTGCACTACGCCTCCAAGGCCTTCCTCTGCGCCGAGGCGGTCCGCTGGGTCGACTCCGAGGGCCTGCACCTGGACGTGTGCAGCGGCGGCGAGCTGCGCCTCGCCCTGGACGCGGGCTTCGACCCGGCGCGCATCGTGCTGCACGGCAACAACAAGGCGCCCGAGGAGCTCCGGGCCGCGGTCGCCGCCGGCGTCGGCACGGTCGTCGTCGACTGCCTGGAGGAGATCGACCGGCTCGCCGCCCTCGCCCGGGCCGCCGGCCGCATGCAGGACGTCCACGTCCGCATCGCGCCCGGCGTCACCGCCGCCACCCACGCCTACATGGCCACCGGCGGCGACGACGTCAAGTTCGGCTTCCCCGTCACCGGCGGCCGCGCCGAGCGGGCCGTCCTCGCCGTCGCCGCCGCCGGGTCGCTGCGGCCGGCCGGCCTCCACGCCCACCTCGGCTCGCAGCTCCTCGACGCCGCCGGACTGCGCCTGTCCGCCCGCCGTGTCGCCGCGTTCGCCCGCACCCTCGCCGAGCGCCACGGCGTCCGCGTGCGGGAGCTGGACCTCGGCGGCGGCGCGGGCATCGCCTACCTCCCCGGCGAACGCCGCCTGCCCGCCGCCGAGTTCGCCGCCGCGCTCCGGTCCGGGATCGCCGACGTCCTCGACCCGGCCGGGACGGCCCTGGCCGTCGAGCCGGGCCGGTCGCTCATCGGCACCGCCGGGGTCACCCTGTACCGGGTCGGCGCCGTCAAGGACGGTGTCCGGCGCCGCTTCGTCTCCGTGGACGGCGGCATGAGCGACGCCCTGCGCCCCGCGCTGTACCAGGCCCGGTACACCGCCTGGAGCGCCGGGCGGAGCCTGCAGGGCCCGCCGGTGCACAGCGTCGTCGTCGGCCGCCACTGCGAGAGCGGCGACGTGGTGGTGCCCGACATCGCCCTCCCCGCCGACCTCGCCGCCGGCGACCTGATGGCGGTGCCCGCCACCGGCGCGTACCACCACGTCATGGCCAGCAACTACAACTTCCAGCCCCGCCCCGCCGTGGTCTCCGTCCGCGACGGTCGGGCCCGCCTGATGGTCCGCCGGGAGACCCCCGAGGACCTGGCGCGGCGCGACGCGGGCGGCGCGGAGATCGACCTGGAGAGGGCGGCACGATGAGCAGCGAGCAGCACGACGGCGGCGCACGGGGTTCCGCCGCACAGGGTCCGGCCGCACAGGGTCCGGCCGCGCAGGACCCCGCCCCGCGGGGCGGCGCCCGGCCCTCACCGGTCACCGCCGCGCACGTGGCCGCCGGCTCCGGCAGCAGCAGCTGGCCGTCCGGCGCGGGCGAGGAGGCGTGGTGGTGCGCCTCCGACCCGAGCACCGCCACCGTCCGCCTGCGCCGCGCCCTGCCCGGCGGCGCCGCGCAGGACGTCCTCGGCGGCACCTGGTCCGTGCGCAACCGCTCCCTCGGCTACGGCGGCCGCCCCTACCTCGTCGCCCCCGATCCGGACGCCGGCCACCTCCTGGTCTTCACCCACCACGGCGACCAGCGCCTGTACCGCACCCGCGTCCCGGCCCTGCGCCCCGGCGGGCCGGCGGAGGCGGCGGGCGAGCCGGTCCCCCTCACCCCGCCCGACGAGGACGGCACCGAGACCTGCTACGCCGACCCGGTCGCCGCCCCCGGCGGCGGGGAGGTCTGGTGCGTCCGCGAGACCACCCGCGCCGCCACCGGCCCCGACGACGCCGACCCGGCGCCCCGCACCGCCCGCGCGATCGTCGCGGTGCCGCTCGACGGCTCCGCCGCCCACGACCCCGCCCGGGTGCGGGTGGTGGCCCGCTCCCACCACTTCCTCTCCGGTGTGCGGATCAGCCCCGACGGCACCCGGCTCGCCTGGATCGGCTGGGACCACCCCCGCATGCCCTGGGACGAGACCCGGCTCGTCGTCGCCCGCCTGGAGGACGGCACCGCCGTGGAGCAGGCGGAGGTCCTCGGCGGCCCCGGCGTGTCCGTGCCGCAGGCCGAGTGGCGCGACGCCGGCTCCCTCTACGCGATGGCCGACCCCGACGGCTGGTGGAACCTGCACCGCGTCGACCTGCACCCGGACGGCACGGCGACCGCCGCCTGCGTCCTGCCGATGGAGCGGGAGTGCGCGGACGCCCTCTGGCGCGTCGGCGCCACCTTCTTCGCCGTCACGCCGCGCGGCGTGGTGCTGCGCCACCGCCACGGCGACGAGCAGCTCGCCCTGTGGGAGCCGGGGAGCGGCACCCTCACCGCCCTGGCCGACGGCTGGACCGAGTTCGGCTCCGACCTGTGGGCCCGCGACGGGCACGCCCTGGTCCTGGCCGGCGCCGCCGACCGCTCCACCGCCCTGCTGCGCGTCCCGCTGCCGCCGCCCGGCGGGCCCGTCGAGCCGCCGCTGCGCTGCGTCCCGGCCGAGCCCGACCCCTACGCGGCCGTGCGCCCCGTCGGCGAGCGGCGCACGGCGACGGCCGCCGACGGGCAGCGGGTGCACTACGTGTACTGGGCGCCCACCGGCCCCGACCCGCGCGGCACGGACGCCGGGGAGGGCCAGGCGCCGCCGCTGCTGGTCCACGTGCACGGCGGGCCCACGAGCTCCACCTCGGTCACCCCCGACACCGAGACGGCCTTCTTCACCTCCCGCGGCTTCGCCGTGGCGAGCGTCGACTACGGCGGCTCCACCGGCTACGGGCGCGCCTACCGCGAGCGGCTGCGGCACTCCTGGGGCACGGTGGACGTGCAGGACAGCGTCACCGCCGCCGCCGACCTGGCCCGCCTCGGCCTCGCCGACCCGGCGCGCACGGCGGTCCGCGGCGGTTCGGCGGGCGGCTGGACGGCGCTCGCCTGCCTGTCCTCCACCGACGCCTTCTGCTGCGGCGCCGTCTACTACCCGATCAGCGACCCGGCGCGGTGGTCCGGCGGCGAGACCCACGACTTCGAGTCCCGCTACGTCGAGGGCCTGGTCGGCGAGCTGCCGCGCGACCGGGAGCGGTACGACCGCGTCTCCCCGCTGGGCAACGCCGGCCGCATCACCCGGCCGCTGGTCATGCTCCAGGGCGCGGACGACTTCATCTGCCGCCCCGACCAGGCCGAGCGGATCGTGGCGGCGGTGGCCGCGCGCGGGCTGTGGCACCGGTACCTCGTCTTCGAGGGCGAGGGGCACGGCTTCCGGCGGGCGTCCAGCGTCGCCGCCTCCCTGGAGGCCGAACTGGAGCTGTACGCGCACGCCATGGGCCACGCCGCGGAGGGCCCCCGGGAGCCCGCGGCGGCCGGGGGCGCCGCGGCCGGCTGACCCGCCCCGGCGGCCGGGCCCGCGGGGGCGGGTCCGGCCGCCGCACCCGCGGGCCCGGCCGTCCGCGGGCACGCCGCGGCGGGCGTGCCGGTCCTCCCGGACCCGCACGCCCGCCGCGGCCGGCGCCGTCAGGCGACCAGCGCCAGCCACGTCGGCTTCTGCACGGTGGCGTCGGCGGGCAGCCCCTGCGCGACCTGGTAGGAGACCACCGCGTCCCGGGTCGCCGGTCCGAAGCCGCCGTCCACGGTCAGCGACGCGCCGTGGGCGTCCAGCCCGGTCTGGGCGGCCTTCACGGTGCTGCCCGACGCACCCTCGCCGACCGTCGACACCAGGGCCTGCCAGGTGCGCGGGCCCACCATGCCGTCGGCGGACAGGCCCTGCGCGCTCTGGAAGGAGACGACGGCGGAGCGGGTGCCCGGCCCGAAGTCGCCGTCCACGGTCAGCGACGCGCCGTGCGCGTTGAGCAGGTGCTGCACCATGCTCACCCGGTAGCCCGTCTGCCCCTGCTGCACGGTGGGCCAGGACAGGGCCGGCGGCGCGGCGGGGGTCCCCCCGGTCCCGGCGGCGAAGGCGGCGAGGTCGGCGGCGGTGCCGTTGAAGACGTCCTGGTCGCCGGGGAGGACGCCGGAGTCCGCGTACTGCCAGATCTGCTGGCCCGTCCAGCCGGCCGGCAGCGGCGCGGGGGAGCCGTTGTAGTTGGCGACGAAGAGCGGGTCGGCGGCGGCCGAGGGGGAGTTGCCGGTGCAGGTGGTCCACCAGTCGGTGGTGGTGTACAGGCTCGGCGTGCGGCCGGTCCGGGCCTTCACCTCGTTGCCGAAGTCGGCGATCCAGGCGGTCATCGCGGCCTGGCTGAGGCCGAAGCAGGTCGGCCCGTAGGGGTTGTACTCGATGTCGAGCAGCGGCGGGAGGGTCCTCCCGTCGGCGGTCCAGGTGCCGCCGTGGTCGACGAAGAAGTCCGCCTGCGCCTTGCCGCCGGAGCGGTCCGGCAGGGCGAAGTGGTAGGCGCCGCGGATCAGCCCGGCCGAGGCCGAGCCGTTGTACTGCTGGGAGAAGGTGGGGCTCTGGTACGTGACGCCCTCGGTCGCCTTCACGTACGCGAACGAGGCGCCCTTGGCGGCTGCCGCGGCCCAGTCCACGCTGCCCTCGTAGCTCGCCACGTCCACGCCCAGCGGCCGCGCGCCCGCCGGGGGCGCCGCCGCGGCGAGGCCCGGCGTGGCCGTCGCGGCCGGCGTGCCGGAGGGGGCGGTGGGGGCGGCGGCGCGGTCGTGGGCACGGCCGCGGAGCGTCGAGCCGAGGTGGTCCGCGTCCGGGTGGCTGACCGGAGCGGGCGCCGGCCTGCCCAGCGCTGCGGCGGGGCAGCCCAGTGCGGTGGCGCCGAGCGGCAGGACGGCGGCGGCGAGCACGGCCGCGAACCGCAGGCGCGGCGACGGCGGCAGGGGGTGCGGCATCGGGTGTCCTCCTGGGAAGGCCGCGGTGCCGGAGGGGGATGGCCTCCGGAGGGGCTGGAGAACAGTAGTGCGGAAATTGACCGTGAGGGCAAGGGCTCGGTCGAAAAGTTTCGTCGGATCCCTGGTGCGGGACTGTGGCGCGCGATCACCGGGTCATCCTCTCCGGACGGTCCGTCAGTTCGCCGTCCGCACTGGTGGGAAAGGTCGTCGCTCCCGGCTTTGACCCGCCGGCGCGGCCGGGGAGCGGCCGTCGCGGCACGACGGCGCCCGTTTTCCCTTCGGGTGCGAAGGAAGAAAGTTTGTGACGGAAGCCTTGCCGGGGACACTCCGGATCGCGACACTCGTGCCCCGTCGGCCGCGTCCTCGCCGCCGGCGGCGCCGGCCGCACGCCCGGCGCCCCCACGCCCACCGGAGGTCGCCGATGCCGTCGATGCGCCCGCTCCGCCGCACCACCGCCCCCGGCACCACTCCCCGCACCACCCGCACCCCCGCCCGCGGACGCCTGCGTCCCGGCCGCCTCCTCGCCGTCGCCGCGGCGGCCTGCTGCCTGCTCGCCGGTACCGTCGCCACCGCCGAGGCCGCACCGGCCCCCGTCCCCCTCACCTCGTCCTCCTGCCCCTCCGTCATGGTCCAGGGCGAGAACGACGGCTGCGTCACCGAGCTCCAGAACCTGCTGGACACGCACGGCTCCAGCATCGCCGTGGACGGCGACTTCGGCCCCACGACCCTCACCGCCGTCAAGAGCTTCCAGTCCGCCGTCGGCCTCACCGTCGACGGCCAGGTCGGACCGGCCACCAAGAGCGCCCTCTACGCCTCGCCGGTCACCGCCGTCCGGCTCACCTCGCCGCACTGCGCCGTCGTCGTCCGGCAGGGCGAGCACGACGGCTGCACCACCGAGCTCCAGCGGCTGCTGAACCAGCACGGCGCGTCCCTCACCGTCGACGCCGACTTCGGACCCGCCACCCTCGCCGCGGTCAAGGCGTACCAGTCCTCCGCCGGGCTGCCCGCCACCGGCGACGTCGACGCCGCCACCAAGGCCGCCCTGTACGGGCAGCCGGTGCCGCCCGCCCCCGTCGACCAGGGCACCGGCCGCTACGCCGCCGTCGTCGGGTACGCCCAGGCCGCCCTGAACGCCTACCTGCCGTACGTCTGGGGCGGCGGCCACGACGACGCGGCCACCGGCCCCTCGATCGGCACCTGCCAGGACTACACCGGCGTCATCCAGCCGTGCCCCGCCGACCACACCGTCGGCCTGGACTGCTCCGGGCTGACCCGCTGGGCGTACTGGCAGGCCGGCGTCGGCGACATCGGACAGGTCACCGACGACCAGATCGCCAACCCCCGCTTCCACGCGGTCACGCAGGCCGCCGCCGTCCCCGGCGACCTCGTCTTCTTCGGCACCAGCCGCACCAGCCCGGCGCACGTCGGCATCTACACGGGCACCTCCTCCGGGGTCCCCACGATGATCGACGCCCCCGCCACGGGCAGCTTCGTGAAGTCCGAGCCGGTCGCCAACCACTCCGGCCTGATCGGCTACTACCACTACAGCTGAACCCGGCATCCCGTCCGCCGGCCCGGTCCCGCGACCGGGCCGGCCGCCGGCCCGTCCGCCCCCGCCCGGCCGCGGTACGGTGCACGGGAGGAGACGGCCGCGGACACACGACCGAGGAGGTGGCCGGGCATGCCGGTGCACATCGCGCTGCTGCGCGGCGTCAACGTCGGGGGCCGCACCAGGGTCGGCATGGCCGACCTGCGCGAGCTGTTCACCGGCCTCGGGCACGGGGACGTGCGGACGTACCTGCAGAGCGGCAACGTGGTCTTCACCGCCGCCGCCGACCGGGACGCCCGGACCCTCGCGGCGGAGGCCGAGGAGCGGATCGCCGCGGAGCTCGGGGTGGACACCGCCGTCCTGCTGCGCACCGGCGGCGACCTCGCCCGGATCCTCGCCTCCCACCCCTTCGCCGGCGAGGAGCCGGACCCCGCCGCGCTGCACGTCACGTTCCTCGCCGAGGAGCCCGCCCCCGACCGGGCGGCCCGCCTGGAGGTGCCGCCCGGCGAGACCGCCCGGTTCTCGCTCCAGGGGCGGGAGGTCCACCTCCACTGCCCGGACGGGTACGGCCGCACGAAGCTGAACAACGCCTTCGTCGAACGCCGCCTCGGCGTCGCCGCCACCACGAGGAACCGGCGCACGGTCACCGCGCTCCACGCCCTCGCCACGTCCTGACGCACGCACGGCGCGGGGCCCGTCTCACCCCGGTCCCGTCCCGGACACCCCCGCGGACGCCGTCCCCGCCGGGGTGCCCGGCGCCGGGGACTCCGCGGCCGGGGCCTCCGCGGCGGGAGCCGGCCGCCCGTGCGGCAGGTGCCGCACCGCCCGCGACGCCAGCGGCGCGGCCGCCGCGGCGGCGTACACGGCCCCGGCCGCCGCCGCCACGGCGGGCCCGCCGAACCGGTCCGCGAGCGGCCCCACCGCCAGCTGCCCGACGGGGATCGCCGCGAAGGACAGCAGGTCGTCGATGGACGACACCCGGGACAGCGCGTGCGGCGGGACGTGCTCCTGCAGCGAGGTGTCCCAGCCGACCGCCGCGACGCCCGACCCCAGCCCGGCGGCGAGGGCGGCGGCGACCAGCCACGGGGCGTCCAGCCGCGCGCCGAGCGCCAGGAGCGGCAGCGCGCCCAGAATGCTCGCCGCCTGGCCCAGCCGCAGCAGCCGCCGGACCACCAGCCGGTACGCCAGCGCGCTCGCCGCCAGCAGGCCCGCGCCGCGGGCGCTGAGCACGAACCCCCACGCAGCCTCGCCGCCGCCCTGCCGGGTCAGCACGGGACCCAGGACCTGCCAGGTGCCGACCTGCACCAGGTTGACCGCGCAGAAGCCCAGCGACACCGTCCACACCCAGCGGATGCGCCGGTACTCGGCCCAGCCGTCGCGGATGTCGGCGAGCAGGCCGGAGGCGCGGGGGCGGGCGGGCACGGCCGCGAGGGGGGACAGGCGGGTGAGGCAGCCCGCCGCGACGAGGTAGGTCAGCGCGTCGAAGGCGAGGGCCGGACCGCCCCCGGCGGCCTCGGCCAGCACGCCCGACAGGCTCGGGCCCAGGACCTTCGCGGTGTTGCGCACCGACTCCAGCAGCGCGTTCGCCTGGCGGATCCGGTCGCCGGGGACGAGTTCGGGCACGATGCCGCGCAGCGCCGGGGTGGTGAACGCGGCGAGGACGCCGTTGAGGAAGCCCAGGGCGGCCACGGGCGCCAGGGCGTACCGGCCGGTGAGCAGCAGTGCGGCGGTGGCGCCCTGGGTGAGCCCGGAGCCCAGGTTCGCGGCCACCAGCACGGCCCGGCGCGGGAGGCGGTCCGCCGTCGCCCCGCCCACCAGGAGGAACAGGAGCAGCGGCACCATGTGGGCGGTGAGGACCACGCCGAGGTCGCGCGGCCGCCCCGAGGCGTCGAGGACCGCGAACGCCAGCGCGACCGGCGCCATCGAGGTGCCGGCCAGGGACACCGACTGCGCGGTGAGGAAACGGCGGAAGTCCCGGTGGCGCAGGAGCGGTGGGAGCATGCACCGCAGTCTGCCGGAGTCGATGGTACGGGTACACCCTTTTTCCGGGGGGCTGGGGCGGGGGGCGGCGCCGCTGCGGCCGGGCCCGCAGGCCCGGTTCCCGGTCCGTTCCGGCCTGCCGCCCCCCCGCCGGGGCGCCCGCGCCGGTGACGGCGCCGGGCGCACCGCACGCCGGCCCGGCCCGGCCGGGCCGGGCCGCCCGCCCGGTCCGGGCTCCCGCCCGCCCGGTCCGGGCTCCCGCCCGGCCCGGCCGGGCGCCACCTGGCGGTGCCGCGCGCGGCCGGGCTCGCCGCCGGGACGGGAGCCCGCCGGCGGGTGGTCCGCCGGTGGGTGGTCCACCGGCGATCCTCCCCCGGCGACGCCCTCGCCGGGGGAGGGGGCCCGCGGATCCCGGGGGAGCCGGGCGGCCTGTGCGGTCGGGCCGTCGGTCAGGGGCGTCCCCGCAGGTGCGCGAGCACGGCCTCGACGGCCGCCTCGCCGCAGACCCGGGCGGCGCCGTGGGTGGCCACGTGGACCGCTCCGCACGGCGGGAGCCCGGGGAGGCCCATCTCCACCACCACGGCGTCGGGGCGGCGTCCGACCAGGTCGAGCAGGGCGTCCCGCATCCAGGCGTGGCGGTGGGCGTCGCGGACCACGAGGACCAGCGGCCGCCCGGCCGCGGCCGCCGCGACCCGGTCGCCGGTGCCGCTGCCGGTGTCTGTGCCGGTGCCGAGGCCCGGTCCGGGGTCCGCGTCCGCGGCCGTGAGCACCTGGGAGGTGGTGCCCGGCAGGACCTCGGCGAGCCGCCCGGCGACGCCCCAGCGGGTGAAGGCGTCGACGGCCACGGTGGCCGCCGGGCTGAACTCGGCGACGTGCGGAGCCCCGGCGGGCGGCGCGGGCACGGCGGCGCCGCCGGTCCGCACCCGCAGCGCCCGCCGGGCGGCCTCCAGGCCGACCGCCCGGTCCGCCCGCCCCGCCCGGTCCGCCCGCCCCGCCCTGCCCGTGCCGCCCGCCGTGTCCGCCGGCGCCGTACCGTCCGCCGGACCCGCGGTCGCGAGCGCGTCGGCCTGGAGCTTGCGGGACCAGGCGGCGAAGCGGGCGACCCGGTCGGCGGCCTCGGCCAGCCGCTCCTCGGCGAGGACGCCCTCCGCCACGGCGGCGGCGACCGCCGACCGCAGCTCCTCCACCACCCGGTCCCCGCCCCGGTTGCCCACGCAGACGAGGTCCGCCCCGGCGGCCAGGGCGCGGACCGCGGCGCCGGACACCCCGTACCGGTCGGCGACCGCGGCCATCTCCACGGCGTCGGTCACCACCAGCCCGTCGAAGCCCAGCTCCTCGCGGAGCAGCCCGGTGAGGACGCGCCGGCTGGCCGTGGCCGGGTGGTCCGGGTCGAGGGCGGGCAGCAGCAGGTGCGCGGTCATCACCGCCCGCGCCCCGGCGTCGACCGCGGCCCGGAACGGCGGCAGCGCGACCTCGGCCAGCTCCTCCCACCCCGCGTCGACGACGGGCAGGCCGTGGTGCGAGTCGACGGAGGTGTCGCCGTGGCCGGGGAAGTGCTTGGCGCAGGCCGCCGCGCCGCCCTCGTGCAGCCCCCGCACCCAGGCGGCGGTGTGCCGGGCGACCAGGGCGGTGTCGCCGCCGAAGGAGCGCACCCCGATGACCGGGTTGCGGGGGTTGCTGTTGACGTCGGCGTCGGGGGCGTAGTCGAGGGTGATCCCGGCGGCGGCCAGGTCGCGGCCGACCGCGCGGGCGACGGCCCGGGTCAGCTCCTCGTCGTCGACCGTGCCCAGCGCCAGGTTGCCGGGGTAGGAGGAGCCGGTGGCCGCCTCCAGCCGGGTGACGTCGCCGCCCTCCTCGTCCACCGCGACGATCACGTCGGGGTTCTCGGCCCGCAGCTGGGCGGTGAGGGCGGCGGTCTGCGCCGGGCCGGTGGTGTTGCGGGCGAAGAGCAGGACGGAGCCGAGGCCGCCGGCGATCCGGCGGCGCACCCAGTCCGGGGCGGTGGTGCCGGTGAAGCCGGGCTGGAGGACGGCGTCGGCCAGCCGGAGCAGGCCGGGGTCGGAGGCGCGGTCGGGCATGGGCGGTCCTTGCGTGGTCGGGTGGCCGGGCTGGGGCTGGCGGACCGTCAGGAGGGACCCGTGCGGGGCCCGTCCTCGCCGAGGGTGCGGGCGACCACGTCGGCGACCGTCTCCTGACGGTGCAGCAGGGTGAAGCGGACCTCGCCGCCGTCGTCCACCTCGAAGCCGTGGACGGCGGGGGAGGGCAGGCTGTTGTAGTGGAACGGGGTGGAGAAGTAGTAGGCGCCGGTGTCGGGCAGCACCACCAGGTCCCCGGGTTCCAGCAGCGGCAGGTCGCGGGCGCGGGCCACCAGGTCGCCCGCGAAGCAGCACGGGCCGGCGACGTCCTGTGCCACCGTCTCCCGGCCGCCGCCGCCGCCACCGCCGCCCTTCAGCGGGACGCCGTCGGCGTCGTACGCCAGCACCCGCAGCGGCCAGGAGTCGGGCAGGAAGACGGTGCGGGCGGCGACCTGCACGCCCGCGTGGGTGAGGGCGACGGCCCGGCCGCCCGCGCTCTTCGTGTACTCCACGCGGGAGGCCATGAAGCCGTTCTTGGCCAGCAGCGAGCGGCCCGGCTCGGTGACCACCCGGTACCGGCCGCCGAAGAGCCCGGGGGCGCCGGCGCGCAGCGCCGCCACCTGGTCGGCGAAGGTCGGGTCGTCGCGGTCGCCCGTGAAGTCCACCGGCAGGCCGCCGCCGATGTCGATGCCCTCGACCCGGTCGGCCCCGCACCGCCGGTCGACCTCCTCGGCCAGGCCGACGACGGCGGCCACCCCGGCGGCGGCCAGCTCCGGCGGGCAGCCCTGCGAGCCGACGTGGACGTGCAGCCAGCGCAGCCAGGGCCGCTCCAGGAACGCCCGGACGATCCGCTCGCGGTTGCCCGGGTCGTCCAGCGCGAAGCCGAACTTCGACTCGCTTCCCGCCGTCGACATCGCCGCGATCGAGCCCAGGCCGACCTGCGGGTTGATCCGCAGCCCGATCCGGGAGCGGCTGCCGGGACCGGACATCACCGCGTCGACCCGCTCCAGCTCCTGGAAGTTGTCGATGTTGACGGCGATGCCCGCCGCCAGCGCGGCCGTCAGCTCCGGCCGGGTCTTGGCGGGCGAGTCCAGCACCAGCTCCTCGGGCGTGAACCCGGCGGCCAGCGCCTGGGCCAGTTCGCCCGGACTGGCGACCTCGCAGCCCAGGCCGTGACGGCGCATCAGGCGCAGGACGGGGACGAGGCTGTTGGCCTTGGCCGCGAAGGCGTGCCGCACGGACACGGACGCCGGCCACGCGGCGTGCAGCGCCGCGGCGCTCGCCGCGATCCCGTCGAGGTCGAGGAAGGCGGCCAGCGGCGAGTCGTCCGGGTCCAGCAGCCCGGCCCGGACGGCGGCGCGGACCGCCAGGTCGCGCCGCGCCGCGCGGCCGGGGCCCGCCGGAGTGCCGGGGGCGTGCGGGCGGTCCGCGGCCTGCGGGCGGCCGGGGGCGTCCGGGTGGCCGGGGGTGCGCCGGGAGGTGCCGTCCATGCTGCTCCTGGTCTGTGCGGTGGCGGGGCGGGGGCGCGGTGCGGGGTGTGCCTGTCCTGCGGGGTGTGCCGGTACGGGTCCAGGATGCGGGGTGCGGGTCACTCCGCGGGGTAGAGCAGGTGCCGGGCGCGGACGGCGGCGAAGGCCTCCAGCTCCGGCTGCCAGGAGGCGGCGGTCTCCTCCGCGGAGGCCCCGGCCTCCAGGGCGAGGCGCAGCCGGCTGCTCCCGGACAGCAGGTCCAGCATGCGCGGCCGCAGGACGAGCCGGTCCGGCCACAGGTCGCGGACGGCGGTGAGCAGCTCCAGCCCGGTGCGGACCGGCTCGAAGACCGCCGGGTCGGTGACGTGCAGCTGGACGCCGCACAGCCGCTCGCCGGCCAGGGTGTCGGAGGCGGGGGTGAAGTACGCCTCCCGGAACCGGACGCCCGGCAGCCCCCGCCCGTTCATCCGCCGCGCCAGGCGGCCGTCGATCCAGGGCGCGCCGCACAGTTCGAACGGGGTCGTGGTGCCGCGCCCCAGGGAGAGCTCCGTGCCCTCCAGCAGGCAGGTGCCCGGGTAGGCCAGGGCGGTGGCGGGCGTCGGCATGTTGGGGGAGGGCGGCACCCACGGCAGGCCGGTGGCGGGGAAGAGGTCGGCCCGCCGCCAGCCGCGCATCGGGACGACCTCGGCGGGCGGGACGTCCAGCAGGGCGCAGAAGAGCCCCGCCAGTTCGCCCATCGTCATGCCGTGCCGCACCGGCACCGCCGCGCGCCCCACGAAGGACGCGTGCGCGGGGTCCAGGACCGGCCCGGCCACCGCCAGGCCGCCGACCGGGTTCGGCCGGTCCGGCACCACCACGGCCACCCCGGCGGGCGCCGCGGCCGCGAGGGCGTCGTGGAGGGCCGACTCGTAGGTGTAGAAGCGGGCGCCGGTGTGCTGGAGGTCGACGACCAGGACCTCCGCCCCGGACTCGGCGAGCATCGCGGCCAGCTCCGGCACGCCGCGCTCGTAGGTGTCGTACACCCGCAGTCCCGTCGCCGGGTCCGTCCGGTCGTCCTCGGAGGCGCTGGCCTGGGCGGTGCCGCGGAAGCCGTGCTCGGTGCCGAACACGGCGGCGACCTCCACGCCCGCCCCCAGCAGCGCGTCCAGGCCGTGGCGCAGGTCCGGCAGGACCGCCGCCGGGTGGGTGAGCAGGCCCACCCGGCGTCCCTCCAGCAGCCGGAAGCCGTCCTCCGCCAGGACCTCCAGGCCCGTCGTGACGCGCGGCCGGGGCGCGGGTGCGCCCGGCCCGGTCACGCGGGCTCCTTGGCGTAGGTGCGGAAGACGCGGTCCAGGCGGGAGCCGACGGTGCGGGCGTAGAAGCCGACCGGGCCGGTCCAGCCGATCTCGGCCCCGGTGAGCCCCGCGTCGCGCTGGTCGCGCAGGCAGCGCCGCAGCAGCACCGCGCCCACACCGCGGCCGCGCTGGGACTCCGCCGTCCCCATCGGCCCGAACCAGGTGCGCCGGTTGACGCCGTGGCAGGCGAAGCCGACGAACTCCTCCTCCGGGCCCTCGCCCTGCACCGCGACGTGGCAGCGCGGCGGGTCGTAGGTGAGCGCGGTGGCCGCCTCCGCCTGCCAGGTGCCGCCCCAGGAGCGCATCCAGGCGCTGAACCGCGGCTCGTCCCCGGCCTCCAGTCGGCGCACCCGGACCCCGGCCGCGGCCAGCCGGCGCTCGTCGGCCCCGGTCTCCAGGTCGGCGGCGCCCAGGTCGGTGGACATGTTGAAGGCGTCGGCGGTGCGCTCGTACCCGGCGGACTCGGCCAGGCAGACCGCCGGGGTGTAGCGGATGTCGATGCCCGGCCAGGCGTAGTGGGGGGCGCTGCCGCGGATCACCAGCTTCCCGGCGCCGGCGGCGGCCAGCCGCTCCTCGATCCCGGCGAGCAGGGCCCGGCCGTGCCCGCGGCCGCGGTGGTCCGCCGCCACGGCCAGCAGGTTGGTGTGGCCCACCCGGGGCGGGGCGGTGCCGTCCGGGGCGGGGGCGGGCCCGGGGCCGAGCGAGCCCAGGGCGAAGCCGGCGACCCGGCCGTCGACCTCGGCGACGATCCGCAGGTCGGGCCGGTCGGCGGTCCCCTGCCAGAGCAGGTCCAGGACGTCGGCGGCGTCGGCGTCGTACCGGAGCGCCTCGGCCGCGATCCCGTGCAGCAGGGGGAGGTCGCCGCGGCGGGCGGTGCGCAGGGAGGGCTGTCCGTCGTCCGGCATGCTGTCGGCCCCATTCGTTGCTTGCTAACATGGGAAAACTTTCGAGCGGTGGAAACTTACCAACGATCGTCCGGGCCTGCCAGAGTCCGGCCGTCCGGGTCCCGGCCCGCCGGCGGACGATTCCGGCAGGCCGGGACCCGTCCCCCCGAAGGGTGCGACGTGCCCCCAGCCGACCACCTCGCCCACGACCGCCCCGCCTCCGACCGCCCCGCCTCCGACCGCCCCGCCTCCGACCGCCCCGCCTCCGACCGGCCCGCCTCCGACCGGCCCGCCCTGGGGCGTCCTGCCGACGGGCCTCCCGCGGGCGGCGCGCCCGGCCCCGTCGCTCCCGTCGCTCCCGGCGCCCCCGGTGCACCCGCCGACGGCCGCCTCGCCCGCGGTGCCGCCGCCGCGGCCGCCCTGGTGGAGGCCGCCGTCTCCTCCGGCCGCCTGCCCGGCGCCGTCCTCGCCGTCGGCTCCGGAGCCGACGGCGAACCGGTCGTCCGCGCCTTCGGCCGCACCGCCGTCCACGGTCCGTCCGCCCCCGTCACCCCCGACACGGTCTACGACCTCGCCTCCCTCACCAAGGTCACCGCCACCCTCCCCGCCGTGCTGCGCCTGGTCGACGAGGGCGCCGTCGGCCTCGACGACCCGGTGCGGCGCCACCTGCCCGGCTTCACCGGACCCGGCAAGGACCGCGTCACCGTCCGCCACCTCCTCGCCCACTCCTCCGGGCTGCCCCCGCACCGCCCCCTGCACCAACTCCCCGGCGCGCCCGCCGACCGCCTCGCCGCCGCGCTGGCCGAACCGCTCGCCACCGCGCCCGGCACCGCGGTCGCCTACTCCGACCTCGGCTTCCTCGCCCTCGGGGAGGTCGTCCGCACCGCTGCGGGCGCCCCGCTGGACCGCGCCGTCGCCGAACTCGTCCTCGACCCCCTCGGGATGGACTCCACCCGCTACCTGCCCCCCGCGCCGTGGCTCCCGCGGACCGCCGCCACCGAGCCCTGTGCCGACGGCGTGCCGAAGGCGGGCGTCGTCCACGACGAGAACGCCGAGTCGCTCGGCGGCGTTTGCGGCCACGCGGGCCTCTTCGGCACCGCCCCCGACCTGGCCCGCTACCTGCGGCGCTGCTGGCTGGACCCCGACGGCCCGGTGCTGTCGCGGGCGGTGCGGGCCGAGGCGCTGCGCTGCCAGACCGCCGGCCTCGACGGCCGCCGCGGGCTCGGGTGGACGCTGCGCGGCGACCGCTGGGACCACATGGCGGCGCACTGGCCCGCCACCGGCGCCGGGCACACCGGCTTCACCGGGACCGCCCTCGCCCTCGACCCGGTGAGCGGCCTGTGGGCGGTCCTGCTCACCAACGCCGTGCACCTCGGCAGGGAGGCGTCCACCGTCGTCGCGCTGCGCCGCGCGGTCTCCGACGCCCTGGCCGGAGCCGTCCTCGGCGAGGACGCCCCGGCCGAGGACACCGCTGCCGAGGGCATTTCCGCCCCGGGCCCGTCCGGCAGGGCCCGCCCGTGAGCAGCCGGTCCGTGAGCACCGGGCCTGCGGGCACCCGGCCTGCGGGCACCCTGTCCGCGGGCCGCCCCGGGCCGCGGACCCCGCCCGTTCCGCGGCCCCGCTCGGGCCCGCGGAACCCTCCGTGGGCGTGCGTCAGGACCGGTCCGCCGCCGGCCGCCCCGACCGCCCGGACGGCCTGTGGCGCCGCCGCGGCGTTCGGCATACCATCCATCCCCCCTCTCCGTAGGATTTCCACATGACTGCAGTCGATGGGCCCCGGCCGAAGCGCAGGCCGGCGCCGCGCAGGAGCGCCGGGACGCGTGCGCCGTCCGCCGCCCCGGAGGGCCCGACCGGCCCGCCGCAGACGGTGCTCGTCCACATCCGGGCCCTGCTGCCCTCCCTCCCGCCCGCCGAGCGCCGGGTCGGCGAGGCCGCGGTCGCCGACCCCGCGAGCGTGGCGGCCAAGACCATCAGCGAGCTCGCCGCCGAGTGCCGCACCTCCGAGACGACCGTCGTCCGCTTCTGCCGGGCCATCGGCCTCAAGGGCTACCCGGACCTGCGGATCGGCCTGGCCTCCGCCGCCAGCGTCGAGGACAGCACGGCCGGCTGGAGCACGGTCGGCGCCGACATCGGCCCCCGCGACTCGCTCGCCGACGTCGTCGCCAAGCTCGGCTTCGCCGATGCGCGCGCCGTCGAGGACACCGTCGGCCAGCTGGACCTGCACGTCCTCAAACGGGCCGTCGACGCGCTCGTCGCCGCCGACGTCATCGACCTGTACGGTGTCGGCGCCAGCGGCCTGGTCGCCCTCGACCTCCAGCAGAAGCTGCACCGCATCGGACGCCGCGTCAACGCCTGGGTCGACCCGCACATCGCCCTCACCTCGGCCGCCCTGCTGCGCGGCGGCGACGTCGCGGTGGGCGTCTCCCACACCGGCGACACCACGGCCACGATCGAGGCGCTCGCCGAGGCCCGCAGCAACGGCGCGACCACCGTGGCCATCACCAACTTCCCCCGGTCGGGCATCACCGAGGTCGCCGACCACGTCCTGACCACCGCCGTGCGGGAGACCACCTTCCGCTCCGGGGCGATGGCCAGCCGCATCGCCGCCCTCACCGTCGTCGACTGCCTCTTCGTCGGCGTCGCCCAGCGCAGCCACGCCCGCACCCTCAAGGCGCTGGAGCGCACCTACACGGCGGTGCGCAGCCGGGGGCTGTGAGCCGCGCCCCGCCCGCGCGGGGCCGGCACCCGCCGCCCGGGCGGGCGGCGGGCGGCCACCCCGCCCGACCGCTCAGGCGGGCTGCCCCGCCACGGCGACGCCGACGCGCCCGCCGGAGGCGGCCAGCCGCTGCCGGCCCTCCTCGGGCGGGCAGTCCGCCAGCAGGCACACCAGGGCCGTCTTCAGCTCGCCGTCGGCGGCGGCCAGCGCCGCCGCGCAGGGCCCCTCCTCCTGGTCGGTCGCCGCCATGAGGATGGTGACCAGCCGCCCGCGCAGCTTCTCGTTGCCCGCGGCGACGTCGACCATCAGGTTGGAGTACGTGCGGCCGAGCGCGACCATGACCGCGGTGGACAGGCCGTTGAGGACCAGCTTCTGCGCGGTGGCGGCCTTGAGGCGGGTGGAGCCGGCGATGGCCTCGGGCCCGGTGTCGACGCCGAGGTGGACGTCGGCGAGGTGCGCCAGCGGCGCCTCGGGGTTGGAGCTGACCAGCACGGTGAAGGCCCCGGCGGCGCGGGCCGCGGTCAGGGCCCCCGCCACGTACGGGGTGCGGCCGCTGGCGGCGATGCCCACGGCGACGTCGGCCGCGGTCACCCCGGCGGCGTCCGCGGCGCCCAGGGCGTCGTCGTCCTCGGTGCCCTCGACCGGCTGGACGAGGGCCTGCGGTCCGCCCGCGTGGTGGGCGACGACGACGCCCGGGGGCAGCGAGAAGGTCGGGATGAGCTCGGCGGCGTCCATCACCGCCGTCCGGCCCGAGGTGCCGGCGCCGAAGTAGTGCAGCCGCCCCCCGGCCCGCAGCCGCTCCGCGGTGACCTCGACGACCCGGGCGAGGAGGGGGAGTACGGCGGCCACGGCCCCCGGGACGGTCGCGTCCTCGGCGTTGAGCAGACGCAGCGCCTCCAGCGGGGTGACCTGGTCGATGCGGAGGGTGCGGGGGTTGCGCCGCTCGGTGGGCGCCGTGACACGGACGGAACGACTCGTACTCATCAGGGGGTGTCCTCTCGGTCGCTGCCATCGTGCTGCGCCGGAAGTCATTTTGCAACATCCCCGCCGATCGGCAGGTGGCTTTCCAACCTCCGGCCCACCAGGGCGGAGGAGCGCCGTTCAGGTCGTCAAGTTACGAAAAGAAAGACTTCCGTGTAACTCATTGACTAGGGGTCGCCCGTGCTCCTACGGTCGGCACACTGCAGCACAGCCCCCACCACGGTCGATCGGAGTCCCACTCCCATGAAACTCGTCAGACGTGCGGCGCTCCCCCTCGGCGCCGCGCTCCTCCTCTGCGGCGCCGGTGCGTGCTCCACCCCTGCGGGCGGCAGCTCGGCGGCGGGCCAGGTCTTCACGACGATCGACGGCAACAACCCCATCACGGCCGGCGCGCCGATGAACCCCTTCAACGCCTCCGGCAACAGCTTCCTCGGCTACGACCAGATGCAGCTGGGCTTCAGCAAGAAGAACCCGGCCGACCCCAACGACTTCTTCCCCGGCCTCGCCAAGAGCTGGACCGCCGACGACACCGGCCTCACCGTGGAGCTGCAGCCGGGCGCCAAGTGGTCCGACGGCACCCCCGTCACCCCCGAGGACGTGAAGGCCTCGATGGCCATCGCCCTCACCCAGGGCAGCGCCACCGTCGGCGCCGGCGTGCTCACCCAGGGCCTGGACGTCGCCGACGTCAAGGCCGTCGGGCCGCACACCGTCCGCCTGGAGCAGGTCGCCGGGGCCCACAACATCCACTTCCCGCGCCTGGTGCTGACCCAGAAGATCGTGCCGAGGAGCGTCTACGGCCCGCTGCTGCCGGCCGACGTGTGGGACACCGTCCACGCCAGCCAGAACCCCGACAAGGGGGCCGCGAAGGCGGCCCAGGCCGCCGTCGACAAGCTCAACGCCGTGGGCCAGAAGGTCTCCGCCTTCGCCCCGGCCAAGGACGTCTCGGCCGGCCCCTTCGTCATCACCCGGGTCAACCCCGGCTCCGCGGTCCTCGACCGCAACCCCCACTTCTACGCCGCGGACCGGATCGCCCCCAAGCAGGTCGTGATCCGCCACTACACCGGCAACGAGCAGATCTGGGGCTACCTCACCAACGGCGAGCTCGACGCCGCGCCCTACACCTCGATGCCGACCAACGTGCTCAACCGCATCCTCAAGGCGGGCAACAAGCGGATCGACTCGGTCAGCTACGTCGACGCCGCCATCGCCTTCAACCAGAGCGTCGCCCCGTACGACAAGCTCGCCGTCCGCCAGGCGCTGGCCCACGTCATCGACCGCGAGGCCGTGACGAAGGTCGCCGAGCCCGTCGGCGGCACCGCGTCGAAGACCACCACCGGCCTCATCCAGCCGATGGTCGAGAAGTGGCTCACCCCCGACCAGCAGGGGAAGCTCGACCCCTACGCGCACGACCCCGCCAAGGCCGAGCAGCTGCTCAAGGGCGCCGGCTTCAGGAAGGGCG
Organism: Streptomyces sp. NPDC001380; assembly: GCF_042895785.1. NCBI lineage: Bacteria > Bacillati > Actinomycetota > Actinomycetes > Kitasatosporales > Streptomycetaceae > Streptomyces > Streptomyces sp. NPDC001380. Next base: position 232,056 of record NZ_JBIAWP010000001.1, on the reverse strand, counting down.
GCGACGGCAAGTGGCTCCTGCCCGACGGCAAGCCCTGGACCATCACGCTGCAGACCGTCAACGGCTTCAGTGACTGGATCTCCGCGGCCACCGTCATCGCCAACGAGCTGTCCTCCTTCGGCATCCCCACGAAGCCGGCGCTCACCGCCGACTTCAGCACGTACAAGAAGGAGATCGCCGAGGGCAAGTACGCCGTCGGCTTCTGGCTCACCGCGCTCGGCCCGCAGACCGACGCCGCCTTCCAGCGCCTGTACGGCGCCGACGACGGCTACACCGCGGTCGGCACCAAGGTCACCCACAGCACCGGCAAGGGCTCGGGGAACTGGCAGAACACCGCCACCTCCTTCACCGTCGACGGCGCCACCGTCGACCCGGGCGCCCTCACCGCGAAGCTGAGCACCCTGGAGCCCGACGCGCAGAAGCCGATCGTCCAGCAGCTCGCCGCCGCGACCAACCAGCAGCTGCCGGTGATCCAGATCTGGGACTACACCAACGTACAGTTCGTCAGCGGCAAGCGGTTCGCGAAGTTCCCGCAGCAGGGCGACAACGCGCTGCTGGCGAACCCGCCCGGCGTCTGGATGATGCAGGGATACGTGCAGTCCGCCAAGTAGCAGGGGCGGCCCGCGCCGCCGCCGCACCGCACGGTGCGGGGACCGCCCCGGCGGTCCCCGCACCCCGCCCCGCCCCGCACGCACCGCCCCCCCCACCGCCCCCCGCCCAGCACCGCACCCCGGACGAGGAGTAGCGCATGGACCGCCCCAGGGAGAGCACATGAAGGGCTTCCTCCGCAGACTCTCGGTGAGGCTCGCCGCCGGCCTCGTGATGACCGCCGTCGTCGCCACCTTCACCTTCTTCCTGATCCACGCCCTCCCCGGCAACCCGGGCGACGCCGCCTACGAGCAGTTCGTCATGCAGGGCATGGCCCCCGAGCAGGCCCGCGCCAAGGTCGCGGTCATCTACGGGTTCACCTCCCACGAGTCGCTGTTCCAGCAGTACACGAGCTACATGGGGCAGCTGATCCGGGGCAACCTGGGCGTCTCCATCTCCTACAGCGGCGTCCCCGTCTCGCACGTCATCGCCTCCGCCGCCCCCTGGACGATCCTGCCGGTCCTCACCGGCCTGCTCGTCAGCTTCCTGGTCGGCGTGACCGCGGGCGTCGTCGCCGCCGTGCGGCGCAGCTCCCGCTGGGGCGGCCTGCTGTCGCTCTCCGGGTCGCTCATGGCCGGCGTCCCGTCGTTCGTGCTCGCCCTGCTGCTGGCGTTCCTCTTCCACACGCTCTGGGGCCTGCTGCCGTTCGGCGACACCAGCGACGTCACCCTCACCCCGGGCCTCAACGCCGCGTACGTCGGGTCCGTCGCCACCCACGCCGTGCTGCCCGTGGCCACCTACGCGCTGCTCAGCTACGGCGGCTGGCTGCTGTCGATGAAGTCGAGCGTGGTCTCCGTCCTCGGCGACGACTTCATCCTCGCCGCGGAGCTGCGCGGCATCACCCCGGCCACCCGCATGCGCTACATCGGCCGCAACGCCGTGCTGCCGCTCTTCACGGTGCTGGCCCTGTCGTTCGGCTTCATGTTCGGCGGATCGGTCATCATCGAGCACATCTTCGACTACCCGGGGCTGGGGAGCCTGCTGCTGCAGAGCATCGGCAGCCGCGACTACCCGCTGATGGGCGGCGCCTTCCTGCTCATCACCGTCGCCATCGTCCTTGCCAACATCCTCGCCGAGACGCTGTACTCCGTGATCGACCCCCGTGTGAGGCGATGACCGTGACCGCCACGACACCCGCCGCCGCCGTGCCGGCGCGGCCCCGAACCGGCCGCCGCGGCCCCTGGGCCGCCGCCCTGCGCGTCCTGGTCCGCAAGCCGGGCCGCATCGTCGGCCTCGCCATCCTGGTGTTCTTCGCCCTGATGGGGGTCTTCGGCCCCTACCTGTACCCCGGCGACCTCGCCGTCGACCCCGAGGCCATCTACGCCCCGCCCAGCGCCCAGCACTGGCTCGGCACCGACTTCGCCGGTTCCGACGTCCTCCAGGAGCTGGTGGTCGGCGCCCGGTACGTGCTGCTCACCGCCGCCGTGGCCGCCCTCGCCACCGTCGTCATCGGCACCACCGTCGGCCTGGTCGCCGGCTACCACCGCGGACTCGCCGACTCGGCGCTCATGCGCGCCACCGACTTCGTGCTCACCATCCCCGGCCTGCCCCTGCTGATCGTCCTCTCCACCCTGTGGAGCTTCGGCCAGCCCCTCCAGATGGGCCTGGTCCTCGGCGTCACCGGCTGGGGCGGCGTCGCCCGCGCCGTGCGCTCGCAGACCCTCTCGCTGCGCGAACGCGGCTTCCTGGAGGCCGCCCGCGGCCTGGGCCTGCCCACCCGGCACGTCATCGTCCGCGAGCTGCTGCCCAACATCGCCCCCTTCGTGGCGATGAACCTGCTGCTGGCGGTCATCCAGTTCATCGGCGCCGAGGTCGCCCTGTTCTTCCTCGGCGTGGTGCCCTTCTCCAGCAGCAACTGGGGCGTGATGCTCAACCAGGCGGTCTTCTCCGGCGGCGTCATGAACAGCCCCGAGGCCCTCACCTACCTGCTGGCGCCGCTGGTGTGCATCCTGCTCATCACCCTGGGGATCGTGCTCTTCCTCGACGCGATCGACGAGCTGTTCAACCCGCGACTGAGGGAGCGGTCATGACGGAGACCCTGCAGACCCCCGCGGTCACCGAGGACCGCAGCGCCGAGGTCAGCGTCCGCGACCTCACCGTGGTCTACCGCACCGACCGCGGCGAGCTTCCCGCCGTCTCGCGCGCCGGCATCGAGCTGCGCGCCGGCGAGATCACCGGCCTGGTGGGGGAGTCCGGCTCCGGCAAGTCCACCCTCGCCCTCTCCCTGCTCAACGCCGTGCCCGCGCCCGGCCGCATCGCCTCCGGCAGCGTCGAGGTCGCCGGCGTCGGCGACGTGACCAAGCTGGAGGGCAAGCGCCTGCGCCGGGTCCGCGGCGGCGCCCTCGGCTACGTCTTCCAGGCCTCGCAGAACTCCCTCAACCCGCTGAAGACCGTCGGCAAGCAGCTGCTCGACCTCGGCCGCTCCCACGAGGTCGAGGACCTCCAGGGCCTGGTCCGCCGGGCCCGGGAGCTCGCCGAGCGCATGGGGCTGGACGCCGACCGCGTCCTCGACTCCTACCAGCACGAGCTCTCCGGCGGCATGCGCCAGCGCGTCGGCATCGTCCTCGCGCTCGTCCTCAACGCCCGCGTGCTCATCCTCGACGAGCCCACCACCGCGCTCGACATGATCTCCCAGGCCGCGGTCCTCGACATCGTCCGCGCCGTCCACCGCGAGAACAACCTCGCCACGCTCATCGTCACCCACGACATGGGCGTCGTCTCCGAGGTCGCCGACCGGCTCGCCGTCATGTACGGCGGGCGGATCGTCGAGCACGGCCCCGCCCTGGAGGTCCTCCAGCGCCCCTCCCACCCGTACACCCGCGCCCTCATCGGCGCCACCGCGCGCATCGTCGGCGACACCACCCGGGCCCGCGCGCTGCCCGGCAGGCCCCCGGACCTCACCACCCTCGCCACGACGGGCTGCGTCTTCCGCGACCGCTGCCCGCTCGCCTCCGCCGTGTGCGAGGAGGAGGACCCCGCCCTGGTGGAGTGGACCCCCGGCCGGTACCGGGCGTGCCACGCCGACCCGACAGGAGACCGGCCGTGATCGAGGCCAGGAACATCACCCGCACCTACCGCACCCACGGCGCCTTCACCGGCCCGCGCACCGTCCACGCCCTGCGCGGCGTCGACTTCACCCTGCCCAAGGGCGGCGCGGTCTCCTTCATCGGCGAGTCCGGCTGCGGCAAGACCACCCTCGGCAAGATCCTCACCGGCCTGGAGACCTTCGACGGCGGCGAGCTGGTGGTCGACGGCACCGAGCTGTCCGGACTCACGCCGCGCCGCCGCGCCCCGTACTTCCGCCGCATCCAGATGGTCCACCAGGACCCCTACTCCGCGCTCAACCCCACCCGGACCGTCGGCCAGATCCTCGGCGACCCGCTGCGGATGCGGGCCAAGGAGACCGGCGCCTCCCGGCGCGAGCAGGAGGACCGCGCCGCCGAGCTGCTGGAGCTGGTCGGCCTCCAGCCCGACGGGGTCCTCGGCAAGTACCCGCACCAGCTCTCCGGCGGCCAGCGCCAGCGCGTCGTCATCGCCCGCGCCCTCACCGTCGACCCCGAGGTGCTCATCGCCGACGAGGCCGTCTCGATGATCGACGTCTCCATGCGGCTCGGCATCCTCTCCCTCCTGCGCGACCTGCGCGAACGCCTCGGCATCTCGCTGCTCTTCATCACCCACGACGTCGCCACCGCCCGGTACGTCGGCGAGGGCGGCGAACTGCACGTCATCTACCGCGGCCAGGTCATCGAGCGCGGCCCCACCGACCGGGTCATCCAGGCGCCCGTCCACCCCTACACGCAGTGCCTGCTCTCCGCGATCCCCGTGCTGCGGGGCATCGAGGAGCCCGGCCCGGACCGGCTGGTCCCGCTGGCCTCCCTCGACGAGCGCACCGACACCCCCGGCTGCCTCTTCGCGCCCCGCTGCCCCTTCGCCACCGACGCGTGCACCGCGGAGCGGCCCGCCCTCGTCCGGCTCGGGGACGGCGCGGGCGGCGCGGACGACCCGGGCGGCGCGGACGGTGCCGCCGGTGCCGACGACGCCGGGGACCACCGCCACGCCTGCCTGCACCCCGAGGCCCGGCACGTCGTCGCCGTCGAGGCCGCCGTCTGACCGGTCCGCCGTCCCGGAGCCCGAGCGCGCGCCCCGGGACGGCGGACCCCGCCGCACCGCCCGCACCGCCGGCACCGCCCGCACCGCCGCACCAACGCACCACCGGCACCGCCCCGCACCGCCGCACGGCCCCGCTCCCTCCCCGCCGCACACGCCCAGGAGAAGCCTTGCCCCGGACCAGGTACCGCCTGCTCGTCCCCGCCGTGACGGCGGCGCTCACCCTCGGCGCCCTCGGCACCGCCCACGCGGGCGCGCCCGCCGCGGCGCCGGCGGCCGCCGCCCAGGCCGCCGCCCAGGACGGCGACCCGACGCTCCGCGCCGACCTCGACCGCATCCTCGCCGACCCGCGCGCCGCCGGCGCCCGTGCCGGCGTGGTCGTCGAGGACGCCGACACCGGCCAGGTCCTCTACGAGCACCAGGCCGACGAGCACCTGCTCCCCGCCTCCACCCTCAAGACCTTCACCTCCGCCGCCGCCCTCCACCACCTCGGCACCGACCGCCGCTTCGGCACCGACGTGCTCGCCGCCGGCGCCCGCCACGGCGCGGTCCTCGACGGCGACCTGGTGCTGCGCGGCGGCGGCGACTTCAGCCTGCAGCCCGCCGACCTCGACGCCCTCGCCGCGCGGGTCGCCGCCTCCGGCGTGCGGACCGTCACCGGCCGCCTCACCGCCGACGACACCCGGTACGACGCCGAACGCCTCGGCTCCGGCTGGTCCTGGGACGACCTCTCCTACGACTACGCCCCCCAGATATCCGCCCTCACCCTCTCGCCCACCGACGGCGACGCCATGGACACCGCCGTCGTCACCCTCACCCCCGCCGCACGGGCCGGCGACCCCGCCACCGTCACCGTCACCCCCGCCGAGGCGCCGATCCACCTCACGGGCCAGGTCACCACCGGAGCGCCCGGCAGCGGCTACTCCGCCTCCGTCCTGCGCCGCGAGGGCGGCAACGAGGTGGTCCTCTCCGGCTCCCTCGCCGCCGACAACGGACCCGACACCAACCTCGTCACCGTCGACGACCCGACCGGCTACACCGCCGCCGTCTTCCGCGCCGCCCTCGCCCGCCACGGCGTGCGCGTCCTGCACGGCACCGCCGAGCAGGCGGCCCCCGCCGGCGCCTGCGTGCTCGCCCACCACGACTCGGTCCCCCTCGGCGAGCTGCTGAAGCCCTTCCTCAAGGAGAGCAACAACGGCATCGCCGAGCACCTGGTCAAGGAGACCGGCCTCCAGGTCTCCGGCGAGGGCAGCTGGGCGGCCGGCTTGAAGGCCGTCTCCGACTACGTCCGCGGCAAGGGCGTGGACACCTCCCAGATCCGCCAGGCCGACGGCTCCGGACTCACCCGCTACGACCAGGTGACGGCCCGCCAGACCGCCGTGCTCCTGCGGGCGGTGCGCTCCGAGCCCTGGTTCGCCACCTGGTACGACGCGCTGCCGGTCGCCGGTGTGCCCGAGCCCGAGGGCGGCACCCTCGCCAACCGCATGCGGGGGACGGCCGCCGCCGGGAACCTCCACGCCAAGACGGGCTCCATGACCGGCGTCACCGCCCTGGCCGGGTACGTCACCGCACCCGACGGCCGCCGGCTGATCCTCGTCGCCGACTTCGACGGCTACCTCGGCTCCAGCCCGCGCCCGCTCCAGGACGCCGTCGCCGTCCGCCTCGCCGGCGGCCCGGCCGCCGCGGCGCGGTCCGCCGCCGCGCCGCCGCGGACCCTGCCCGCCCCGCACCCCGCGAAGACCCGCGGTCCGGGCGCCGACCCGGACCGCTGCGCCCTGCGCCCGGCCTGCTGACGCCCCGCCCGCCCGCACCACGCACCCCGCACCACGCCGCCGGCCGCCGCCCTCCCACGGGCGGCGGCCGGCGGCGCGTCCGGGCCCCGCCGGACATGGTCCCCCCCCCGCCATGCCCGGCCCGGCCTCTGCGTCTGCCACTTCGGCAGCCGCGGTCCCCCTCACCGTCGGCGCCCCGCTGTTCCCCTGGCAGGACCAGGTCGTTTCGTTGGGATCTTCCGTTCGTTGGTCCGGCTGTGCCGTCGACTGACGCGCAGGGGGCGCGGATTGAGCCGTTGCTGCCGGACCGGACGCCGAAGCGTGGTGGCCGGCGGCGTGATCACCGGGAGGTGATCGATGCGATCGCGTTCAAGGTCCGGACCGGTTCGCAGTGGGTGCACCTGCCCGAGAAGTGCGGCAACTGGCGGGGCGTCTGCAACCGGCCGCGCATGCGGGCCGTCGACGGCACGTGGGAGCGGGTGGCCGCCGCCTTGATGGTCCGGGCCGACGCCGACGAGGACCTTGGCCGGGCGCTCTCGGTGGACTCCACCGTCGTTCGCGCGCACCGGCACGCGGCCGGGGCCCGCAAGAACGGGCTCCGGCCGAAGAACCGGGCGACCACGCCATCGGACGCTCCTGCGGCGGACCGACCACGAACATCCACCGTGCCGCCGACGGCCGGTGCCGCCCCCTGGCATCCCTGCCCACCGCCGGCCAGGCCGGGGACGCGCCCGCCTTCACCGCGGTGATGGCCCCCCTGCGCGTTCCCCGGCTCCGTGGACGGCCTCGCACCAGGCCGGACGTGGTCCCGGCTGACAAGGCGCACTCCTCGCGCGCCATCCGTGACCACCTGCGCAGACGCGGCATCCGCACGGTGATCCCCACGCCGGCCGGCCACCGGGCCGACAGGCTGCGGCGCGGCCGACGCGGAGGCCGGCCGCCCGCTTTTGACCGCGAGGCGCACAAGCAGCGCACCACCGTCGAGCGGTGCATCGACCGCCTCGAAGAGTGGCGAGGCATCGCCACCCGCTACGAGAAGACCGCCACCGTCCACCTGGCCGGACTCCGCGTCGCAGGCGTCTTCCTGTGGCCCGCACGGTGATCCGACGTCCACGGAGCGAGACCTTTCGAGCGGTGCCGTGTCCGGTGCCGCGGTCGGCCGGGCGGGTGCGGGAGTCGTGTCAGCGGACGACGTCGAACACGTTCTTCTGCAGGCCGTTGGCGTACGCCTCGTGCTCGACCAGCTTCAGCTTCTGGGTGTCCTTGTCCGTGGCGCTGAACAGGCGCTTGCCGGCGCCGAGCAGGAGCGGGAAGACGAGCAGGTGGTAGCGGTCGATCAGGCCGGCGTCCGAGAGGCCCTGGTTCAGGGCGGCGCTGCCGTGGACGATGATCGGGCCGCCCTCGGTCTCCTTCAGGGCGGCGACCTCGTCGAGTGAGCGCAGGATCGTGGTCTCGCCCCAGTTCGTCACCAGGTCGCCGTCGGTGAGGGTGGCGGAGACGACGTATTTCGGCATCGCCCTGTAGTCGGCGAAGTCCGCCATGTCCGGCCACACCGGGCTGAACGCCTGGTAGCTGGTCCGGCCCATCAGCATCGCCGTGGCTTCCTTCTGCTCGCGGCCCTTGATGTCGAACGCCTCGGGGAGGAACTCGATGTCCTTGAAGGTCCAGCCGGAGTTGCGGTACCCGGGCTCGCCGCCCGGGGCCTCCACGACGCCGTCGAGCGAGATGAAGGCAGTGCTGATCAGAGTGCGCATCTATGGTTCCTGGTGTCTCGTGTCCGGTTGCCGGCGGGTCGGATCGGTGGACGCTGCATCCCACGTTCGGCTGCGGCGCACCATCCATGACCCATGACTGATGACCATGGAGGAATTCATCGGTCCGCGCCCGGTCTTTTCCGCGATCTCAGCGGCCGAATCGGCGTGGAGGGGCGTCAGCGTCCTCGCCTGCGGCGTCCACCAGCAGCGCAGCAGCGGCTTGCGGCTCAGGAGCCGCCCCGACCGGTGACGTGGGACCCTGGTGCAGCTGGGCTCGGTGACCTCGACGAGACTGCCCAGGACCGTCCGGCCGGTCGTGCGACCCTCGCCCGTTCCGCTCGTCGTGCCTGCCGTGGGGCGGGGTGATCCGGCGAACGGCGAGCGGGCCCGGCCGGAGCCGCACCTGCCCGAGGGCGGCCGGCGGGGCGGGCCGTGGAGTGGTCATCGCGGGCTGGTCGACGGGATCGCGTTCCGGCAGCGGACCGGCGTCCCGTGGCGGGACCTGCCGGAGTGGTCCGGGAGTGGGAGGACGGTCCACCAGCGGCACCGGTGCCGGCCGGCGGGGGTGCTGCCCCCGCCGCCCGCCCCCGCCCGGGTGGCCGGGCGCGACTACGCGTAGACGTAGGTGTCGTAGCCGCTGCAGACCTTCTCGGTGGCCTTCACCAGGCACACGTCGAGCAGCAGCCGGGTCCCCTCGGTGAGGTCGCCGGTCTGCCACTGGGTCGTGTAGGGGGAGGAGTGCCCCTGCGTCGAGGCCTCGCGGAAGGTCCAGGCGTCCATGACGGTGCCCTTGACGCCCCAGCCGTCGGCCCCGCCGTCGTACGCCCGCAGCGCGTCCCCGGGGGCGTCGCCCGTCGGGTCGGCGTTCCAGTTCACGTATCCCGCGTAGTCGCCGTCGGCGTAGAGGTAGACGACCGCCGAGTCGCCGTTCTGGTACACGGTCGTGGTGGTGGTGAGCCGGGGGGCCGCCGAGGCGCTGCCCGCGCCGGAGCCGAAGGAGGCACCGGCCGCCGGACGGTCCCCACCGCAGCGGGCAGCCCGTCCGGCCGGATGCGCGGTCCCGACCCGGGGCCGCGGTCGCGGCGTCCGGCCCGTCGGCCGGGCGCCGCGACCGCCCGCGTCAGGCCTGCGCGGTGACCCTCCGGCCGAGGTGCCGGGCGAGGAACCGGGCGGCGCTGTCGGCCTCGAACCGGGGCAGCTCCTTGTGCCTGCCCGAGTTCACGTGCAGGGACTTCTCCTTCGAGGCGAAGGCGTCGAACAGCGCGAGGCCCGCCTCGCGCGGGATGTGCTCGTCGTCCCGCTGCAGGTCGAACTCGACCGGGACGGTGATCTGCTTCGCCTTCTCGGCGAGGGCGTCGGGCCAGTGCTGACCGAAGACCGCAGCGGTGATCCGGGGCTCGACCGCCACGAACGGGATGCCGATCGCGGTGCCCATGGTGATGCCCCAGAAGCCGACCGGCCCGTCGGGGCCGATCTCCGGGAGCTCCTGGAGGGCGTCCAGCGTCGCCCGGTACTCGGGCACCGCCAGTTCCGCCAGGTGGTCGTTGTAGCGCACGACGATCGGGCCCTCCGGCTCGCCGGCCGCCCGTGCCGCGAACAGGGCGGCGACCTCCGCCTCGTCGTGTGCGGTGCGCGGCCGGTCGCCGTGGCCGGGCGCGTCGAGGACGGCGGCGTGGAAGCCGCAACCGGCCACCAGGAGCCGCGCGCGGCCGGACATCGCCGGGTGCTTCCTGTGGGTGCCGCCGCCGTGGGCCATCAGGACCAGGGGCGCGCGGGCGGCCGGGTCGGAGGCCGGCGACCAGAGGACACCGGGGACGCCGGCCACGGTGAAGTCGCGCTCGACCATGCCGTCCGACGAGGACTCGGCGGTGACGTGCAGAGAGTGCATGGGATGGTGCCTTTCGGGAGTGCCCTGTCAGCGGGGCGCTCCCGGCGGCACCTAGGTCAGCCGCCCGACCGTGACGGGGAGGGGGAGCACCCGCATCGATACAGCGTTCACGGGTCCCACCTCCTCGGGCGGCGTCTCGGTCGCGTGAAAGCTACCGGCCCGGTCATCGGCCTGCCCAGCCCTTCCGCCGCGTGATCCCGGACGACCCGTCCGTCCGGACCGGGCCCCCGCCGGTCCGCCTGCGACGGAGCACCGCCGGCGCCCGCCGGCCCGGCGCCGCAACCCGACCGGTCCCGGTCCCGGTCCCGGTCCCGGTCCCGGTACCGGGACCGCGGCCGCCGCGGCGGGCGGCCGGGCCGTCGGGCCGTCGGTCATGCGACGTGGGCGGCGACGGCCCCCGCGCACTCCGTCGACTCGGCACGCGCGGTGTCCGCCTCCCGGGGCGTCGGCCACGCCCCGGTGGACCACCCCGCCCGGGGCGCGGACATCCCGGCGGCCCCTCCCGGCCGCGGCACCGTGGACCGCCGTGGGAACGGGTCGGTGCGCGTGGCCACCGTGCCCGCGGGCGTGGAGGCGGGGCCGGAAACAGGGTTGAATCCTGCCTCATGAACCAGTACGTCAAGACGTTCCGCGCCCTCGAGATCGGGGACGGCGGCGACGGGCGGTGGGCCGAGCACGTCCGGCCGGCCATGGCGGGCGCGGGGGACCGGCTGACCTAGGAGGGCCGGACACCCGAGGGTGCGGCCCGTGCCCGCCGGCTGTTCGAGGAGTCCATGCCCGAACTGGTCCCGACCCTCGACCGGCTCGCCGGCCAACTGGACTCCGCCGCCGCGCCCGACCGTCGCCACCGGTGCGGTGCCGCCGGCCGCGCGACGAGCAGCACCCGGTCCGGGCCGCGCGGCCGGGCCTCGTCGGGCATCGGGTGACGTGCCGTCAGTCCGACGGGACCGTTTCGACCCGCAGCACCCGCGGCGGCGCGGCGGCAGGCTCCGGCAGGCGCAGGGGCCCGCGCCCCGGGGTGATGCTGCCGAGGACCGCGGCGCGCCGCGCCCCCGTGCACGACGGCAGCGCGCCGGGCAGCCCGTGCACCGTCAGGAACCCCAGCACCGCGAAGGCCAGGGCCTCCTTCGCCGCCGCCGGCACCCCCAGCCCGTCGCTCGGCCGCAGCGGCACCCCCGGCAGCTCCTCGCCGAGCATCCGCAGCATCACGGGGTTGCGGACGCCGCCGCCGGAGACCACCAGTTCGGTGACGCCGCGGGCGCGGCATGCCTCCGCCGCCGTCACGGCGGTGAGGCGGGTGAGCGTCGCCAGCACGTCCTCCGGGCGGCCGACCGGTCCGGCGGCCAGCGCGTCCAGCAGGTACGGCAGGTGGAAGTGCTCCTTGCCGGTGCTCTTCGGCGCGGGCCTGCGGTAGTACGGGTCCTGGAGCAGCCGGTGCAGCAGACCCGGGTCCACCCGCCCGGCGGCGGCCCCCCGGCCGTCCTCGTCGTACTCCGCCGCGCCGCCGCTGAAGTGCCGCACGGCCGCGTCCACCAGGGCGTTCGCGGGCCCGGTGTCGAAGGCGACGGGGTCCGCGCCCTGCGGTACCACGGTGACGTTGGCGATGCCGCCCAGGTTGAGCGCGACGGGCGTCCCCGGACGCCCCCGCAGCAGCAGCGCGTCGACCGCGCCGACCAGCGGCGCGCCCTGGCCGCCCGCGGCCACGTCGGCGCTGCGCAGGTCGGACACCACGGGCAGCCCGGTGGCCTCGGCGATCCACGCGGGCCGGCCGAGCTGCAGGGTGCCGCGGACCCGGCCGTCCTCGACCCAGTGGTGGACGGTCTGGCCGTGCGAGACCACCAGGTCGGCGGCGCCGCCGCACAGCTCCTCCAGCGCGCGGACCGCCGCGTCCGCGAAGGCCCGGCCGATGCCGGTGTCCAGGCGGCACACCTCCTCGACGGTGGTGGCGGCCGGGGGGAGCGCGGCGGCGATCCGCGCCCGGAGGTCCGGCGTGTACGGGGTGCCGAGCGCGCCGACCGGGCGCATCACCAGCGCGTCGCCCTCCAGACGGAGGTCGGCGGCGGCCGCCTCGATCGCGTCGTGGGAGGTGCCCGACATCAGGCCGATCACGCGCACGGGGGCCTCCATGGCCTGGGGGTGCGGACGGGGGAGGGGGGAGCGGGCCGGACGGCCGGGGGAGGGGCGGCGGGCCCGACGGCAGGGGTCCGGCCGGGCGGCGGCGCAGGGGCGGGAGCGGGGCACCGCGGTACGGGCCCGGTGTCCGACGGTACGGGCGGGTGCCGGTCGGTACGGGTCAGGCGTCCGGCCGTACGGGCCCGGCGGGGCGCCGCAGCCGGACGACGGACGCCTCGTGGGGGGTGTCCCGGGCCGCCGCGAGCACCCGGGCCCCCGCCAGCGGGTCGCCGAGCGCCTCCCGCAGGCGCAGCGGCGGGTCGCAGCGGTCGAGCAGCGCGCCGAGCGGCTCCGTCAGCGGTGCCCCGAGGCGCAGGAGGCCGCCGGTGAGCGCGACGGGCACGGGGCCCGCTCCGCCTGACCGCCGCGCGGCGGCCGCCACCGCCCCGGCCAGGGCCTCGGCCGCCTCCCGCAGGATGCCGTCGGCGACCGGGTCCCCGTCGGCGGCCGCGCGGGCGACCGCCGGGGCGAACGACGCGGCGGTGCGCGCCGGGTTGGCCTCCCGGCCGAGGACCGCGGGCAGGCCCGGGAGCGGCCCGAACCGGTCTGCCGCGGCCTCGCGCAGGGCGGTGTCCGGCCCCCGTCCGTCGTGCGCCCGCAGGGCCGCGCGCAGAGCGGCGAGCCCGATCCACGCCCCGCCGCCCTCGTCGCCCAGCCAGGGGCCCCAGCCGTCCACCAGGGCGAGCGCCCCGTCCGCGCCGACCGCCACGGCGACCACCCCCGTCCCGGCGGCGAGCACCACCCCGGGGCCGCCGCCGAGGGCCCCGGCGTGGGCGGTGACCGCGTCGCTGGCGACCGCGGCCTCCTCGGCGGGGAGCGCCGCCAGCAGGCGTTCCGCCAGCTCCCGGGCCGCGTCGGGCGCGGCGGCCGCGCCGGCGGCGCCCACGCACACCGCGGCGAGCGGTCCGCCGCCGCTCCCGGCCCCGCCGTCGGCTGCGGCGAGCAGCGGGGCGGCGGCCGCGAGCACCGCGGCCTCGGCGGCGGCCACCCCGCCCGCCTGGGCGAGCCCCGGCGCGCCCGCGGCCTCGTGGACCGCGGCGGGCGCGTCGGCGGGGCCGGTCCACAGCGCGGCGCGGCAGCCGGTCTTGCCGAGGTCCACGGCCAGCAGGGCCTTCATGGGCGCGCTCTCCTCCCGGGGCGGGTCGGCCGGATCGCGGCCGCGCGGCGGCCGGGGGCGGCCCGGTCCGCGGTCCAGCGAGTATCGGAAGCCCGGACTCCCGATGTCAAGAAGCAACAGAAATGCACGGAGAGCGTAAATATCCCACGGAAGGGCCGGTGCGGTCCGGGGGCCCCGCCTCCGGGGGCCCCGCCTCCGGGGCGCCCGGCCCCGTGCCCCGGCCCGCGTCTGCCCGGTCCGCGTCCGCCCGGCCTCTGTCTCCGCCCGGCCGCTGCGTCCGCCCCCCGCGTCCGTGCGCACCGCCACCGGGTCGCGCCGGAGGGGGCCGACGGCAGGCGCCGGGAGTCGACAAAGCGCATCCCATCACTCTTTCACGTCACCAAACGTCAGAAGGTTCTCACTGTTGGACAATTGGGTGTGCAAAGCTGAGCCGTCAGCAGACCCCGAAGCAGGGAACGAACAGCTGTGGCTCACCCGCGCATCACCCGCGCCCACCGCGTCCTGGCCGGCATCGTCCTGGCCGGCGCGGTGCTCATCGCGGGCATCGGCTTCGCCGGCTCCTACGGAGCGGTCCGCAACCTGGCGTACCACAAGGGCTTCGGGGCCTTCTCCAACGTCATCCCCGTCGGCGTGGACGCCGGCATCATCGTCCTGCTCGCGCTCGACCTCCTGCTGACGTGGCTGCGCATCCCCTTCCCGCTGCTGCGCCAGTCCGCCTGGGCGCTCACCGCCGCCACCGTCGTCTTCAACGCCTCCACCGCCTGGCCCGACCCGGTGGGCGTGGGGATGCACGCCATCGCGCCCCTGCTGTTCGTCGTCATCGTCGAGGCGGCGCGGCACGCGGTGGGCCGCATCGCCGACCTCACCGCCGACCGCCACATGGACTCGGTCCGCTTCGTGCGGTGGCTCCTCGCGCCGTACTCCACGGCGAAGCTGTGGCGGATCATGAAGCTCTGGGAGCTGCGCTCCTACGACACCGCGATCGGCCACGAACGCTCCAAGCTGATCTACCAGGCCCACCTCAGCGCGCAGTTCGGCCCCGACTGGCGCCGCAAGGCGCCCGTGCAGACGCTGCTGCCGCTGCGGCTCGCCCGCTACGGCGTCCCCCTCGCCGAGACCGCCGGCGCCGGCCTGGCGGCGGCCGGCATCGACCCCGCGGTCCTGCCCCCGGCGGTCCACGGCCTGCGCCACGGCGGCGAGGCGCTGCCGTCCGCGCCCTCCCGCCGCCCGCAGGCCGGCGCTCCCGGCACGGACCCCGGCGCGGCGGCCGGCCGGCCGCTGTGGCTGCCCGCCCCCGCCGCGCATGACCAGGCGGCGTACGACCCCTCCGTGCACGACCCCTCCGTGCAGCCCTGGGACCGGCCGCAGAACGTCCCGTCGCACGGCTCCCCGGACGCGCCGTCGGACGACCCCCGCGCCGAGGACAGCGGCGCCGCCGGGCAGACCACGGCGCCCGACCGGTACTACGCGGCCTGGCGCCGCTACATCGCCCGCCACGGCGAGGAGCCCAGCGGCGACCAGCTCTCGGCCTGGCTCGCCGAGCACAACGTCATGGGCCGCCACGGCAACCCCGTCAGCCCCGGCAACCTCCGCCGCTACCTGCCCGAGTTCCGCTACTACGAGGCCTGGCGACGCCACGCGGACGAGTACGGCGAGACCCTCACCGCGGCCGAGCTCTCCGACCACCTGGCCCGCGTCGGCATCCCCCGCAACGGCGAGCGGGTCCCCGCCGAGGTCCTGGAGTCGATGCTCCCCGACTTCCACCGGCGCCGCGCCGTCGAGTCCGCCCTCGCCCTCTGAGTCCGGACGCCGGTCCGCACTCCCGTCCGCTCCCCGCCCCGCCCCGCCCCCGGTTCCCGCCGGGGGCGGGGCGGCGGCCTTCCGGCCCGTTCCGCCGTCCGCTCAGGCCCGCCCGCCCGCCCGCCCGCCCGCCCGCGCGGGCGGGCGGGCGGGCCGCGGGGGCTGGTCATCCGCCCGCCGACAGGGCATGCTGCCGGACCAAGCTCCGCCGCGGTGCGGCGAACCACCGCCGCCCCGCGCGTCCGCCGACCCGGCACGCCCTGGAGGACCCCTTGCGCCGCCCCGCCCCCGGCCCGCAGACCCGCTCCCGCCTGGCCGCACTCGCCGCCGTGACCGCCGCCGCGGCCTCGCTCGCCGCGCTGCCCGCATCCCCCGCCGCCGCCGCCCGGCCCGCCCCCTCCGGGACGGCCGCCCCCGCCGTCGGCCGGGTGTTCATGGTCAACCCCGTCCAGTCCTCCGGCGACGAGGCGCTCACCGACGCCAAGGACGCCGACACGGCCGTCCCCGCCGACGCCTACGCCACCGTCCCGCTGCGCAACCTGGACGGCAGCGGCACCCTCACCGGCCGCTGGGCCACCGTCAGCTCCAGCACCGGAGCCCTGGCGTCCTCCGCCACCGGCGACTTCCGCTACACCCGCAGCGCCGACCAGTTCGAGCAGGTCATGGCGTACTTCTGGGTCAACGAGGCCCAGGAGTACCTGCAGGGCCTCGGCTTCGGCGGCGAGCTGCCCGGCGCCAACGACCGCGCGCAGCCCGTGCGCATCGACCAGTGGGGCGCCGACAACTCCTTCTTCACCGACCGCAAGGCCGAGATCCGCTACGGCAAGGGCGGCGTCGACGACGCCGAGGACGCCGAGGTGGTCGTGCACGAGTACGGCCACGCCGTGCACGCCGCCCAGGTGCCGGGCTTCGGCGCCTCCGAGGAGGCCGGCGCCATCGGCGAGGCCTTCGGCGACTACCTCGCCGTCGAGGTCGGCCTGGCCGCCGACGCCCGGTACGGCTGGCCGCGCCGCACCCCGGACGCCTGCGTCGCCGACTGGGACTCCACCTCCTACACCGCCGCGACCCCCCACTGCCTGCGCCGCATCGACACGGACAGGACCTACGCCGACAAGGTCGGCGAGGTGCACGCCGACGGCGAGATCTGGTCCCGGGCCCTGTACGACATCCGCAACGCCCTGGGCGCCCGCACCGCCGACCGGATCATCGTGGACGCGCAGTTCGGCTTCGCCCCGGACACCGACTTCGCCGCCGCGGCCGCCACCACCGTCGACACCGCCCTGCGCATGTACGGCGCCGGGGCCGCCGACGCGGTCCGCCGGGCGTTCGCGGCCCGCGGCATCCCCGGCGTCTGACCGGTCCCCGCCGCCTGCCTCCGCCCCGGCCGTCCCCCGCCCGCTGCGGGCGGGGGACGGCCGGGGCGGGGCGCGCTGCGGGACGGGGCCGGTGCCCGGAGCCGGACGGTCCGGCTCCGGGCACCGGTGGTGTCAGGAGTTGAGGACGGCCACGTGGTCGACGGGCATCGGCACCCCGGAGGCGGTCGAGCGGGTCGGGGCGGGCTGGTTGGAGAAGGCTTCGGGGACGGCGCCGCCCATGGCCACATTCAGCAGGAGGAAGCGGCCGTGGTGGGTGGCGTCCGTCCAGGTGGTCGTGTCCGTCTGGTCCGACGTCGCGCTGTGGTGGAGCGTGCCGTCGACGTACCGGCGCAGCGCCTCCTGGGTCGTGCTGCGGTCCCACGCGAAGCCGTGGGTGCGGAAGGCGCCCTGGCAGGCGGTGGCGGGGCAGGGGGTGCCGGCACCGGGTCCGCCGGTCTCGTTGCAGGGGCCGCCCGGGTCGGTGCCGCAGTGCAGGGTGCCCCGGACCGAGGTGACGCCGTTGACGTTCTCCGTCACGTCGAACTCGCCGATGCCCGGCCGGTCCTGGTGGTCGCCCCGGTACGCGTCGCCGAGCGTCCGGAAGGCCGGTCCGTAGCCGGCGGCGGCGGAGCCCGTCACGGCGGGCATCCGGATGCGGGCCTGGATGAGCGCCTTGCCGCCCGGGGCGGCCCGGAGGTCGGTGCGGGGGGTCTCGATGCGGCCGGAGGTCCAGCGGCCGCGGCTGCAGCGGATCGGGGCGATCCTGAGGTTGCCGCTGCCGTCCTGCTGCAGGTCGGCGGGGTCGGCGGTGCAGGACTCGACCTCGCCGGTGCCCCGGTTGGCCGCCCCGCCGGGGCAGGAGGTGCCCGTGTCGGCGATCCGGTCGGCGGACGAGGGCGCGGACCCGGCGGCGCCGCTGAGGTCGCCGCTCCAGGTCACCGTGGAGCCGGAGGGCGCCGGGGGCGGATCCCGTCGGCACCGCGGCTGCGGTGAGCAGTGAAGTCATGAACAGGGCAGGTGTACGCGCGGTGGATCTCCGGGGCGCGGGCGGGGTGGGGGTGGGGTGCGGTGGTGGCGGCTCGGCATCCGTGGGGTCACTGTCGTGCCGCACCGGCATGGCGTCAATACCTGTTGCCTGAAAACGCTCTCAGGATCGTTCCGGCATCAAGAAGTCGAGAGAGGGCGCGGCCGCCGGGACGCCCCTCCCCGCCCCCGCAGCCGACCGGAGGGGCCGCGATTCCGGGTGGTTTGCGCGACTGTGGGGCGCCGACCAGCGGCGTCCGTCGCGACCAATCTGTTACGTGCTCATTTCATTGACGCAACGTCAGGGTAATCGTAGCCTCTCGTTCCTGAGAGCGCTCTCAACCCTTGTTCCGCACTCCTGGGGCGAGGTGCCCTCCGGGTCAGGCCCCCGTCCCAGGCCGGCCGGACCGGCGACCTGTGCCCCCGTGCAGTGCCGTTCCGTACTCCGAACCCGCCGTGCCGCCGCACCCGTGCACGGCGACGACCCCTCACGCGGAGACCACGATGAGACCCCACCCCGACCGCCCCCCGGCGCGCCGCGCCACGTACCCCGCCGGACCCGTCCGCGCCGTCGCGGCCCGCCCCGTCCGCTCCGGCACCACCCCGCCCCGCCGGGGCGCACGGCGCCGGACGGCCGCCGCCGGAGCGGTGCTCTCCCTGCTCCTGGGCCTGCTGTCCCTGCTCACCACGCACCCGGCCCACGCCGCCACCGTCGGCGCGGGCAGCTACGCCACCACGGCCCCCGGCCCCCTGCCGTCCGGCTGCGGCCAGATCACGGGCAACCCCCGCCAGTGGGCCACCGCCAACGCGCCGGCCGGCGCCGTGCCCACCAACGACTGGTGGTCCTCCATCCTGTGGAAGCGCACCAACTGCGCCTACGGCGAGCCGCTCTTCGCCCACCCGCTCGGCTTCCGCGCCGGCGTCTCCGGCCTCGGCTTCTCGTACACCACCACCCCCGCCATCAGCGGCAGCTCCACCGGCGTGGGGGAGTACCACTTCCCCTACGCCGAGGACTTCACCGCCGGCGTCGCGGGGCTGAACGCGCCCGAGGTCAAGGTCGACGACTGGACCGACTGGACCGTCAGCCCGCTGCTCACCGACGGCACGCACACCCTGCGCGCCACCATCGGTGAGGGCCTGCCCTTCGCCTACTTCCGCGCCACGGGCGGCAACGCGCAGATCACCGCCGCCTCCGGGTCGAGCCTGACGGTCTGGTCCAACACCGGCTCCTGGGTGGGCTACACCGTCAACGGCCACGACTACGCCGCCTACGCCCCGACCGGCGCCACCTGGACGGCCTCCGGCGCCGCCCTCTCCTCGTCCCTGGCCGGCAAGGACTACTTCTCCGTCGCCGTCCTGCCCACCACCTCCTCCACCAGCGCGGGCGACCGCGCCGCCCTGGCGGCGTCCTACGCCAGGTACGCCCACAACCACGTCACGGGCACCAAGGTCTCGTACCGCTACGACGAGGCGACCAGCAAGGTGACGACCACCTACGCCTACACCACCGCCGCCCGCGAGGGCAGCGCCACCGGCACGGTCGTCTCCCTGCTCCCGCACCAGTGGCGGTACCTGGCGTCGGGCACCCCGCTGCCGCAGGCCTACGTCTCCGCCCGCGGCGCCCTCAAGATCCTCACCGGGGTCACGTCCTTCACCACGTCGATGGTCTACCGCGGCGTGCTCCCCGAGGTGCCCGCCGTCGCGGACGCCTCCGGCGCCGACGCCGCGACGCTCCAGAACTACCTGAACGCCGAGAAGGGCGACCCGGCCAAGCAGGTCAGCGACGACACCTACTGGACCGGCAAGGGTCTCGGCCGCGCCGCGCGGCTCGCCGAGATCGCCGACCAGACCGGCAACGCCGGGGTGCGCGACGCCGCCCTGGCGGTGATCAAGTCCAAGCTCACCGACTGGTTCACGGCCTCCGCCGGCAAGACCGCCCACCTCTTCGCCTACGACAAGAACTGGGGCACCCTCATCGGCTACCCGGCCTCCTACGGGTCCGACCAGGAGCTCAACGACCACCACTTCCACTACGGCTACTTCGTCGCGGCGGCCGCCACCCTCGCCAAGTTCGACCCCGCCTGGGCCTCGGACTCCCAGTACGGCGGCATGGTCGACCTGCTCATCCGTGACGCCGACAACTACGACCGCACCGACACACGCTTCCCGTACCTGCGCGACTTCGACATCTACGACGGCCACGACTGGGCGTCCGGCCACGGCTCCTTCGCCGCCGGCAACAACCAGGAGTCCTCGTCGGAGGGCATGAACTTCGACAACGCCCTCATCCAGTGGGGCGAGGCCACCGGCAACACCGCCGTCCGCGACGCGGGCATCTACATGTACACCACGCAGGCCGCGGCCATCCAGGACTACTGGTTCGACTCCGCGGACCAGAACTACCCGGCGAACTTCGGCCACCGCGAGGTGGGCATGGTCTGGGGCGACGGCGGGGCCTACTCCACCTGGTTCTCCAGCGCTCCCGAGCAGATCCAGGGCATCAACCTGCTGCCCGTCACCGGCGGCCACCTGTACCTCGGCTACGACCCGGCCTACGTGCTGGCCGACTACAACGACATGCTCACCCAGAGCGGCCACACCAAGCCGACGATCTGGGCGGACATCTGGTACGAGTTCCTCGCCCTCGGCGACGGCGACAAGGCGCTCGCCGCCCTGCGCGCCGACGCCGGCTACACCCCCGAGGAGGGCGAGAGCCGCGCCCACACCTTCCACTGGGTCCGCAACCTGGCCGCGCTCGGCCACGTGGACACCACCGTCACCGGCGACCACCCGCTGAGCTCGGTCTTCGAGAAGGCCGGCAAGCGCACCTACGTGGCCGCCAACATCACCGCCGCGCCCCTGACGGTCCACTTCTCCGACGGCACCGTGCTCGACGTGCCCGCCGGACGGACCAAGGCCTCCGGCGCCGTGAACTGGACCGGCGGCACCGCGTCCGGCGGCGTCCCCCCCGCCGGGTCCCCCTCGCCGTCCCCCAGCGACACGGCGACGGACACCGCCTCCCCGAGCCCCTCGGACACGGCCACGGACACCGCGTCCCCCTCCCCGAGCGACACGGCGACGGACACGGCGTCCCCCAGCCCGAGCGAGACCATCCCCACGCCCCCGCCGGGCTCCGGCTCCCCGGTGATGTACCTGCAGACCGACGGCAGCGTGCAGGGCACCAAGGGCACGGCGGGCAGCGTCACGGTCGCCTCGGCCGGCGGCGCCACCCACGACGGCACGCCCTCGAACCCGGTGACCTACACCTCGACCGGGCTGACCATGCCGTACAACGGCGGGAAGACCACGTTCGACCTGGCGGTGGACGCCGGGACGGCGGTCGGCAACGCCCCGCAGGTGCGGGTCTCCTACGACTGCACCGGTGACGGCAGCTGGGACTGGAGCGAGACGTACCGCTACTTCGCCACGGACCCGGTCGCGGGCTGGGAGCACTACACCCAGGCCGCCGGCCTCGCCTCGGCGAACGGCACGATGTGCGACCTGAGCAACGGCACGGTCCGGGTCGAGGTCTGGAACGCGCTGGGCAACGCCGCCACGACCCTGGGCACCGGCGACACCTCCGTGGTGAACCTGCCGTACACCGCGGGGACGGCCACACCGACCTCCTCGCCCACGGCGACCGGGACCCCGGCCGGCGGCACCTCCTCGCCGCTGCTGTACCCGCAGACCGACGGGAGCGTGCAGGGCCTCGCCGGCCCGGCGGGCAGCACGACGATCGCCTCCGCCGGGGGCGCCACCCACGACGGCACGCCGACCGGCGCGCAGACGTACACCTCGACCGGGCTGACCATGGCCTACAAGGGCGGGGCGACCGCCTTCGACCTGGCCGTGGACGCCGGGACGGCGGTCGGCAACGCCGTCCAGGCGAAGGTCTCCTACGACTGCACCGGTGACGGCAGCTGGGACCGGACGGAGACGTACCGCTACTTCGCCACCGACCCGGTCGCGGGCTGGGAGCACTACACCCAGGCCGCCGGCCTCGCCTCCTCCAGCGGCACGATGTGCGACCTGGCGAACGGCGCGGTCAAGGTCGAGGTGTGGAACGCCCTGGGCAACGCGTCGACCACCCTCGGCACCGGCGACCGCTCGGTCGTCACCCTCCCCTACAACTGAGGCCCCGCACCCGGGACCCCCACACCTGAGGCCCCCGCGCGACGGCGGGGGCGGGAAGGCCGCGGACGCCGCGGTCCGGCACGGCGCAGCCGCCCGTGCCGGGCCGCGGCCCGCGCCGTTCCCCGGCCCGGCGCCCGGCCCGGCGCCCGGCCGGGGAGCACCGCCGGGGAGCACCGCCGGGGAGCACTGCCGGGGAGCGCGTCCGGGGAGCGTGGGAACGGCCTGGCGGGACCCTTCCGGACGCCTGCGAACCAGCGTGTGAGAGCGCTCTCGAAACCGCCTGCCGCAGGGTACGCTCATCCCGAAGCCCCGGCCGGACGCGTGGAGCACCAGGCGCCGCGGGGAGAGGACCGGCAAGGAGCAGCAGGTGACCGACGCGCCAGTACGCCAGGTGCAGCCCAAGCCGACCAGACCGACCCTGGAGGAGGTCGCCGAGTTCGCGGGCGTCTCCCGGGCGACCGTCTCGCGGGTGGTCAACGGCGGTGCCGGGGTCCGGGCGGCGCTGCGCGACAAGGTCGAGCAGGCCGTCCGCGAGCTCGGCTACGTCCCCAACCAGGCCGCCCGCACCCTCGTGACGCGCCGCAACGGCGCCGTCGCCGTCGTGATAGCCGAACCCGAGAGCCGCGTCTTCTCCGACCCGTTCTTCGCCCAGCACCTGCGGGGGATCAGCAAGGAGCTGGCCGCCGCCGACTCCCAGCTCGTCCTGCTGCTCGTCGACGACAGCAGCGACTACGACCGGGTCGGGCGCTACCTGTCCGGCGGCCACGTGGACGGCCTCCTCCTCTTCTCGCTGCACGTGGACGACCCGCTTCCGGCGATGGCGCGCCGCGCGGGCCTGCCCACCGTCTTCGGCGGCCGGCCCGGCTGGGCGGGCGCGGAGGCCGACCGCTCGGTCCTGTACGTCGACACCGACAACCGCGGCGGCGCCCAGCTGGCCGTCCAGCGCCTCCTGGACCGCGGCTGCCGGCGGATCGCCACCATCACGGGCCCCCTCGACCAGACGTCCTCCACGGACCGCCTGGACGGCTACCGGGACCTGCTGCCGGGCGCCGACCCGGCGCTCGTCGCCGAGGGCGACTTCACCCCCGAGGGCGGCCGCCGGGCCATGGCGGCGCTCCTGGAGCGGTGCCCCGACCTGGACGGCGTCTTCGCCGCCTCCGACGTGATGGCCGCCGCGGCCCTGCACGTGCTGCGGGCGGCCGGCCGCCGGGTGCCGGAGGACGTGGCGGTGGTCGGGTTCGACGACCTGGAGTCGGTCGCGGCCTGGACGGACCCGCCGCTGACCACCGTGCGGCAGGACGTCGAGGGCATGGGGCGCCTGATGGCGCGGCTGCTGCTGCCCCGGCTCCCCTCGGACCAGGGGGCGCCGCGGATCGCCGGCGCGCTCTCCTCGGTCGTCATGCAGACCGAGCTGGTGGTCCGCGACTCGGCCTGAGCGGCCCCCGCCGACGCACTTTGACGACGCCCCCCGACGACGCCCCCCGACGACGCCTCCGCCGGCCCCTGCGGGCCCTCCCGGATCCGGAGGGGCCCGGCACGGTGTCCGGACGCGTTCGACGCGCCCGGCGCAGCCGTGGGGGGCCGCAGGCCGCTCCGGACCCGGTGCCGCGCCCGGCTCCGCAGCCAGCGGTGAGCAGAATTTGGGAGCGCTCTCATGGTTTTGTCGCGCCCACCCGCCTCCGCATGATGCCCCAGCTGCCGGATCTGTGCCCGAAATGCAGCCTATCCATGGTTTCTGAGGGGTTGTCGCTCTCGAACCGATCGCAATCCCGCGCAACGTCTTGACGCGCGGGGGAGGGCCGGGCAATCTCCTCCTCGTCAGGTTTTGAGAGCGCTCTCATCTCTCTGGGCCACCCCCCTCACGCCCCTCGTCCGCATGAACACGAAGGAGGCCTCCATGGCCACCGCCGGAGCCGCACGCACCAGAGCGGTCACGCTCGGATCCGCCGTCCTCGCCCTCGCCCTCGCGGCCGGCTGCAGCTCCTCGACCTCCACCAAGTCCGCAGGCGGCGACACCGCCAAGGACGGCAAGGTCACCCTCAACGTCGACCTGTTCGGCACCTTCGGCTTCAAGGAGGCCGGCCTCTACGCCGAGTACCAGAAGCTGCACCCGAACATCGAGATCAAGCAGACCGACACCCAGGACGAGGCCCAGTACTGGCAGGCCCTCCAGACCAAGCTGGCCGGCGGCGGCGGCCTCGCCGACGTCCAGGGCATCGAGGTCGGCCGGATCGCGAGCGTCGTCCAGAAGCAGGCCGACCAGTTCACCGACCTCAAGAGCCTCGGTCTCGGCCCCGCGAGCGACGAGCTGGTCCCGTGGAAGGGCTCCGCCGCCACCACCCCCGACGGGAAGCTGCTGGGCCTGGGCACCGACATCGGCCCCGAGGCGATGTGCTTCCGCGCCGACCTGTTCAAGCAGGCCGGCCTGCCCACCGACCGCGACCAGCTCGCGCAGAAGTGGTCCACCTGGGACGGCTACCTCGCGCTCGGCAAGCAGTACACCGCCAAGGCCAAGGCCGGGAACACCTGGACCGACAGCGCCGCGAGCGTCTTCGCCGCCGAGGTCGGGCAGCAGCGGGTCCGGTACTTCGACGAGCAGGGCAAGCCCGTCTACGAGACCAGCCCGGCCGTGAAGGCCGCCTGGAACACCTCCGTCTCCCTCGTCAAGGACGGCCTCAGCGCCGAGCTGCCCGAGTGGACCCCCGAGTGGAACAAGGCGTTCTCCACCGGCAAGTTCGCCACCCTCAGCTGCCCGGCCTGGATGGGCGGCTACATCAAGGGCCAGGCGGGCGACGCGGGCAAGGGCAAGTGGGACGTCGCCCCCGGCCCCGGCAAGACCGGCAACTGGGGCGGCTCCTACCTGGCGATCCCGCGGACCTCCAAGCACGCCAAGGAGGCCGCGGACCTCATCAAGTGGCTGACCGCCGAGGAGCAGCAGGTCACCCTCTTCAAGAAGCTCGGCTCCTTCCCGTCCAACAAGGCCGCCCAGGCCGCCATCAAGGACGTCAAGGACCCGTACTTCAGCGACGCGCCGATCGGCCAGATCTTCAGTGAGGCCGCCGCCGCGATGCCGGCCCAGGTCCTCGGCGCGGACGACCAGGTGGTCACCAAGGCGTTCACCGACGCCCTCGGCGAGGT
The DNA here is from genome assembly GCF_042895785.1 of Streptomyces sp. NPDC001380. NCBI lineage: Bacteria > Bacillati > Actinomycetota > Actinomycetes > Kitasatosporales > Streptomycetaceae > Streptomyces > Streptomyces sp. NPDC001380. The sequence continues at coordinate 207,148 of NZ_JBIAWP010000001.1, read as the reverse complement.
CGAGCGCACCCGGACCGCCCCGGACGCCGCGTGGAAGCACGCCATGGACAACGTCCGCAACGCCACCGGCGGCTGACCAGGCAGCAGGTCGCCGGTCCGGCCGGCGCCGCCTCGACGACCGGCGCCGCCCGCCCTCCTGACAGGGGCGGGCGGCGCCACCCGAGCGAAGGACCCCCATGGCTCTCTCCACCTCCGCCCCGAACCGGGGCCCCGACCCGGCCCCGCCGCCCTCCCCGGCGCCGGCCCCCGCCCGCCCCCGGCCCGCCGCCGGCCTGCGGGCCCGCCTCTTCCGCTGGGACCAGAAGGCCGCACCGTACGCCTTCGTCGCCCCCTTCTTCGCCTTCTTCGCCGCGTTCGGGCTCTTCCCCCTCCTCTACACCGCCTACGTCTCGCTGCACCGCGTCGAGCTGCAGACCTCCGACCAGATGGAGTGGCTCGGCCTGCGCAACTACACGCGGCTGATCGAGGACCCGTTCTTCTGGAACGCCCTGCGCAACACCTTCACCATCGGCGTGCTCTCCACCGTCCCGCAGCTGCTGATGGCCCTCGGCCTCGCCCACCTGCTCAACTACCGCCTGCGCGGCCGCACCTTCTTCCGCGTCGCCATGCTGATGCCGTACGCGACCTCGGTGGCCGCCGCCACGCTCGTCTTCGCCCAGCTCTTCGGCCGCGACTACGGCCTGATCAACTGGCTGCTCGGCACGGTCGGGATCTCCCCGGTCGACTGGCAGGCGAACACCGTCGCGTCCCAGATCGGCGTCTCCGCCGTCGTCACCTGGCGCTGGACCGGCTACAACGCGCTGATCTACCTGGCGGGCATGCAGTCCATCCCCGGCGAGCTCTACGAGTCCGCCGCCATGGACGGCGCCTCCCGCTGGCAGCAGTTCCTGCACGTCACCGTGCCGGGCCTGCGCCCCACCATCCTCTTCACGGTGGTGGTCTCCACCATCGGCGCCACCCAGCTCTTCGGCGAGCCGCTGCTCTACGAGGGAAGCGCCGCCGGCGGCGTCTCCCACCAGTACCAGACCCTCGGCCTCTACATGTACGAGCAGGGCTGGGGCTTCTTCCACCTCGGCCGCGCCGCCGCGATCGCCTGGGTGATGTTCCTGCTGATCGTGGTCCTGGTCGCCGTCAACGCCGCGATCGCGCGGCGGCGCAGCCGGACGGAGGGGTGATGGGTACCGACACCGCACAGCCGCAGACCCGGGGGAGCGGCACCGCCCTCGCCCCCCGGCCCGCCCCCGCCGTGACGGCGCCGCCGAAGTCCCGCCGCCGGGGGGCGGCCGGCCGGCGCATGGACGGCGGCCCCCTCGCCTACGCCGTGCTCGGCGTCGCCACGCTGATGTTCGTCTTCCCGTTCTACTGGACGGTGGTGGCGGCCAGCCGCAGCAACGCCGAGCTCAGCGCCGTCCCGCCCGCCCTCACCCCCGGCGGCAACCTCTTCCACAACATCGGCGAGGCGCTGCAGCAGGCCGCCATCGGCAAGGCGCTGCTCAACTCGCTGATCGTCTCCACCACCGTCACCACCGGCACGGTGCTCTGCTCCACCCTGGCGGGCTTCGCCTTCGCCAAGCTGCGGTTCCGCGGGCGCGGCGCGCTGCTGGCCCTCACCGTCGGCACGATGATGATCCCCCCGCAGCTGGGCGTGATCCCGCTCTTCATGATCATCGCCAGGCTCGACATGCAGGGCAAGCTGCCCGCCGTCATCCTGCCCACGCTCGTCTCCGCCTTCGGCGTCTTCTTCATGCGGCAGTTCCTCTCCCAGGCCCTGCCCGACGAGCTCATCGAGGCCGGCCGCGTGGACGGCGCGTCCCACGCGCGGATCTTCCGCTCCATCGTGCTCCCGGTGGCCCGGCCCGGCATGGCCGTCCTCGGCATGCTCACCTTCATGGCCACCTGGAACGACTTCTTCTGGCCCATCGTCGCCCTCAACTCGCAGAACCCCACCGTGCAGGTCGCCCTCAAGTCGCTCGGCCAGGGCTACGTCCCCGACCAGTCGGTCGTGCTCGCCGGCACCCTCCTCGGCACCCTGCCCGTCCTGGTGGTCTTCGGCCTGCTGGGCCGCCAGATCGTCGGCGGCATCATGCAGGGCGCCGTCAAGGGCTGACGCCGTCAAGGGCCGACACCGCCGACGTCCGACACCGCCGGCACCCGGCACCGCCAGGGCCCGGCATCGCCGGCGCCCGGCACCGCGGCCGCCCGACACCGCCAGGGCCCGACGCCGCCCAGGGCCGACCCCTCCCCACCTCCCAGGAAGTCCCATGACCCTCGACACCCTCCCGTCCCCCGCCCCGTCGGCACCCGTCTTCCCGCCCGGATTCCTCTGGGGCACCGCCACCGCCGCCTACCAGATCGAGGGCGCCGCCGCCGAGGGCGGCCGCACCCCCTCCATCTGGGACACCTTCAGCCGCACCCCCGGAAAGGTCCGCAACGGCGACACCGGCGACATCGCCGCCGACCACTACCACCGCTTCCGCGACGACGTCGCCCTCATGGCCGACCTCGGCCTCTCCGCGTACCGCTTCTCCCTCGCCTGGCCGCGCGTCGTCCCCGGCGGCAGCGGCCCGGTCAACCCGGAGGGCCTCGCCTTCTACGACCGCCTGGTGGACGCCCTCCTGGAGAAGGACATCACCCCCGTCGCCACCCTCTACCACTGGGACCTCCCCCAGGAGCTGGAGGACGCGGGGGGCTGGACCGAGTGCGCCACCGCCGAGCGCTTCGCCGAGTACGCGGCCGCCGCCGCCCGCCGCCTCGGCGACCGCGTCGGCATGTGGACCACCCTCAACGAGCCCTGGTGCTCGGCCTTCCTCGGCTACGGCAACGGCGTCCACGCCCCCGGCCGCACCGACCACGGCGACGCCCTGCGCGCCCACCACCACCTGATGCTCGCCCACGGCCTCGGCACCGCCGCGCTCCGCGCCGAACTGCCCGCCGCCGCCCAGGTCTCCCTCGTCCTCAACCTCGCCGCCGTGCGCGCCGCGGGCACCACCCCGGCCGACCTCGACGCCGCCCGCCGCATCGACGGCCTCGCCAACCGGATCTTCCTCGACCCGGTCTTCCACGGCCGGTACCCCGAGGACGTCCTGGCCGACACCGCCCACCTGCTCGACTGGGACGCCCTCGTCCGCGACGGCGACCTCGCCGAGATCAGCCGCCCGCTCGACGCGCTCGGCATCAACTACTACACGCCGACCCTCGTCGCCGCGGCGGAGGACGGCGACGCGGTCCGGCGGACCGGGCCGCGCGGGGACAACCACGCCGGCGAGCTCACCCCCTGGCCCGCCTCCGAGGGCGTCCGCTTCCTCCCCGCCCCGGGCACCCGCACCGCCATGGACTGGCCGGTCGACGCCGACGGCCTGTACGAGATCCTGACCCGCCTGCGCGACGAGCTGCCCGGCACGCCGCTCGTCGTCACCGAGAACGGCGCCGCCTACGACGACTACACCGACCCCTCGGGGGAGGTCCACGACCCGGAGCGCGTCGCCTACCTCCACGCCCACCTGGCCGCGGTGGCGCGGGCGGCGGCCGACGGCGCCGACGTCCGCGGGTACTTCCTCTGGTCGCTGCTGGACAACTTCGAGTGGGCGTACGGCTACGGCAAGCGCTTCGGCATCGTCCACGTCGACTTCGCCAGCCAGCGCCGCACCCCCAAGGACAGCGCCCGCTGGTACGCGGAGGTCGTCCGCTCGGGCGCCCTGCCGGAGGACTGAGCCGCCCTCCGCCCCGCGCGCCGGCGCGGCCGCACCGCCCGCGGCCGCGCCGGCGCCCGCCGACCGGCCGCCGTGCCTCCGGAGACGCGTCCCGGCCCGGAGGCGCGGCGCCGTCCACGCCGGTCGCACCGCTCACCGCTCACCGCACGCCCCGACGCACCCCACCCTGCTGAGGAGGACACGCATGACCGTGAGACGGACACCCCCCAGGGCACCCGCCCGCAGACCCCTCCGGGAGGCGCTGCGCCGGGCCCTCGCCCCGACCGCCGCCGCGGCGCTCCTGGCCGGCGGCCTCGCCCTCGCCGCCCCGGCGCCCGCCGCCCGCGCGGCGGTGCCCGACACGATCCCACTGACGCTGACCAACCGCTCCGGCCTCGACCAGCCGGTCTACCTCTACGACCTGGGCACCGAGCTCTCGACCGGGCGGCAGGGCTGGGCCGACGCCGACGGCGTCTTCCACCCGTGGCCGGCCGGCACCATCCCGCCCTCGCCGGCCCCCGACGCCTCCATCCCCGGCCCGGCCGACGGCGCGTCGACCACCATCCGCATCCCGAAGTTCTCCGGCCGGATCTACTTCTCCTACGGCCGCAGGCTCGACTTCCGGCTCACCACCGGCGGCCTGGTGCAGCCCGCAGTGCAGAACCCCACCGACCCCAACCGGGACATCCTCTTCAACTGGTCCGAGTACACGCTCAACGACGGCGGGCTCTGGATCAACAGCACGCAGGTCGACATGTTCTCCGCCCCCTACGCGGTCGGGGTGCGGCGCGCCGACGGCACCACCGCCACCACCGGCCACCTCGTGCCCGGCGGCTACCAGGGCTTCTTCGACGCGCTCAGGGCGCAGCCCGGCTGGGGCGGCACGATCCAGACCCGCGCCGACGGGACGGTCCTGCGGGCCCTCGGGCCCGGCCACGCGATCGAGGCCGGCACCCTGGCGCCCACCGTGCTGGACGACTACATCGACCGGGTCTGGAGCAGGTACTCCACCGCCACGCTGACGGTGACCCCCTTCGCGGACCGGCCCGACCTGGTCTACCGCGGGAGGGTCTCCGGCGACCACATGGACTTCACCGACGGCTCCGGCGCGGTCGTCACCTCGTTCCAGAAGCCCGACTCCGACAGCGTCCTCGGCTGCTACAAGCGGCTCGACGCCCCCAACGACCTGGTGCGCGGGCCCATCGCCCGCACGCTCTGCGCGGGCTTCAACCGGACCACGCTCCTGACCGACCCCGACCAGCCGGACACCTCGGCGGCCGCCTTCTACGCCGACCCGGTGACCAACGTCTACGCCCGCGAGGTCCACGCACGGATGGCGGACGGCAGGGCCTACGCCTTCGCCTTCGACGACGTGGGCGCCCACGAGTCGCTGGTGCACGACGGCGACCCGCAGGCGGCGTCCATGACCCTCGACCCGCTCGCGGACGGCCCCGCACCCACGCCGACCGACAGCGCGTCGCCGACCGCGTCGCCGACCCCGACCGCGTCCCCCACCCCGACCTCCTCCCCGACGGCCACCTCCTCGCCGACCCCGACCGCCACCTCCCCGACCCCCGTCCCGGTCACCGGCGGCACCCTCCACCTGCGCTCCGGCGGGCAGCTGGCCGCCACCGAGGCCGCCTCCGCGTCGGCCGACACCGTCCCGTCCGCCGACGGGGCCAACCACGACGGCACCCCGTACCACCCGCTCGTGTACGAGGTGCGCAACGTCCGGGGCACCTTCAGGCCGGGATCCGCGACCGACTTCCGCCTCGGGGCCGACGCGGGCACGACCGTGGCCCTCGCCCCGCAGGCCAGGGTGTCGTACGACCTGACGGGCGACGGCACCTTCGACCGGGTCGAGACCTACCGCTACTTCGCCACCGACCCCGTCCCCGGCTGGGAGGAGTACACCGCCTCCCGCAGCGGCCTCCTCTCCGCCTCGGGGACCCTCGGGAACCTCGACGGGGGCACGGTCCGGGTGGAGGTCTGGAACGCGATCGGCAGCGGGCCCTCCACCCTCCGGGTGGACTCCGGCTCCGTCCTCACCGTCCCCTTCGGCTGAGCCCGCGGCCCGGCGCCCGCACCGCGGCCCGGCGCCCGCACCGCGGCCCGGCGCCCGCACCGCGGCCCGGCGGCGCGCCGCCCGCCGGGCCGTCCCCGCGGACACCGCCGGCAGCCCGTGCGCCGGACCTGCCCCCGCCGCCCCCATGACCGGGGGCGGCGGGGGCAGGAGAGGGCGTACGGGGACGCTGTCCGGACAGCGAGGAGGACGGATGCGCGCGGCGGCCCGGCTCGACCGCTTCCAGCGGCGGCACGCCTGGGCGGCCGTGCCGCTCGCGGTGGTGTACAAGTTCGCCGACGACCAGGGCACCTACCTCGCCGCCCTCATCGCCTACTACGGGCTGCTCTCGCTGTTCCCGCTGCTCCTCCTGCTGGTGAGCGTCCTGGGCTTCGTGCTCCGCGACGACCCCGCCCTCCAGGAGCGGGTGCTGCACTCCGCGCTCAGCCAGTTCCCCGTGATCGGGGACCAGCTCGGCAGCAACATCCACTTCCTGCACGGCAGCGTCCCGGCGCTGGTCATCGGCCTGACGGGCAGCCTCTACGGCAGCCTCGGCGTCGCCCAGGCGGTGCAGAACGCCCTCAACCGGATCTGGGCGGTCCCGCGGTACGCCCGGCCCAACCCGCTCACCTCCCGGCTGCGCAGCCTCCTGCTGCTGCTCATCCTCGGCGCGGGCCTGGTGCTGACCACCCTGCTTGCCTCCTTCACCACCAGCGCCCACGCCTACGGCGCCGCGGCGGGGGCGGGCCTGCGCGTGCTCGCGACCGCCTGCTCCGTCGCCCTCAACACCCTGCTGGTGCTGCTGGTCCTCAAAACCCTCACGGCCCGGTACGTCCCGCTGCGCCGGCTGAAGCGGGAGGCGGTGGCCGCCGCACTCGCCTGGCAGGCCCTGCAGACCGTCGGCACCTACTACGTCGGCCACGTCCTGCAGGGCACGAGCGCCACCTACGGCCTCTTCGGCATCGTGCTCGGCCTCATCGCCTGGCTGTACTTGGCCGCCCTGGTCTTCGTGCTGTGCGCGGAGGCGGGCGTGGTGCGCATCCGGCACCTGTGGCCCCGCAACCTCCTCACGCCCTTCACCGACCGCGTCCACCTGACCTGGGGGGACCGGCGGGCGTACGCGTCCTACGCGGCCACCGAGACGCACAAGGGCTTCGAGGACGTCGAGGTGGACTTCCGCCAGCGCCCGCCCGAGGGCGGCCCGCACGACCGGCCCCACCCGCACGACCGGCCCCACCCGCACGACCGGTCCGTGCCGCCCGACGGCCCCGACGGCCCCGACGCTCCCGACGCCCCCGGGAGCCCCGGCTCCTCCGGCCGCCCCGGCCGCCGCGATCCGCAGGACCCGCCGGGGTCGGCCGCCTGACCCGCGCCCCGCGCACGGCGGGCCCGCCGACCGCCGGGTCGGGCGCGTCGTCCGCACCCGCGGTGCCGCCGCCTCCCGCCCCGGCCCCCCGACGTGCCCGGTGCCGGTGCCGGTGCCGGGCGGGGTCACTCCCGGCCCACGGCCCGCAGCAGCAGGAGGGCGGTGTCGTCCGTGCGCCGCCCGCCCGGGAGGGCGTGGTCGAGCAGGTCGTCGGCCAGCGCCTCCAGGTCCCGGCCGCACACCGTGTCCAGGTGCAGGGCGAGGTCCGCCGTCGCCCGGTCGAGGTCGGTGCCCGGCTCCTCGACCAGGCCGTCGGTGTACAGCGCCAGCAGGCTGCCGGGCGGCATCGGCACCTCGGCGAGGGGGTAGTCCGCGCCGGGGTCGATGCCCAGCAGCAGCCCGGGCGGGATGTCGATCGGGCCGGCCGGCCCGCCCGCCCCGCACAGCAGCGGCGGCGGATGGCCCGCGCTCGCCAGGCAGGCGCGGTGGCGGACGAGGTCGATCCGGGCGTAGAGGCAGCTGGTGAACAGGTCCTGGTCGAGGTCGGTCAGCAGCCGGTTGGTGCAGACGAGGACCTCGTCCGGCGGCGCGCCGGCCATCGCGTACGCGTGGACCGCGGTGCGGACCTGGCCCATGAGGGCGGCGGCCGCCACGTTGTGCCCCTGGACGTCGCCGATGACGGCGGCCGCGGTCGTGGCGTCGAGCCGGATCAGGTCGTAGAAGTCGCCGCCGATGTCCATGCCGCGGGTGGCGGGCAGGTAGCGCGCCGCCACCTCCAGTCCGGGCAGGGAGGGCAGGGCGCGGGGCAGCAGCCCCCGCTGCAGGCCGCAGGCGAGCCGGTTCTTGGCGTCGTACAGACGGGCGCGCTCCAGGGCCTGTCCGAGGAGGCCGGCGAGGGAGGCGAGCACGGCGCGCTCGTCGGCGCCGAAGGGCCGGGGGCGGTCGTAGGCGAGGACGCAGCAGCCGACCGGGCGGCCGGAGGCGACCAGCGGCAGGAACGCCCACGCCTGCCTGTCGCTGACCCGGCTCACCGCGGGGTGGACGCGCTCCAGCTCCTCGGGCGAGGCGAAGAAGACGGGCGCCCCCCTGCGCAGGGAGCGCACCGCCGGGTCGGAGGTGTCCCGCAGGGACAGCCCGCCGAGGTGGTCGGCCGTCCCGGCCGGGTAGCCGCGCCTCCCCACGATCCGCAGCCGGTCCCCCTCGACGGTGGCCATGGCCAGCGACTGCGCGCCGAAGGCGGGCATGATCTGGTCGGCGACCAGGTCCACCACGTCCTCGACCCCGGTGGCCTCGGTCAGTGCGGCCGCCAGGTGCATGAGCCGGTACAGCCGCCCCGCCCCGGCGTGCCCGCCGCCCGGTGCGGGCTCGGGGACGGGCTCCGCGGGCCGGGGGCCGGTACCGGCGGAGGTGACGCGCACGCTGATGCCGCCGGCGTCGGGGTACAGCCGGAAGCGCAGCCAGCGGTCCGGGGGCCGGCAGACCGTGAAGGAGGCGGGCCGGCGGCTGATGACCGCGGAGCGGTAGCGGTCCTCGTACAGTGGGTCGTCCAGCCAGGGCAGCGCCCGCCAGGGGAGCTCCCCCAGCAGGTCCTCGGCGGGACGGCCGAGCAGGCGGGCGGCGCCGAGGGTGACGAAGGTGATCCGGCCCTCGAGGTCCAGGGCGCAGGAGCCCCCGGGCAGGCGTTCGGCGAACGCGGCCGCCGTCTCCGGCGGCTGCCGCACGCCCCGTCCGGCCGCCGTCGGCAGCACGCGCGGCTCGGCGGGGGGCTCCAGGGGGGCGTCCGCCGCGGCCCGCTCGTCCAGCAGCGCCGCCAGCCGTGCACAGGTGCGGGCGACGGCCGAGCGCTCGCGGTCGCTCTCCGCCGCCGGACGCTCGCCGGGCCACACGAGGAGCACCGCCCCCCACCGCCGCGCGCCGGTGACGGGGGCGGCGGCCAGCGAGAACGCGTACGGCAGGACGAGGGCGGTGCGCGGATAGCAGCGGACCAGGTCCTCCTGGCCGCCCACCCACACCAGGCGCTGGTCGCGGACCGCCTCGGCCACGGGCAGCGGCGCGGTCGTCCCGATCCTGGTCCAGGGGGCGATGAACTCCGGCGGCAGGCCGCACAGCACCGCCAGCACCAGCACCCGCCGGTCGGCCGAGAGCAGGTAGAGCCAGGCGGCGGCGGCGCCCGTCTCGCGGAGCGCCCCGAGCAGCGCCGCGTCCAGCGGCCAGGACTCCTCGCCGTCCGGGCCGGCCGCCCCGGTCACCGCCACCGCCCCCGGCCCGCCGTGGCCCGTGCGCGTGGGCACCCGGGCACGGGGGAGCCCCGTACCCGCGCGCGCCGTGCATCGCCCATACCCGGACGGTACGCCCGCGCCGGTGCCGCGGCACGCCGGAGGCGGCACGGCGCCCCGGCGGGCGCCGGGGACCGCGGGCGGCCGGTCACCCCGGGTCCGGCGGGCCGTCCGCGGGCAGGGTGAAGACGACGCGGGTGCCCGGGGCGTGGGCGGTGTCGACGCCGATGGTGCCGCCGTGGAACTCGACGACCTTCCGGCACAGGGCGAGCCCGATGCCGGTGCCGGGATACGCGTCCCTGGTGTGCAGGCGCTGGAAGATGACGAAGACCTTCTCGGCGTACTCGGGCTCGATCCCGATGCCGTTGTCGGCGACCGAGAAGCGCCACATCCCGCCGTCCCGCTCCACGCCGACGCGGATGCGCGGCGGCCGCTCCGGGCTGCGGAACTTGACGGCGTTCGACAGCAGGTTCTGCCAGAGCACGCCCAGCTGGGTCGCGTCCCCGGTGACCACGGGCAGCGCCTCCGCCCGACCTCGGCGCCCGACTCCTCCAGGGCCACGCCCAGGTCGTCGAGCGCCGCCGCGAGGACGGCGCCGAGGTCGACGGCGGCGCGCTCCTGGTGGACGCGGCCCACCCGGGAGAAGGCCAGCAGCTCGCTGATCAGGGTCTGCATGCGGTTGGCGCCGTCGACGGCGAAGCCGATGTACTGGTCCGCGCGCTCGTCCAGCCGCCCGCCGTAGCGGCGCTGCAGGAGCTGGCAGAAGCTGGCGACCTTCCGCAGCGGCTCCTGCAGGTCGTGGGAGGCCACGTAGGCGAACTGCTCCAGTTCGGTGTTGGACCTCCGCAGCTCGGCGGCCTGCGCGTCCAGGGCGCGCCCCGCCTCCTCGGCGGAGGAGAGCTCGTCGGCCAGGCGGCGCCGCATCGCCTCCACGTCCGCCGCGAGCAGCCGCAGGTCGGCGGGGCCGGTGGGGGTGATGGGCCGGTCGAAGCGGCCCTCCGCCACCTGCCGGGCGTCCGCCGACACCCGCTCCAGCGGGCCGGTGACCCCCCGGCGCAGCCCCTCGAACGCCAGGACCGCCAGCAGGAGGACGACCGCCGCTATCGCGGAGAAGGTCCAGTCGCGCACGACCAGGGCGTGGTCCAGGTCCGCCCTCGCCCGGGCCTGCTCGTCCCGGAGGTGCCGCTGCAGGTCGGCGGAGGCCCGGCGCACGGCGTCGAACGCGGCCCTGCCGGCCTCCGCGCGCTCGGAGGCCAGGGCCACCGGCGCGCCGGCGGGGGCGGCGGCGACCGGCCGGGCGAACCCCTCCTGCCACCGCCCGGCCCGGGACAGCACCGCGTCCAGGTCCGCGCGGGCCCGGGCGTCCCCGCCCGCCAGGGAGCGCAGGCGCGCAGCGGCCGCCTCCTCCTCGGCCAGGCCCCGGGTGTACGGCCGGAGGAACTCCCGCCGCCCGGACAGCCCGTAGCCCCGGATGCCGGTCTCCTGGTCGACCAGCGCCGTCTCCAGGCGCACCGAGGCGACCAGCGCGGGGGACCCGGTGTCCGCCAGCTGCCCGATGGCCGTGGTCATGCGCGCCAGCGTCCACGCGCCGAGCGTCCCGAGCAGGGCCAGCACCGCCAGCGCCGCGGCCACGCCGGCCCGCAGCCACTGCCGGGTGGTCCACGCGGGCAGGCGGCCCGCGCCGCCGCCGGGCGCCGCCTCCTCCGCACCGGACCGCGCCCCCGCGGTCTCGACCGCCACCCGCCACCTCCCGCGCCGCCGTCCCGCCGCCGACGGGCCGGGGCCTGCGCACGGACGACGCACCCCCGCCGTCCTCGCCGGGGCAGGGACACAGTACAGGCAGCCGACAACACCTGTTGTCGGGCCGGGGGCGGACTGTCTACTCTTTCCCCATGCCCGGCACCCCCTTCCCCCTGCGCCTCACCGAGGAGGAGATCGCCGCCCTCCTGGAGGGCGCACTCGACGACCTGCTCCAGCGTCTGGCCCGCCGGGCCTTCCACCCGGTCGGTGTGCCGGGCGGCGGGGACGGGCAGGTGTGCACCGGCGACACCGGACCGGCCGAGGCCCTGGCCCGCCTCCACCTGCTGGTCCACCTCCAGCGGGCGGCCGACCGCCTCGTCGACCGGGCGGCCCGCGAGGCCGCCGAGGCCGGCGCCGGCTACCCCCAGCTCGGACAGGCCTGCGGCATCAGCCGGCAGGGGGCCCGGCGCCGCTGGCCCGGCCTCGTCGCCGCACCGCCCCACCGCCCCGCCCCACGCACCTCCCGGAGCCCACGATGACGGCCGCCCTCACCTCCTTCCGCGACGTCCTGCCCTACGACGTCCTGCTCGTCGAGGACGACCCCGCCGACGCGCTGCTCATCGAGGACGCCCTCCTGGACCGGGGGGCGGCCCGCAGCCTCGCCCAGGTCCAGGACGGCGTCGAGGCGCTGGAGTACCTGCGCGACCCGGCCAGGCCCCGGCCCGACCTCATCGTGCTGGACCTCAACATGCCCCGCATGAACGGCCGCGAGTTCCTGTCGGTCCTGAAGGACGACGACGGCCTGCGGGCCATCCCGGTGGTCGTGCTCACCACCTCCGCCGCGCCCGACGACGTCTCCGGCGCCTACCGGGAGCACGCCAACGCCTACGTCACCAAGCCGGTCAACCTCGACGACTTCACCCGCGCGGTCCGCAGCATCGACGCCTTCTACCTCGACGTCGCCGCCAAGCTCCCCCGGGACTGACGCCGCGGGACCGCGCACGCGGCACGCGGTACGCCGCAGGCGGGGCCCGCGCCGTGCGCGGACCCCGCCTGCGGACACCCCCCGGACCGGCCCGTCAGACCGCGTCGGTGAGGGCCTCGTACTCCGCGTCCGTCAGCTCGATGCCGGCCGCCGCGATGTTCTCCTCCACGTGCGCCACGGAGGAGGTGCCCGGGATCGGCAGCACCGCGGGGGAGCGGCGCAGCAGCCACGCCAGGGCGAGCTGGGCCGGGGTCGCGCCGTGCTCCCGGGCCGCCGCGTCGAGCGGGCCGCCGGGCCGGGCCAGCTCGCCGGTGGCGATGGGGAACCACGGGATGAAGGCCAGGCCCTCCCGCTCGGCGTACTCCAGCACGTCCTCGGACTTGCGCTCGACGAGGTTGTACAGGTTCTGCACGGAGGCGATCTCCGTGACCGTGCGGGCCTCCTCGATCTGGGCCACCGTCACCTCGGACAGGCCGATGTGGCGGATCTTGCCGGCCTCCCGCAGCTCGGCCAGGGCGCCGAGCTGGTCGGCGAGCGGGACCTGCGGGTCGATGCGGTGGAGCTGGTAGAGGTCGATGCGCTCCAGGCCCAGGTGGCGCAGGCTCAGCTCGACCTGCTGGCGCAGGTACTCGGGCCGGCCGACCGGCTCCCAGACGCCCGGCCCGGGGCGGGTGAAGCCGCCCTTGGTGGCGATCACCAGGCCGTCCGCGTACGGGTGGAGGGCCTCGCGGATGATCTGCTCGCTGACGAACGGGCCGTAGGAGTCGGCGGTGTCGATGAAGTCCACGCCGAGCTCCACGGCGCGGCGCAGCACCCGGACGGCCTCGGCGCGGTCGCGGGGCTCGCCCCACACGCCCTGGCCGGTGAGCTGCATGGCGCCGTAGCCGAGACGGGTGACCGGCAGGTCGCCACCGATCCGGAAGGAGCCGCTCGCGGCGGCCGGACGTGCGGTGCCGGTCGTGTCGTTGCCCACGTGCCGTGTCCTCTCGTGACGTCGTTGTCCTTCCTCGGCCAACCCGCCCTGCCGGAGATCCATTCCCGGGGCGCGGAGGCTCTGCAGGCCCCGGCCCGCCCGGCATCCGCCGGACCCGGCCGGCGCCGCCGCCCCCGCGTGCGCCCCGGTCCGCGCCGGGCGCGGCGCGTCCCGGCAGGGTGTCCGTCCCCGCCGCACCGTGACGCGCCCCGGCCGCGGCGGACCCCGGGCCGGGGTCCGCCGCGGCCGGGACGCGGCGTGGGCCGGTCAGCCGCGGCGGGTGGTCCGGCGGTAGCCGAAGGGGCCGGGCAGGTCGGCGGAGGTCGTCGTGCGCCCGGTGGTCGACCAGGTGCGGTGGGCGCCGTTGCGGCCCAGGGTCAGCGAGAGCGACTTGCGGTTCACGTTGAGCCGTACTCCGGGCAGGATCGTGAAGGACTTGCGGAAGGTCAGGGGCATCGCGCTCTCCTCGGTCCGGTGACGGTTCGTCAGGTCGCCGGAACGGTCCGGCCCGCCGCACCTACCCTGCGGCGGCGGGCGCATGTGCGCGGCCGTCCGCTCCCCGCGGGGCGGCGGACGTGCGGAGGCCGCGCCCCGGCGGCTCCGCGGGGGTGCGCCCGGGGCGGACCCGCCCGCCCGGCCGGACCCGCCGGACCCGGCCGCCCGGCGGCGGGGCGCCGCGGGCCCGTCCCGCCCGGCGGCCCGGTCGCCCGGGGTGAGGGCGCGGATGCGAGGGGTGATGTATCATGTACATGTAACGCTCCCTCGCGTTCACGTGCTCCCGGCCCGACCCCGGCGTCCCCCCGTACGCCGCGGCCGGGTCCCGCGCCCCGGACACCCGGCCCGGGACGGGAGGCGCGATATGCCGTTGAACCTCGAAACGTCCTCGACCTAACGTCTGCCGCATGACAGAACCCCCGCGCGCCGGCGGCCGCAGGGCGTGGCCCGCCCTGGCGGCGGCCGCCGTGACCGTCGTCCTCTGGGCCTCGGCCTTCGTCTCCATCCGCAGCGCGGGCGCGGCCTACTCGCCGGGCGCCCTGGCGCTGGGGCGGCTCCTCACCGGGTCCCTGGTGCTGGGGGCGTTCGCCCTGGTGCGCCGCACGGGGCTGCCCGACCGCCGCGCCTGGCCCGGGATCCTCTGCTCGGGGGTCCTGTGGTTCGGCGCCTACATGGTCGTCCTCAACTGGGGCGAACGGGAGGTCGACGCGGGCACGGCAGCCATGGTCGTCAACATCGGGCCGGTCCTCATCGCGCTGCTCGGCGCCCGGTTCCTCGGCGAGGGGCTGCCGCGCCGGCTGCTGGCCGGGATGGCGGTCTCCTTCACCGGTGCGGTGGTCGTGGGCGCCTCGATGTCGGGCGGGGGGCGCTCCTCCGTGCTGGGCGTGCTGCTCTGCCTGCTCGCCGCGGCGGCGTACGCGGGCGGGGTCGTCGCGCAGAAGCCGGCGCTCCGGTACGCGGGGGCGCTGCAGGTGACCGTCCTCGGCTGCCTCGTGGGGACCGCGGCCTGTCTGCCCTTCGCGGGCGTCCTCGTGTCGGAGGCGGCCCGCGCGCCGCTGTCCGCGACGCTGAACATGGTCTATCTGGGGGTCTTCCCGACCGCCCTGGCCTTCACCACCTGGGCGTTCGCCCTGGCCCGCACCGCTGCGGGCCGGATGGGCGCCACCACCTACGCGGTGCCGGCCCTGGTGGTGCTGATGTCGTGGCTGCTGCTCGGTGAGGTGCCGGGGCCGCTGACGCTGGCCGGCGGCGTGCTCTGCCTGGCGGGGGTGGCGGTGTCCCGCCGCGGGTCCCGCGGGGGGCGGCCGTCGGCCGGTGCCGGGGAGGGGGCCGGTGCGGCGCGGGTTCCCGCCCGCTGAGCCGCGGGCGTGCCGCCGCCCTGGTCCGGGCGTCCGCCCTGCGGCGCCCCGCGCTGTCGCGCCCCGGTGCGGGCGGGGCGGTCAGAAGTGCCAGATGTTGACCTCGAGGCCCTTGGCGGCGGCGCGGCTGTACGGGTTCCACA
Organism: Streptomyces sp. NPDC001380; assembly: GCF_042895785.1. NCBI lineage: Bacteria > Bacillati > Actinomycetota > Actinomycetes > Kitasatosporales > Streptomycetaceae > Streptomyces > Streptomyces sp. NPDC001380. The sequence continues at coordinate 192,061 of NZ_JBIAWP010000001.1, read as the reverse complement.
CGTGGGTGCCGACGGTCTCGGGGCCGACGAAGTTGGAGTCGACGACCTTGAAGGTGTGCTTGCCGACCTTGGCCACGATGATCGCCGTGTGCATGCCGCTGCGGAAGGAGTCGGGGCTGCCGGGGACGTTCAGCTGGATGACGTCGCCCTTGTGCGCCTGCGCGGCGCCCACGTGCTTGCCGCCGGCCCGCACGTAGTCGGAGTAGTAGCCGCCGCCCAGGCCGGCGCCCGCGGCCCGCTGGACCATGTCGTTCACGAACTGCTTGCACTGGCCGCCGTGGGTGCCGACGCGGGCGAGCGCGGTATCGGCGATGGCGGAGGAGCGGGCGGCGGCCTTGGTCGCGGCGGTCCCCTGGGCGGGGGCGGCGTAGGCGCTGACCGGGATGGCGGCGCCGGCGAGGCAGAGGGCGGAGACGGCGGCGGCGCGGGTGAACATCGAGGGCATGTACCTCTCCTGGTGCTTCGGGGGCGGGGCGGGGGCGGTCTGCGTCGACCCGTCCTCCGGAGCGGGGTGCCGCACGAAGGGCGGCGAGGTTTCTTCGCCCCGGAGGTTTCCGTCATCGTGTGGGGGGTATGGACAGAGCGGCAAAGAGCGCCGTTACGACGTGCCGTCGTAGGCGCGCGCCTCCTCTTGACACGGCGCGGAACCGGGTGCGGGTCCGGTGCCCCCGTCGCCCCGGCTGCTGTCACCCCTCCTGAGCTGCGCGGACGGCCTCCGTCCGGCGCTCGTGTCTCATTTGCCGAGAATGCCCTTTCCGTGCCTGCGGGCCGGGTCCGCCCTCCGGCCGGGTACTACGGACCGTCGGAGGACTCGCGGCCCCCGTGACGGACCTCACCTCCCAGGCCGGTTTCCGTCCCTCTCCGGACCGCGCCGGGCCCCTCCGCCGGGAGGCGCGAGTCCCGCCGGGAGCCGCCCCAGCCCCCCGCCGCCCGTGCCCGCGCACCCCCTGTGCCCCGGCCGCGCCCCCTGCCCCGGCCGCGCCGCGCGGCCGGGGCACAGGGCCGGGCGGACCCGCGGCGCGGCACGGCCGTGCGATCCCCGCCGCCGGTCGTCCGTCGCCGGTCGTCCCCCGCCGGTCGTCCCCCGCCGGTCGCCCGCCACCCGTCGCCCGCCCCCTGCTCACCCCTCCCCGGCGCGTCCCCGGGGCCGCCGTCCGCAGGCCGCGGAAGGCCGCGGAAGGCCGCGGTGACCCCGCCCCGGACCGCCGAGGCAACGGTTGGATCTCTCCTGTCCGCGGGGGCTGACGCGCGGGGCGGCGGAGGGTAACGTGCGCCTCTACCTTCACGGATCGATCACCGCCACGCCCCAGGGACCCCGATGCCTGATCCTTCGATGCCGCCGGCCGGCCGTCCGGCCTGGACCGCCCCGGCCCCCGTGCCGCCCGCGGCGGACGCCAGGACCCTGAGGCGGCGTCTGGTGCTCCTGTCCGTGCTGCCGCCCGGGGTGGTGGCCCTCGCCGGCGCCGCCACCACCGCGCTGGCCGCCGGCGGCCGGCTGGACTCCGCCGAGCAGGGCGCCGTGTTCGGCGGCGCGGCCCTCCTGGGCGCCGTGGCGGCCGGGGTCGCCGGCATGCGGGCCTCCGCGGAGGCCCGCACGGTCTCGGTGCGCTGGGCGCAGCTGTCCCGGTCGGCCGGCCAGGAGCGGACCGCGCTGGACCACGAGCGCGCCGTGCTGGAGCGCGACCGGAAGGCCGTGGACCGGGACCGGGCGGCGCTGGACCGGGACCTGGACGCGCTGGAGGGCCTCGTCCGGGCCGTGGCCGACGGCCGGGCCGGGCTCGCCGAGCTGCGCCGCGGCCTGGAGGAGGGCGGCCACCCCGTGCGCCCCCGCCGCGAGCCGTCGCCGCTGCCCGGCCCCGACGCCCTGTCGCGGCTGGGCCACGAGATCGCCGAGGCCCGGCGCGAGGCGGAGACGGCCGTCCTGGAGGCCGCCGCCCGCGCGGGCGGCGAGGAGCACGGCGCCCGCCTGGAGCGGTTCGAGGTGTTCGCCAACCTCGCCCGCCGCCTGGAGTCCCTGGTGCACCGCGAGATCGGGCTGCTGGACGACCTGGAGAACGAGGTCGAGGACCCCGACCTGCTCAAGGGCCTGTTCCGGGTCGACCACCTCTCCACCCGCATCCGCCGGTACGCCGAGAACCTGGCCGTGCTCGGCGGCGCGGGCTCCCACCGCCAGTGGACCCGTCCGGTCGGCCTCACCGACGTGCTGCGCTCCGCCGTGGCCGAGATCGACCAGTACGCCCGGGTCAAGCTCGTCCCCCCGATCGAGGGCGCGGTCGGCGGCCACGCCGTGGTCGACGTCGTCCACCTGCTGGCGGAGCTGGTGGAGAACGCGACGGTGTACTCCCCGCCGCACACCGTCGTGCAGCTGCGGGTGGAGCCGGTCACCGCGGGTGTGGCGATCGAGGTCGAGGACCGGGGCCTGGGCATGTCCCCGGCCGAGCGCGGCCGGATGAACGCCCTGCTGTCCTCGCCGGACACGGTCGCCCTGGGCGACCTGCTCCAGGACGGCCGGATCGGCCTGTACGTGGTCGCGGCCCTGGCCCGGCGGCACGGCATCGCCGTGCGGCTGCAGAGCAACGTCTACGGCGGCACGCAGGCCGTGGTGGTCCTGCCGCCCGCCCTGCTCGGGGCCGGGTCCGCCGGGGAGCCTGAGCACCGGCCCGAGCCGGCCGCGCGGGCGGCGTCCGCGCCCGCCGCCGTCCCGGCGCAGGCACCCGCCCCCCGCGAGCCCGGCCGGACCCCGGACCCGGACGCCGCCCCCGCACCCGCGCACGCCGCCGTGCCCGCGTCCTCACCCGGGCAGCGGGCCGCCACCGAGCCCCGGCCCGGGCCCGCCCCCGCGGCGGACGGCCGCCCCCCGCTGCCCCGCCGGCGCCGCCGGGAGGACGACGACGCCGCGTGGCGGCAGCCGCCCCGCGCCTCCGCCGCCCCGGAGGACGTCGAGCACGACCCCGGCCTGATGGCCGCCTTCCGCAGCGGCTTCAGCCTGGCCGAGGAGGCCGGCGCGTCCGGGCCCGCGGGGGAGTCCTGAGCGGCGGGGGAGCCCGGGCGGAGGAGCCCGGCGGGGCCGGGACGCCCCGTCCACCGAGCCGTTTCCGGTTGTCGAGGAGGAGTACACGATCGTGGCGAGCGAAGACCTTTCCTGGCTGTTGGCGGGCCTCGTGCAGAAGGTGCCGCACACCCGCAGCGCCCTGCTGCTGTCCTCGGACGGCCTGGTCAAGGCCGCGCAGGGGCTCGACAAGGACGCCGCGGACCACCTGGCCGCGCTGGCCGGCGGCCTCTACTCGCTGGCGCGCAGCGCCGGCCGCCGCTTCGACGACGGCGGCGACGTGCGGCAGGTCGTGACCGAGCTCAGCACCTCGATGCTGTTCGTCTCCGCGGCCGGCCACGGCGCGGTGCTGGCGGTGCTGGCCGGCCGGGAGGCGGACGCGGCGGTGCTGGGCTACGAGATGGCGATGCTGGTCAAGAGCGTGCGCCCGCACCTGGCCACCCCGCCCCGCCAGCCGGTGGGGTAGCCGGCGATGCCGGACGTCACGGACGGTCCGCTGCTGGACGAGGCGGCGGGCCGGCTCGTCCGCCCCTACACCGTCAGCGAGGGGCGGACCAGGGCCACGTCCCACTTCACGCTGATGACCATGGTGCGGGCCACCGGCGCGCCGGCGCAGGGCACCTTCGGCCTCGAGCACGCGCAGGTGCTGGAGCTGTGCGAGCAGCCGGTGAGCGTCGCCGAGGTGGCCGCCCGCATGCGGGTGCCCGCGGCCGTGGTCAAGGTCCTGCTCTCCGACCTGGCCGAGGGGGGCGCCCTGGTCTCCCGCGACCTCGACCCGGCGCCGCCGGGCCGCCACGTCCTCCCCGACCCCCACCTCCTGGAAGCGGTGCTCGATGGCCTTCTCCGACGACTGTGACCCGGACGGCCCCGGCCGGGCGCCCGGCGACGTCCTGCCGGCGGGCGTCAAGGTGCTGGTCGCCGGCGGGTTCGGCGTGGGCAAGACCACGTTCGTCAACGCGGTCAGCGAGATCGAGCCGCTGAGCACCGAGGAGATGCTGACGGCGGTCAGCGCGGCCACCGACCGGCTGGACGGGGTGGAGGACAAGGCCACCACCACGGTCGCCATGGACTTCGGCCGCCTCACCCTCGGCCCCGCCCACGTGCTCTACCTCTTCGGCACGCCCGGCCAGGAGCGCTTCTGGTTCATGTGGGAGGAGCTCTCGCAGGGGGCGCTCGGGGCCGTGGTGCTCGCCGACACCCGCAGGCTGGACCACTCCTTCGCCGCGGTGGACTTCTTCGAGCGCCGCGGCATCCGCTTCGTGGTGGCCGTCAACGAGTTCGACGGGGCGCACCGCTACGGGCCGGACGAGGTGCGCGCCGCGCTCGACCTCCGGCCGGAGGTGCCGGTGGTGCTGTGCGACGCGCGCGTCCAGAGCTCCGGCATCCGCGTGCTGCTCTCCCTGGTCCAGTACCTGATCACGACAAGGAGTCCCGATGGCAGCGATGCCGAGCACCCCCTCCTCCGGGCCTGAGCCCGGGATCGCCCTGCGCCACCTGCTCCTCCCCCCGGATGACCCGGAGGTGCGCGCCCGCACCGAGCGGCTGCGGGAGCTGGGCATCGACGCCCGCCCCGACCCGGAGCTCGACGCCTTCGCCCGCGAGCTGGCGATCCGCACCGGCGGCTGCTATTCCGGTGTCAACCTCTTCCTGGACGCGGACCGCCAGTACTTCGCCGGCCTGTACAGCAAGGCGCAGGACACCACCGTGCACACGGGGGCGCCGCTGCTCGACGACCCGGTGCCGGGCCGCATCATGCCGCGCAACATCGACATGGGCATCTGCCCGCACGTGGTCCGGCGCCGCCGCGCCCTGGTGCTGGAGGACGTCCGCGACTTCCCGCGCTTCGCCGGGAACCCGGTCATCGACGCCATCAACGTCCTCTCCTACCTGGGGGCCCCGCTGATCGACAGCACCGGCGTCGTCCTCGGCACGGTCTGCGTGGTCGACCAGGACCCGCACCCGTGGGGACGCGAGGGCCTGGAGACCATCAAGGGGATGGCCGCCGAACTGGTGCAGCGGATCGAGGCGCGGGGCCGGCAGCGCGGCTGAGCGCCTCCCGGGCCCGGGCCCTCCGCCGTACCGGCTCTCCGCCGCACCGCCCGCCGCCGCACCGCCCGCCGTCCACCGCCGCCCTGCCGCACCGCCGTGCCGCCGGGGCCCGAACGTCCCGGGCGGCCGGCCCGGACGGCCCCGCACTCCGGCCCCGGCGGGCCGTGTCCCGCCGCGGACCGCGGGCCGAGGATGGCGGTGCAGGCGTTCCCGGCCACCGTGCGGAGGCAGTGATGACAGTGACGGCACCTCAGGCGACGGCGGAGGGGACCGCCTGGCGGGGCTTCACCGGCTCCGGCTGGCGCGGCCGCGTCGACGTGCGGGACTTCGTCCAGGCCAACTACACCCCCTACCCGGGCGGTCCCGGCTTCCTCCAGGGCCCCACCGACCGCACCCGCACGGTGTGGGGGAAGGTCAGCGCCCTCTTCCCCGAGGAGCGCCGCCGCGGCGTGCTCGACGTGGACGCCGCCACCCCCTCCACCACCACCTCGCACCGCCCCGGCTGGATCGACCGCGACCGCGAGCTGGTCGTCGGGCTGCAGACCGACGCGCCGCTGAAGCGCGCCATCATGCCCAACGGCGGCCTGCGGATGGTCGAGAACGGCCTGCGCGCCTACGGCCACGAGCCCGACCCGAGGGTCGTGGAGGTCTTCACCAGGTACCGGAAGACCCACAACGCCGCGGTCTTCGACGCCTACACGCCCGCCATGCTCCGCGCCCGCCGCGCCGGGGTCATCACCGGCCTTCCGGACGCCTACGGCCGCGGCCGCATCATCGGCGACTACCGCCGGGTCGCCCTCTACGGCGTCGACCGCCTCGTCGAGGCCAAGCGCGCCGAGAAGGCCGCCCTCGACGGCGAGCCGTCCACCGAGGCCGTGATCCGCGACCGCGAGGAGCTGTCCGAGCAGGTGCGCGCCCTCGGCGAGCTCAAGGAGATGGCGTCCTCCTACGGCTTCGACGTCTCCGGGCCGGCCGCCACCGCCCAGCAGGCCTTCCAGTGGCTGTACTTCGGCTACCTGGCGGCGGTGAAGGAGCAGAACGGCGCCGCGATGTCGCTCGGCCGCACCTCCACCTTCCTCGACGTCTACCTCGAACGCGACCTCGCCGAGGGCCGCATCGACGAGGTGCGCGCCCAGGAGCTGGTCGACGACTTCGTGGTCAAGCTGCGGATCGTCCGCTTCCTGCGCACCCCCGAGTACGACGAGCTGTTCTCCGGCGACCCCACCTGGGTCACCGAGGCGATCGGCGGCGTCGGCACCGACGGGCGGCCGCTGGTCACCCGCACCTCCTTCCGCTTCCTGCAGACCCTCCACAACCTGGGCCCCGCCCCCGAGCCCAACCTCACCGTGCTGTGGTCGCCGCGGCTCCCCGAGCCGTTCAAGCGGTTCTGCGCACAGGTCTCGGTCGACACCAGCTCCATCCAGTACGAGTCGGACGAGCTGCTCCGCCCGGTCACCGGCGACGACACCTCCATCGCCTGCTGCGTCTCCGCGACGGAGACGGGCCGCCAGATGCAGTTCTTCGGCGCCCGCGTCAACCTCGCCAAGGCCCTGCTGTACGCCGTCAACGGCGGCCGCGACGAGATGACCGGCGAGCAGGTCGGCCCGGAGCTGCCACCGCTGACCGGCGCGTACCTCTCCTACGACGAGCTCGCCGCCGCGTACGACCGGATGCTCGACTGGCTCGCGGAGACCTACGTCGACGCGCTCAACGTCATCCACGCCATGCACGACAGGTACGCCTACGAGCGGCTGGAGATGGCCCTCCACGACCACCCCGTCCGGCGCACCCTGGCCTGCGGCGTCGCCGGACTGTCGGTGGCCGCCGACAGCCTCTCCGCCGTGCGGCACGCCCGGGTGCGGGTGGTCCGCGACGCCTCCGGCCTCGCGGTGGACTACGAGGTCGGGGGCGACTACCCGGCGTACGGCAACAACGACGACCGGGCCGACGCGATCGCGGTGGACCTGGTGCGCTCCTTCATGGCGAAGATCCGCCGCCGGCCGGCATACCGGGGCGCGGAGCACACCCTGTCGGTGCTCACGATCACCTCCAACGTCGTCTACGGCCGCCACACCGGCGCCACCCCCGACGGGCGGCCGGCGGGCGCCCCCTTCGCGCCCGCCGCCAACCCGATGAACGGCCGCGACCGCCACGGCATGGCCGCCTCCGCCCTCTCCGTCGCGAAGATCCCGTACGACGAGGCGCGCGACGGCATCTCGCTGACCTCCACCGTCACGCCGGAGGGCCTGGGCCGCGCCCCCGAGGAGCGGGTCGTGAACCTCGTGGGCCTGCTGGACGCCTACACCGCCTCCGGCGGCTACCACCTCAACGTCAACGTCCTCGACCGGGCGACCCTGGAGGACGCGATGGAGCACCCGGAGAGGTACCCGGACCTCACCGTCCCCGTCTCCGGGTACGCCGTCCACTTCGTGCGGCTCACCAGGGAGCAGCAGCGCGACGTGGTCAGCCGCACCTTCCACGGCGCCCTGTGACCGTGCGCCCCGTGGCCGGCGGTCCTGCGGACGGGCGCCCGGCGGCCGGCGGTCCCGGGCGCGGCGCCGCCGTCACGGGCCGGGTGCACTCCTGGGACCTCTCCACCGGTGCGGACGGTCCCGGGACCCGGTTCGTCCTCTTCACCGGCGGCTGCCCGCTGCGCTGCCTGTACTGCCACAACCCCGACACCTGGCACATGCGCGACAGCCGCACCGCCACCGCCGACGAGGTGCTGGCGCAGGTCGGGACGTGCGCCGCCTTCCTGCGGGCGGCCGGCGGCGGCGTCACCGTCAGCGGCGGCGGACCGCTGCTGCAGCCCGCGTTCACCGCCGAGGTGCTGCGCCGCTGCAAGGGCCTCGGCCTGCACACCGCCCTGGACACCTCCGGGTTCCTGGGGGAGCGGGCCGGGGACGCGCTCCTCGCCGGCACCGACCTGGTGCTGCTGGACGTCAAGTCCTTCGACGCGGCGGTGCACCGGCGCCTGACCGGCGGGGAGCTCGCCCCGACCCTGCGCTTCGCGCGGCGGCTGGACCGGCTCGGCACGCCCACCTGGATCCGCTACGTCCTGGTGCCGGGCTGGACCGACGACCTCGACGCCGTCGACGGCCTGGCGGACTTCGCCGCCGGGCTGGAGTGCGTCCGCCGCGTGGACGTGCTGCCCTTCCACCGCCTGGGCGAGGCCAAGTACCGGGCGCTCGGGCTGCGCTTCCCGCTGGCGCACACCCCCGCGCCCGCCCCGGAGCTGGTCGCCCGGGTCCGCGACCGCTTCACCGCTCGCGGACTCGAGGCGTACTGAGGGACCGTCGGGCCGACCGGCGCCGGGACGGACAGCCGCCGGCGCCGGGTCGGCAGGTCCCCCGGGGCGGGACCTTCGGCACCGGACCGCGACGGGCGGCGGCCGCACCGCGGGCGGCGAGCCCCGCGTCAACCCGGCGGCGGTCGGCCGCAGCCCGGCGTGGATCGCGGAGCAGGCCGGCTCCGCCGTGCCCGCGGACACCTCCGTCATCCTCGCCGAGGTCGCCGGGGCCGGCCCCGGCGAGCCCCTGACCCGCGAGAAGCTCTGCCCGCTCCTCGCCGTCCTGCGGGCCGGCTCCACCGAGGAGGGCGTCGCCCTCGCCGCCGCCATGGTGGACTTCCACGGCCAGGGCCGCAGCGCGGTCCTCCACGCGGACGACCCGGGGCTCGCCGAGGAGTACGGCCGGCGGATCAGGACGGTGCGGATCCTGGTCAACGCGCCGTCGTCGCAGGGCGCGATCGGCGGCGTCTGCAACAGCCTGCTGCCGTCGCTGACGCTCGGCTGCGGATCGTGGGGGTCGACGTCCGTGTCCGACAACGTCTCGGCGGCCGACCTGCTCGACATCAAGCACGTCTCGAACCGGCAGGACAACCTGCAGCGGTTCAAGGCGCCGCCGGAGGTCTGCTTCGAGCCGCAGTCGGTCCGCTACCTGGCCTCCGTGCCGGACGTCCACCGCGTCACCGCGGCCACCGACGCCACCATGGCCCGGCTCGGCCTCGTCGACCGGGTGCGCCGGGTCCTCGACCGGCGCCGCGAGCCGGTCGTCGTCCAGGTGATCGACTCCGTGGAGCCGGAGCCGGGCATCGACGCGGTGCGGCACGGCGCCGCCCTGATGCGGGAGTCCCGCCCCGCCACCGTCATCGCGCTCGGCGGCGGCTCGCCCCTGGACGCGGCCGAGGTGATGTGGCTGCTGTACGCGCACCCCGACGTGGACTCCTCCGGCATGCGGCAGAAGGTCTCCGACATCCGCAAGCGGGCGTTCCGCGTCCCCGCCCCCGCCGGGCGCGCCCGGCTGGTCTGCATCCCCGCCACCTCGGGGACGGGCGCCGAGGCCACCCCGTTCGCGGTGATCACCGACAGCGCGACCGGCACGAAGCACCCGCTGGCCGACTACGCCCTCACCCCGAGCGTCGCCATCGCCGACCCCCTGTTCACCGCCGACCTGCCGCCCGCGCTCGCCGCCGACAGCGGCTTCGACGCCCTCACCCGCGCCACCGAGGCCTACGTCCCGGTGTGCGCGAGCGACTTCACCGACGGCCTCGCCCTGCACGCGATCCGGCTGGTCCTCGGCAACCTGGAGCGGGCCGTCCACGGCCGGACCTGCGGCGCCGGGGCCCGGGAGCACATGCACAACGCCGGCACCATCGCCGGGATGGCCTTCGCCGTGCAGTGCACGGTCCCGCCCTCGCGGCGGACGTCGCGCACGGCGACGACCAGGGGCGAGAGGCCCGCGTGGTTCTCCGGCTCCGCCAGGTGCGCGAACACCCGCTCGGGCGACGCGCCCACGTGGAAGACCCGGCGCAGTTCGACCCCCGGCATGCCTGCCCCCACCGGTCCGGTGACGTCGCGTGATCCTCGCGCCCCGTCTGGCGGGCACGCCAGGGCGGCGGCCGCGGAGCCCGACGCCCCGGCCCCGGGCGCCCCGGTGCGCCGGCAGGGCGCCGACTTCGCCGCTCCCTGCATCCGGACGGCGGCCCCGGGGCGAATCCTCAGCGGGGAACGGACGGCGGGCCGCCGCCGGAAGGTCGGCGTCCCGCTCCGCCCGGGTCCCCGATCGGACCGGAGGAGGGCGTGGTGGCCGTGGACGGAACCGGCGAGGGAGTGACGGAGGGCCTGGGGCGGCGCCTGGCCGTCCTGGAGGCCGAGGTCGAGCGCCTGCGCGAGGAGGTGGCCTGCGCCCGCGCCCTCGCCGCCATGGCGGACCGGGACACCGCCGACCTCCGCGCCGATCTCCGGGCCCACGGCCCGCTCCGCACCGCCCTGCGGACGGCCGGGCCGGACCCGTGGGCGTACCCGGCCGGGACGCGGGCCGCCGGGACGCGGGCCGCCGAGACGCGGGCCGCCGAGCCGCCCCACCCCGCCGCGCCCGATCCCGGCCTGGACAACCTGGTCCAGGCGGTCGGCTGCCTGGCCGCCGGCCAGGCCGACCACAGCCGCCACCTCGCCGCCCTGGTCCGCGGGCAGGAGCAGATCCTCGCCGAGCTGCGCCGCCTGGCCGGCGGGAGCCGGTGAGCCGCCGCACCTGGCGAGCCGTCGCACCTGGTGTTCCGTCACACCTGGTGTGCCGCACCACCCCGGCGCGGTGCGGCTCCGCACGGGCCCTCCCGGCGTCCGCGGCGGCTCAGGGCTTGTAGACCCGGCCCGGATCCGGCACCGCGGGGGCCAGCAGCTGGGAGAAGGTGACGACGGTGTAGCCGCGCTGCTTCAGCCCGGCGAGGATCCCCGGCACGGCGGGCACCGTCCCCGGGTAGATGTCGTGGAGCAGGATGATCCCGTCACGTCCGGCCTGGTCCAGCACCCGCTTCTCGATCACCGCCGGGTCGTCCGTCGCGTAGTCCTTGGCGCTCACGCTCCACAGGACCTGCGCGAGTCCGAGCTCGCGGCTGACCCGGGCGACCTTCCCGTCCGTGCGTCCCTGCGGCGGCCGCATCACGGCCGGCCTGCGGCCGGTGATCCGCTCGACGGCGTCCTGCGTGCGGGCGAGCTCGTCGCGCACCTGCGCCTCCCCGGTGCCGGTGAGGATCCGGTGCGACCAGGTGTGGTTGCCCAGCTCGTGGCCCTCGGCCGCGATCCGGCGCACCGTGCCGGGGTGCTTCATGACGTGGTTCGCGCCCAGCAGGAAGAACGTGGCGTGGACGTGCTCGCGCTTCAGGACGTCCAGCAGCCGGGGGGTGTCCTCGCCGGGCCCGGCGTCGAAGGTCAGCGCGATGCACTTGGCCTTCCGGCAGTCCACGGCGCCCGGCGGGAGCCCGGCCGCGTCCCCGGAGCCGCCCTTCCCGGCGGACGGCGGCCGGTCCGCGGCCTGCTCCCGGGCGTCGCGCGGCGCGGTGGTCACGTACGAGGCGCAGCCGCCCAGCAGCGCCGCCGCGAGCAGGGCGGCGCCCGCGGCCAGGGCGCGGGCCCGGCCGGGGCGGCGGGCGGCGGGCGCGGTGCGGGACGGCCCGGGCGCGGGCACGGGCGTCCTGGCCACGGGAGCAGCACCGGGCACGGGTATGGCGGAGGGCATGGAGGGGCTCTCTCTCGGGTGGCGGCGGCGTCCTGAGCCGGTCCGCCGGAGGTCGGGTGGCCGCGGGACCGGTGCCCGCGGGTCCTGCCGGTCGCGGCCGGTCAGCAGTCGCAGCCGCAGCAGTCGCAGTCGCAGCAGCCGTCGCACCCGCAGCTGTCGCACCCGCAGCCGTCACAGCCGCAGCAGCCGTCGCCGCTCCCGCAGCAGCCGCCGGATTCGCAGTCGCAGCTGCTGCAGTCGCAGCAGTCGGCCTGGTGGCAGCACCCCTGCCGCTTCTGCCGGCTCCACGGGCCCTCGTACTCCTCGCTGCAGCACAGCCGGCAGGTGCAGGCCAGGTACGCGGCCATGGCGCAGCCCGCGAGCAGCCCGCGCCGCCGCGGCGGGGGCGGCGCCGGCAGGTGCGCGGCCCCCGGCGCCTGCGGCGAACCGTGGGAGGCGCTCGCGCAGGCGTGTGCGGAGCCGCCGAGGACGCGGTCCACCGCGCGTCCGGTCTCGTGCGCCAGCAGCCGGTGCACCAGCGCCCCGTCGGTGAACTCCGCGTCCCGCAGGGCCAGCCGGATGCCGTGCACGGCGTCCCGGCACAGCCGCTCCGCCTCCTCCGGCGCGGTGCCGGTCGCGGCGAGCGGGTTCCACGCCCCGCGCTCGGCGTCCTCCCGGAGGTCCTCCGCCGCGTCCAGCAGGTGGGCCAGCCGGCCGAAGAGGCGACCCGCCTCGGCCAGCGGCGCCGCGTTGCCCGGCCGCCCGGCCAGCACGGCGGTGTGCGCGAACGCCGCGGCGGTCGCGGTCTCCGTCGGCTCGGTGACCCGCAGGACCGGCGTGCCCGGCCCCGCCGCCCGCTCCAGCTCCCCCTGCCGCGCGGCGGCGTCCAGCAGCACGCCCGTGTCGAAGCCGACCACGGCCGCGCCGTCGGCGCTCTGCCGGCCCCACCGGTCGGCGACGGCCCGTGCCCCGGCCGCGACCGGGCGGCGGGCGAACGCGCCGTCCCGGTCCTCCACGTGGTCGCGGACCTTGACCGCCGCCAGCGCCAGCGAGACCGCCGCGGCCAGCCGGGCCCCCTCGCCGCGCGCCACCTCGGCGGTGCGCATGCCGCGCAGCGGGCACGGACCGGCGGTGCGGCGCCCCGCGGAGGGGGCGCGCTCCGACTGGGCCTCCACGAGGACCGAGACGATCAGCCCGTCGTAGTTCGTGGCGGTCCGGGCGAGCTGGCCGTGGTCGTCGCGCAGCGCCAGGCACAGGCCGCACAGGTGCGCCGTCCACGACGCCCGCAGCCGCTCCGAGAGCCGGTGCCGGCACGGCCGGATGATGCCGAACATGTTCCCCCCGCTTCCCCGCCCGTCCCGGCGGCCCCCTGTGGACGCGCCCCAGCATAGGGGCGGCCTCGAACGCGTCTCCGTACGGGTCCGCGGGACCCCGGTGCGGACGCGGCGGCCGGCGGCCGGGCCGCCGGACGGTCCGGGCCGTGCGGAGCGGGTGCTCCTGCGGGTGACAGGGCCGCCCGGTCCTGATACCAACGAAGGAAGAGCCATCGCAGGGAAAGGAGGGATCGCCATGCACGCCGCCATCGGGGACATGGTCCACATCCACGGCCGCACGGTGGGCGCCCACGACCGGATCGGCCGGGTCGTCGAGGTCCGCGGGCCCGGCGGCTCCCCGCCGTACCTGGTGCGCTTCGACGACGGTCACGAGCGGCTGATCTTCCCCGGCCCGGACTGCGTCGTGGAGCACCTGGCCACCCACCCCGGACCCGGAGCACGCTGACCCGGAGCACACCGACCCGCAGCACACCGACCCGGAGCACGTCCGTCCGGGGCGGCGGCGCCCCGGTGTCCGGACCCCGGACCCCGGGGCGCACCGGCTGCGCCCGGACGGTCCTCCTCCGGCCCCGCGGATTTGGCCGCCGGCCGTCCCCGCGGGGCCGTGCGGGGGGCTGCCCTCCCGTCGCCCCCACCCGCAGCCCCCGGCCCGCCGCCTCCCCCGGGGCGTCGGCGCCCGCCCGCACCCGGGGGCGTGCGCGCGGTGCGGTGCACGTGCGGGGCCGCCCGGGGCCGCCCCGCCGGGTTAGGCTTCCCGGGCAGGCAGCAGCACTTCACCGCCTGCAGCACTTCACCGCCCACGGAGGTAGCGGCGTTGCACATCGACGCGTGGATCGAGAGCGTTCCGCCGGGGGCGGTCTACGCACTGGTCGGACTGATCATCGGACTGGAGAGCCTGGGCATTCCGCTGCCCGGCGAGATCGCCCTGGTCACCTCAGCCCTCCTGGCCTCGCGCGGCACGGTCGACCCGCTGCTGGTGGGCGTCTGCGCCACCCTCGGCGCCGTCCTGGGCGACTCCGCCGGGTACGCCATCGGCCGCAAGGGCGGCAAACCGCTCTTCGACCGGCTCGGCCGCCGCTTCCCGAAGCACTTCGGCCCCGCCCACCTGGCGACCGCCGAGCGGTCCTTCCAGCGCTGGGGCATGTGGGCGGTCTTCTTCGGCCGGTTCGTCGCCCTGCTGCGGATCTTCGCCGGCCCGCTGGCGGGCGCCCTGCGCATGCCGTACTGGAAGTTCCTCACCGCCAACGTGCTCGGCGGCGTCGTCTGGGCGGGCGGCACCACGGCCGCCGTGTACTACCTGGGCGTGGTGGCGGAGGACTGGCTCAAGCGGTTCTCCTGGCTGGGGCTCGCCCTCGCCGTCTGCCTCGGTGCCGGGTCGTTCCTGCTGGTGCGCCGCAGGGCGGCCCGCGCCCACGCCGAGCACGAGCGGAGCGGGCGGGCGCAGGACGACGCCGCGGACGCCGACGCCGACGCCGAGCCGGTGGCCGCCCCCGCGCGCGACTGAGGGGACCGCCGTCCGACATGCCGGTGCCCCCGGCGGCTCCGCCTGGAGCCGCCGGGGGCACCGGCACGTCGGGCTCAGGCGATGGAGGCGGCCACGACGGCCGCGACCGACACGTTGCACGCCGCGGTCACCCACACCGCGGGGTGCGGCTCCGGGTCGACGAGGATCTCGCCCAGCCGGCCCGGGGTCAGCAGGTCCACCGCCCAGAAGGCGACCGCCATCAGCACCAGGCCCAGCAGCCCGAAGCAGGCCGTCGAGGCGAGGCCCTTGCCGAAGTCGTCGTAGGTGGTCCAGATCGAGGTGAAGACGATCCCGCCGATGCCCAGCAGGGCCGAGCTGAGCAGCACCGCCGCGTTCCGGTTGCGCTCCACCCAGATCTGGTGGCCGAGCCTCCCCGGCGTCAGCAGGTCGACCAGGAGGATCCCCAGCAGGAGCAGGACGACGCCCAGGGCGCCGAAGACGGCGGCGGAGCCCAGTCCGTGGACTATGTCGTTCATCGGTGTCTCGAAATCCTTTGTCGCGGCGGGTCGGGGGGCCGCAGCAACCTAGCGCATCCCGGCCGGGGCCACCGGCGGATCCCGATCACGTCCGCCATGTCCGCCGGGGAGGCGCGTGCGGGTCCCCGGCACATGCGTTGCCCGGCCGGGCCGGCGCCCGCGACAGTGGGGCCCATGCCCGAATCCCCGACGCCCGCGGGCGCCACCGCGCCCGCTGCCCCCGTCCCTCCCGCCGGCACCTCCGTCCGCCCGGTGACCCCGGACGGCGCCGAGGCCGTCCAGGCCCTCCTCAACGCGATCGACGTCCTGGAGACCGGCACCGCCCGCACCGACCTGCACGAGGTCGAGGCCGACCTGGCCGATCCCGGCACCGACCTGCCCACCGGCTCCTGGCTCGGCCTCCGCGGCGGCCGGGCCGTCTGCTACGGCCTGCTGCGCGACGCCGGCGGCGGGCGCCTCGATCTCGACCACTACACCCTCCCCGACCACCAGGACCTCGGCTTCCACGTCCTGGGGCTGATGACCGCGCGCGCCGCCGCCGCAGGCGCCGACCGGGCCGTGCTCCACCTGCTCCTGGCCGCCGAGCCGACCACCGACACCGCCCGGCTCGCCGCCGGCGGCTGGCGGCGCGTGCGCCGCCACCACGTGCTCACCCGGCCCGTCTCCCGCGACACGGACCCGGTCCCGGCCCCGCCGCCGGGCGTCACCCTGCGGACCTGCGAGGACGAGGACGGCCGCCGGGCCGCCCACGCCCTGCTGGAGCGCACCTTCGCCGCCCACTACGGCCACCGCCCCCGCAGCTACGAGGAGTGGCGGGAGGCCGCCGACACCCACCGGCAGGACTGGTCGCTCTGCTGGACCGCCGCGGCCGACGGCCTCGGCGACGCCGCCGTCCTGCAGTGCCGCGACGACCGCGGGGCGGCGGGCTGGGTCAGCCGCCTCGGCGTGGTGGAGGAGGCCCGGGGCCGGGGCCTCGGGGGCCACCTGCTGGAGCTGGCCTTCGCCGCCTTCGCCGAGCGCGGCCGGGACACCGTCGAACTGGGCGTCGACACGGAGAACACCACCGGCGCCCTGCGCCTCTACGAGGGCTGGAGGATGGTCCTGGACCACGCCGTGGACACCTGGGAGGCCGTCGTCCCCGCCGGGTGACGCCCCGGCGGCCCGGGGACGGCCCGGCGGCGGCCCGAGGCGGCCGGGGAAGCGGCGGCCGGACGCCGGTGCCGCGGGCCGCGGGCCGCGCCGGACCGGCCCGGACCGGGCGCGGGTCAGCCGCGCCGCAGCCCCGCCGCCAGCTCCGCCGTCGCGGCGCGCACCTCGTCCAGCAGGACCTCCAGGTCCTCCTCCGTCGTGGCCGCGTTCAGCAGGCAGGCCCGCAGGGCCTCCCGGCCGCCCAGCACCGTCCCGGTGACGAACGCCCGGCCGCGCCGCTGCACGGCGAGCGGCAGCGCCCGGTTCACGGCGTCCGCGTCCTCCTCCGGCAGTCCGGGGACACGGTGGCGGAAGGCCACGATGGAGGTCTCCACCGGAGCGGCGAGCTCCAGCTCCGGGTCCTTCTCCACCAGCCCGCCCAGGCGCCGGGCCAGGGCCGTGCAGCGGGCGACGTCCGCGGCGATCCCGTCCCGCCCCCGGTGGGCGATCGTCGCCCACACCTTGAGCGAGCGGAACGGGCGGGTCTGCTCCATGCCGTACTCGGAGAACCAGCCGAGGCCGCCCGCCTCCTCGTCGCGCAGGTAGGGCGGCACCAGGCTGAAGGTGCCGCGCAGCTCCGACGCGTCGCGGACCAGGGCGCAGCCGCAGTCCACCGGCACGCCCAGCCACTTGTGCGGGTCCAGCGCGAGGGAGTCGGCGCGCTCCATCCCCGCGTACCGGTGGGCGATCTCCGGGTCGAGCACGCCGAAGGCGCCGTACGCGCCGTCGACGTGCAGCCACAGCTCCTCCTCGGCGCAGAGGTCGGCGACCGCGTCGAGGGGGTCGACCGCGCCGGTGTTGACCGTGCCCGCGGAGGCGGCCACCAGGAACGGCACCAGCCCGGCGGCCCGGTCCGCGGCCACCGCCCGGCGCAGCGCGGCGACGTCCATCCGGCCGTCCGGGCCGGCCGGAACCGTGCGCAGGTTCCGGCTGCCGAGCCCCAGCAGCTCGACGGCCTTGCGCACGCAGGAGTGGGTCTCGCCGGTGGCGTACGCGACCAGCGGGGGCATCGCGGCGAGGCCGTCCTCGCGGACGTCCCACCCGGCCCGGCGGGCGGCCCGGCCGCGGGCGGCCGCCAGGCACAGGACGGTCGCCATCGAGGTGCCCGAGGTGAGGATGCCCGCGCCCGGCCCGTGGGGGAAGCCCACCAGCTCGGCGATCCACCGCACGACGGCCCGCTCCAGGTGCACGTCGGCGTGGTCGCCGCCGGCCGAGCTGGGGTTCATGGCGGACGCCGCGAGCGTGGCGAGGACGCCCGCGGGTGCGGGGGCCGAGTTCACCCACCCGAAGAAGCGGGGGTGCCCGTTGCCCATCGGGTAGGGCATCACCTGCTCGCCGACCGCCGCCAGCAGCTCCTCCAGGGGGCGTCCGGCGGCGGGCAGCGGCGCGCCGAGCAGCCGCTCCCGCGCGGCCTCGTCGACGGGCTGCCACACGGGCCGGTCGGCCACCGCGCCGAGGTAGTCGGCGACCAGGTCGGCGGCGGTGTGCGCGGCGGCGCGGAAGTCCTCGCGGGGGGTCTCGCTCAACGTCGGCTCCAGCGGTGGGAGGGGCGGTGCGTCCCGGGGCGGCGTCGTCGGCGCTGCGGACGCTGTCGATCGTACGGGCACGGCCCGCGCGGCCGGCGCCCGCACCGGGGGAGCCCGCCGGACCGCCGGGGCCCCGGGACGGGCGCCGGCCGTCCCGGGCTCCCCGGAGCCGCCCCTCGGCTCCCGCAGGGCCGGAAGAGCGGGATTCCTGCCCGAATTCGGGCAGGAATCTTGGTGACCGGGTCCGTCGGCGCCTAGGCTCCTGGCCCGTGCCCACCCCACACCACCCCCACGAGGACCTCCTCGTGCACCTCGTCCGCACCAGCCCGCTGACCCCCGGCGAGGCGGCGCGCGTGGTCGCCGACGTGCTCGCGTACTTCTCCGAGACCACCGAGGAGTACGTGCGCCGCCGCCACGGCGAGCTGCAGGCGCGCGGCCTGACCAACGAGCGGATCTTCGACCGCGTCACCGCCGAGCTGCCCGCGCGCCGGGTGGCCGCGCCGGCCCTCTCCGCCCGGCAGCTCCGCCGCATCGTCTACGGCTGAGCCGCCCGCCCCGCCGGCCCGCACCGCCGGCCCGCACCGCACCGCCGGACCCCACTGCACCGCCGGACCCCACTGCACCGCCGGACCGCCGGCCCGCACCGCCCCGCCGGCCCGCACCGCCCCGCCGGACCCCACTGCACCGCCGGACCCCACTGCACCGCCGGACCCCACTGCACCGCCGGACCCCACTGCACCGCCGGACCGCCGGCCCGCACCGCCCCTCACCTCGCCCGCCCCGACCCCGTGTCCCCTGCAGAAAGGACCCCGCCATGTGCGGCATCGTCGCCTACATCGGCCCCAAGGACGCCGCGCCCCTCCTGCTGGAGGGCCTGCAGCGCCTGGAGTACCGCGGCTACGACTCCGCCGGGGTCGCCGTCTGCGGCCGCACCGGCGGCCTCAGGCTCCGCAAGGTCAAGGGCCGCGTCGCCGACCTCGCCGAGGCGGTCCCCGCCCGCTTCAAGGGCACCGCCGGCATCGGCCACACCCGCTGGGCCACCCACGGCGTGCCCAGCGACGCCAACGCCCACCCCCACCTGGACGCCGCGCAGCGCATCGCCGTCGTCCACAACGGCATCATCGAGAACGCCGACGAGCTGCGGGCCCGCCTCACCGCCGACGGCACGGCCTTCGCCTCCGAGACCGACAGCGAGGTGCTGGCCCACCTCGTCGCCGCGCACGCGGGCGAGGGCGTCGCGCTCGAGGACGCCGTCCGGCAGGCCCTCGCCCACGTGGTCGGCACCTACGGCGTCGCCGTCCTGGACTCCGCGCAGCCCGACCGCGTCGTGGTGGCCCGCAACGGCAGCCCCATCGTGCTCGGCATCGGCGAGAAGGAGATGTTCGCCGCCTCCGACGTCGCCGCCCTGGTCCGCTACACCCGCCAGGTCGTCCACCTGGACGACGGCGAGCTCGCCGTGGTGCGCGCCGACGGCTTCC
Organism: Streptomyces sp. NPDC001380; assembly: GCF_042895785.1. NCBI lineage: Bacteria > Bacillati > Actinomycetota > Actinomycetes > Kitasatosporales > Streptomycetaceae > Streptomyces > Streptomyces sp. NPDC001380. The sequence continues at coordinate 172,942 of NZ_JBIAWP010000001.1, read as the reverse complement.
GCACCTTCACCGAGGACGCCCGCGCCACCGCCAAGGAGCCCTCCACCGTCGACTGGGAGGTGGGATCCTACGACACCGGCGGCCACGAGCACTTCCTCGCCAAGGAGATCCACGAGCAGCCCGACGCGGTCGAGCGCACCCTGCGCGGCCGCCTCGACGACCGCTTCCACACCGCCCACCTCGGCGGCCTCAACCTCGACGCCCGCGAGCTGCGCGCGATCCGCCGGGTCAAGATCCTCGGCTGCGGCTCCGCCCACTACGCGGGGGAGGCCGGCGCCCAGCTCATCGAGGAGCTGGCCCGCGTCCCCGCCCACGCCGAGCCCGCCTCGGAGTTCCGCTACCGCAACCCGGTGATCGAGGCCGACACCCTCTACGTCGCGGTCAGCCAGTCCGGCGAGACCTACGACACCCTGGCGGCCGTCCAGGAGGTCAGGCGCAAGGGCGGCCGGGTCCTCGGCGTCGTCAACACCGTCGGCAGCGCCATCGCCCGCGCCTGCGACGGCGGGATCTACCTGCACGCCGGACCGGAGGTCTCCGTCGCCTCCACCAAGGCGTTCACCTGCACCGCCGTCGCGTTCGCCCTGCTGGCCCTGCACCTCGGCCGCATCCGCGACCTGTCGCCCGCCGACGGCCGCCGGATCTGCGCGGGCCTGAAGGCGCTGCCGGACCGGATCCGCGAGATCCTCGCCCAGGAGGAGCGGATCGCGCAGCTGGCCGCCGCGTACGCGAAGCACGACGGCATGATGTTCGTCGGGCGGGTCCGCGGCTGGCCGGTCGCCCGCGAAGGCGCCCAGAAGCTCAAGGAGGTCTCCTACGTCCACGCCGAGGCCTACCCGGCGAGCGAGCTCAAGCACGGACCGCTGGCGCTGATCGGCCCCGGCCTGCCCACCGTCGCCGTCGTCCCCGACGACGAGCTGCTGGACAAGAACCTCACCACCCTCGGCGAGATCCGCGCCCGCGGCGGCCGGGTCCTCACCGTCGGGCACCGCGCGCCGGACGCCCGCCTCGCCGACGACTCCCTCGTGGTGCCGAGGAGCGAGCCCGAGCTGGACCCGCTGCTGCTGGGCATCCCGCTCCAGCTGCTCGCGTACCACGCGGCCGTCGCCCTCGGCCGGGACGTCGACCGGCCCCGCAACCTGGCGAAGAGCGTCACCGTCGAGTAGGCGCCCCCGCGGGACGCCCCGGAGGGCCCGGCCGCCCCGCCCGCCGTCCCGCCGCCCCCGGTCCGGAGGGGCCGGCGCCGCACCCGGCGCCGGCCCCTCCGGCTCCAGGCCGCACGACGGTGCGTCACCCCGCCTGCGGCGGACCCCACGGGGCCGGGACCGGCTCCGCCGTGCGCTCCAGGTGGGCGGTGACCACCAGCGTGCCGTCCTCGGCCTCGTAGTCCAGCGGCACCTCCAGCCGCCGCATCGCCGCGACCATCGCCGTGTTGGACGACTGCGTCACTGCGTGGACGCTCGTGACGCCCGCCTCCCCGGCCAGCGCCGCGAGGCGCCGCAGCAGGCCCGTGCCGAGGCCGCGCCGCTGCCAGGCGTCCTCCACCAGCACCGCGACCTCCGCCCCGTCGCCGTCCCACATCAGGTGCGCCAGGGCGACGATCCTGCCGTCCGGCAGCTCCGCGGCGAGGGTCTGCCCGTGCCGCGGCTCCAGCAGGTGCGCCAGGTAGCGGTCGGCGTCCCCGACCGGGCCGTGGTAGCGGCGGCGCAGCGTCGCCGTCGAGCAGCGCCCGTGCAGCTCCACGGCCGCCCGCCGGTCGTCGGGGCCGGCGCGGCGCACCGCGACCTCGCCGCCGGCCGGCAGGATGACGGACTCCCGTCCGGCGGGCACGCGCGGGCCGAGCACCGCGTCCAGCTCCACCAGGGCGCGGGCCCGCGCGAACTCGGTCGGGGTGAAGGGCAGGTGCGGCCGGGACACCTCGATGACGCCGCCGGAGGGCTCCCGCAGCCGCATCACCCCGCCGTCCAGCGCGTGCGGGGGCGGCGGCCCCTCCGTCCGTGCCGGGCCGGCGGGCAGTGAGCGGAGGGTGCAGCTCCCGAAGAGCTGCCGCAGCGCCACGGGCAGTTCGGCGGCGTCCAGGGCGGTGCGGGCGGCCAGGCCCAGGATGCGGGTGGGCACGTCCACCAGGTCGTGGGCGTCGGCCCGGTCGACCCAGGTGTCCCGGCCGCCCGCGGCGGCCAGCGCCCCGGCCAGCCGGGCGCGCGGCAGCCCGACGGGGGCGCGCACCAGGAACTCGTCCACCGTGCCGGCCGCCAGCGGGTGCGTCTGCAGCGAGATGATGTTGACGCCCAGTCGGGCCAGCGCCCCGCACAGCGACGCCAGGCTGCCGGGGGAGTCGGCCACGGTGGTGCGGATCCGCCACAGCGAGAAGCTGTCGGCGGCGGGTCCGGCGCCCCCGGCGGCGTCCGCGGCCCCGCTCACCGGTGCCTCCCCGGCCTCGCCGGGCGTGGGATCGGGCCCGGGCGGGGCGTGCGTGTGACGGTGCGTCCACCAGCCGTGGAAGAGCGCCGCGCCCAGCAGCGCCGCCGCGGAGACGGCGAGCAGCACGGGCCCGTCGTGGCCGTGGACGACCACGTCGGCGACGAGGTCGGCGGTCGCCACGGCGAGGAAGAGCGCGGACAGCTCCACGGCCTCCCGGCGCCAGCGGCGGCTCCGCGCGTGGGTCCGGTTCCGGTGGTGGTCTCTCGACAGGTGCTCCATGCCATCAGAGTCCCGCGGCGGTGTTTCGCGATCACGAACTGCCGATGACCTGTCGGTAAAGGGTGCTTCATGGCCTTCCGGGAGAGTGCGGGGCGGCTGCGGCGAGACGCCGGAGCACCTGTCCGCAGCGCCTGGCGTACAGGTGCTGGGCGTACGGGACGACGGGCCCGGCGGCCCGCGTGAACCACCGGCCGGGGAGGCTGAAGGCGGTCACCGAGAGCCGCACCGCCCCGTCGTCGCCCCTCTCCACCACGAAGGACTCCTCGCCGCGCTCGGGGTGGCCCCTCAGCGTCCCGTACGCGAAACCCGCGCGGTCCGGTTCGACGGCCGCCCACACGACCCGGCAGGGCGCCCGCAGCCGCAGCGGGCCGGCGCCGAGCACCACCTCGACGTCCACGCCGGGTGCCGCCCGCCCCGAGGCGTGCACCCGCACCCCCGCCGCCCGGTGCATCCGCCACGTCAGCACCGCCTCCCCGGCGGCCTCCAGGACGTCCCGGCCGTGCCCGAGCAGCGTCCGGTACCGCAGGTGGTGGTAGCCGGACGGCAGCGCGCCCGCACGCGTCGCGCCGACCTCGGGGTAGGTGAAACCGCTCATCGCTCCGCCTCCCGGCCCGTCCTCCCCGGCGCCCGCACGGCTGCCGGTGCGGACCGCCGTACCAGTCTCCTCCCCGCCGGGGCCGGGACGGCGGACCGGCACCCCGGCGGCCCGGCCCCGGCGTCCCGGCGCTGGCGACGCCGACCCCCGCGCGTGTGCCGACCGCGGCTGCGAAGGACGCTGCTGCGCCCGACCTTCTCCGAACCGCGTGGTCAGGTCCGCCGCCGATGGGCGGGACCTGCCTATCGCCGCCGGAGACCGGTTGCGGGACGGCCCTTCGGGGAACTCTCGTGCGATGCATGCCAATGACCGCCCGCATCGGGTCCTGTTGGTCTGGTCGAGTGATCTGTGCATCCGTTTGTCCATTCGGGTGACGCGCGACGAAACCTTGCCGGAGATCGGTCGTTTTCGAGCGAAGAAGGGCAAGTTCCTGCCCTTCTCGTTCGTCAACGGAGGTGTTGGGTATGCGGGTTTCCCGCGCGGTGACGGTTGGTGTCTCCCTCGCGAGTGCGATGGTCCTGGGCGGTGTGGCGGTCGCCAACCCCCTCAACCAGGTGCTCCCCGGGGTCTCGGGGATGGTCGGCGGCCTTCTGCCCCAGGTCGGCGGTCCCGGCGACGCCGGCCCGGCTGGCGGTGAGGAGCGGGGTCGCGGTGAGGGCGACTTCGGCCGGGGCGACAACGGCCGGGGTGACTTCGGCCGCGGCGACAACGACCGAGGTGACTTCGGCCGGGACGGAGACCGCGGGCGCGGCGAGTTCGGCCGCGGTGAGGGCCGCGACCGTGACCGCGGCGGCTGGGGCCGCGGTGAGGGCCGCGACCGTGGCGGCCGAGGCCGGGGCGAGGGGTACGGCCACGAGGGTGGCGGCTTCCGCGGCCGCTACTTCCGCAACGACGTGAACGTCTTCCGCAAGAACCAGTACGAGGCGTTCCGTCTCGACCACAACTGCATCGGCAGGACGACGGGGTTCTGCAACCAGAACGCGTCGTTCAGTCCGAGCCTGATCCAGTCCCCGATCTCGATCCTCCCGATCGGCGCCACGACGGGTCTGATCGGCACCAACGGCAACGGCAACAACGGAAACAACGGCAACAATGGAAACAACGGAAACAACGGAAACAACGGCAACAATGGAAACAACGGGAACAACGGCAACAACGGCATGAACGGCAACAACGGGAACGGCAACGGGAACGGGAACGGGAACGGCAACAACTGAGCCCCGTCCCGTGCGGGCCTTCCGGCTCCGGTAGACGCATCGGAGACGCCCGCACCGGAGGAGAGAGCCCCGCCGTACGCAGGAACACGGTAGATCCGGCGCCTTGACGAACGACCGCGCCGGGATGCGGCTCGCACGGCCAGCCCCGAGAGTTCGGCCGTGCGAGCCGCAGAATGGAAGGAACCTGATGAAGCACGCGACGGGCGGTGGTCTGCCCGGTCCCGCCGAAGCGGAGGCCGGCCCCCGCCCCACCGGCGGGGCGCCGGGCGCCCCCGTGGTCGGGGCGCAGTCCCCGCGCAAGGGCGGAGCCGGTCCGGAGGCGGGTCCGCCGCAGACGCCCTCCCCCCGCCCGGGCGACGGCGCATCCCGACCGGACGAGGGCGCCGACGGCCCGTCCGCACAGCCGGCAGCCGCGGACGCCCCGCCCGCATGGTCGGGGGCGAGCCTCGTCGTCCTGACAGGCGTGGCCGTCCTCCTGCTCGGCGCGGTGCTCGCCCACCTGGTGCTGGTGTTCCTGAGCATCGGCCCGGCCAACGCGGCGACCAACGCGTACCAGCGGCAGATCAACGCCTACATCTACCCGGAGTTCGGGCAGGACTGGAAGCTCTTCGCGCCCAACCCGCTGCAGCAGAACGTCGCGGTCGGCGCCAGGCTCCAGACCGCGGGCCCCGGCGGCACCCTCCGCACCGGGGACTGGACCGACCTGACGGCCCAGGACATCGCCGCGATCCGCCACAACCCGCTGCCCAGCCACGCCGACCAGAACATGCTGCGCCGCGCCTTCGACGCCTACCTGAACTCCCACGACCAGCAGGAGAGGAACACGGACGGCTTCCGGGGCGACCTCGCGGTGGAGTACCTCAAGCGCATCGCGCTCCAGCGCCTGGGCCGCACCGCGCATGGCGAGCGGGTCGTCGCCGTCCAGTTCGCAAGCCGCACCAACCTGGTGCGCCCCCCGTCCTGGACGAGGGAGAAGCAGACGCAGACCACCGCCTACCGCACGCTGCCGTGGTGGCCGGTGAACGACCGGGACTACTGGGGGCTGTGACCCATGACCACCGACCGTACGACGATGACGGCGGCCCCCGACGTCCCCGTCCCGCCCGACGTCCCCGCCCCGCCCGCCGCTCCCGTCCCGCCCGACGTCCCCGCCCCGCCCGCCGCTCCCGCCCCGCGGGCCCGCGCCGGCCTGCGCGACCGCCTGTCGCGGTTCCTCGCCTTCGCCGCCCGCACCCACGCCCCCCACCAGGCCGCGGTCGTGCGCATCGGCTTCGCCGCCGTCTTCGCCGCCTACCTGCTGCGCGAGTGGCCGAACCGCCGTGTCCTCTACGGCGACCGGAGCCCCTGGGCGGTCGACATGGCGGCCGTCGCCCTGCGCCACGACCACGGCCTGACCGTCCTGACCTGGTCGGCCGGCCGCTGGTGGTTCGAAGCCGTCTACACCGCCACCCTCGTGGCCGCCCTCCTCCTGATGCTCGGCTGGCACACCCGCCTGACCTCGGTCCTCTTCATGATCGGCGTCCTGTCCCTGGAGAACCGCAACACCCTCGTGGGCGACGGCGGTGACAACGTCATCCGCATCATGGTCATCTACCTCGTCTTCACGCGCTGCGCGCAGGTCTGGTCCCTCGACGCCCGGCGCACCCGCCGCCACGGCCCGGCCCCCCGGCGCCACCGCATCGCCGTCGCCACCTGGACCCTGCTGGGCCTGCTGAACCTGTGGACCTTCGGCTTCGCCTCCGGCTGGGCCGCGACCTTCTGGACCATGTGGGCCCTCCACGGCCTGTGGTACGCGGCGGGCCGCTGGTTCCCCCGCCACCGGGCCCGCGCGCTGCTGGACGCCTCCGCCGCCATGCTCCACAACGCGGCCGTGCTCGTCATCGCGGTCCAGGTCTGCCTGATTTACTCCACCGCCGGCTGGTACAAGATCCAGGGGTCGCGGTGGGAGGAGGGCAGCGCCCTCTACTACGCCCTGCACCTGGACTACTTCACCCCCTGGCCGGGGCTCGCCGCGCTCCTCTCGGCCAACGCCCTGGCGGTCCTGGCCCTGAGCTACGGCACCGTCATGGTGCAGGTCGCCTTCCCCTTCACCCTGGCCAACCGCAAGGTCAAGAACGTGCTGCTGGCCGCGATGATGCTCGAGCACGCGGCGATCGCCGTCATCCTCGGCATCCCCTTCCTGTCCCTGGCCATGATCGTCTGTGATGCGGTGTTCCTCCCCACCGCGTTCCTCCTGTGGACCGGAACGCGCTGCACGGACACCGGCCGCCGCATCGCGCACCGCCTCCTCGGCGTCCACGCGCGCCTCAGACTCGCCGTCAACGCCGTCACCGGCGTGTGAATCCCGCGGACGCCCGCCGATCCCCGGGGCCCCGGACCGCGTGATCTGCGGCCGCCGCGGTCCGCCCCGCCCCGCGCCACCCCGGATCGGACCGACGCGCGACGCGCCTGCGGGCGTCCGCGCGGCCCGGCCGGCCGGCGGCGGACGCTGCCGCGGCCCGGTCCCCCCGTCCCGCCGCGGGGGCGGGCCGGCTCACCCCTGGTACGGGGCCAGCTCCGGCCGCTTGGGCGTGCGGCCGTCGCCCGACGAGCGGCCGGTCAGCCGCCGGACGATCCACGGACCCAGGTGGATGCGCAGCCACCGCAGGTCCGCGCGGAGCCGCGCCCCCCGGCGCGCCGGGGCCGCCGGGGGCAGCGGGGCCCGCCAGTCGAAGGAGGCCGGGAACCCCAGCGCCTGCAGCACCGCCTCGGCCACCCGGCGGTGGCCCTCGGGGGAGAGGTGCAGGCGGTCCTCGTCCCACAGCCGCGGGTCGTCGAAGCAGGGCGCGGAGAAGAGGTCGACCACGACGACCTCCTCGCGCTGCCGCGCCAGCTCCTCCACGAACTCCTTCATCCGCAGGATCGCCGGCAGCAGCCGGGCGCTGCCCTTCAGCCGCCGGGTCGGGTCGGTGCTGGTGAACATCACGACCCGGCGCGGTCCGGCGGACAGCTTCTCCGCCGCCTCGCCCAGCCTCGCCTCCACCACGGCCACGTCGCAGCCCGGCCGCAGCACGTCGTTGAGACCGCCCGCGAGGGTCACCAGCTCCGCACCCATCGCGGCGGCGGCGCCGACCTGCTCGTCGCAGATCTGGCCGATCAGCTTGCCCCGCACCGCCAGGTTGGCGTAGCGGAAGCCGGGGGTCGCGGCGGCGAGGCGGGCGGCGACCAGGTCGGCCCAGCCGCGGTAGCTGCCGTCCGGGTGCAGGTCGTCGCACATGCCCTCGGTGAAGGAGTCGCCGACGGCGACGTAGCTGCGGAAGGCGGGCGCGGGTGCGGTGGTGTTCTCCATGGCGCGGACGATCCTAATCTCCGCCCCGCGGGGCCCCGCCGCCGGACCCCGGCGGCCCGGCGGCCCGGGAGTCCGTGCCCGACCGGCCCCTGCTCCGGAGGGCCGTGCGGGGACGCCGGGCCACGTCGGCGGTCCGCACCGGCGCGGCCCGCGGCCCGGCGGCCCGGGCCCGGTGACCGGGATCACCGCCCGCCGCCGGTCCCGCCGGGGCCGCAGTGCGGGCAGACTGGAGGCGGAGACCGCCCCGGCGGGACCCCCGGACGAGGCGCGCCGTACCCGGTCATGCGAAGACGACGCGGATGTCCGCACGGAATCCGTCTCCGGGAGGTGCCCCGCCATGGCGTGGCTGTACGTCGTCGTCGCCGGTCTGCTCGAGGCCGCCTGGGCCGTCGGGCTCAGGTACACCGAGGGGTTCACCCGCCTCGTGCCCAGCGTCCTCACCGGCGCCGGGATCGTCTCCAGCATGGCCCTGCTCGCGCTCGCCGCCCGGACGCTGCCGGTCGGCACCGCCTACGCGGTCTGGGTCGGCATCGGCGCCACCGGCGCGGCGGTGCTCGGCGTCGTCCTGCTCGGCGAGTCCGCGAGCCCGGCCCGGCTGGCCTTCCTCGCCCTGCTGCTCGTCGCCGTCGTCGGCCTCAAGGCCACGTCCGGGCACTGACGGGCACCGACGGGCACCGACGGGCCGGACCCTCGGCCCCGGCCCGCGCGCCTCAGCCCGGGGCCGCCGTCCCTGCGGCGGCCCCGGGCCGAGGGACGCGGGCCCCGGCGCTCCCGGCGGCCCCGGGTCAGCCCTTCCCGAGCGCCTCGCGGTGCGCCCGCGCCAGCAGCAGGTACCCCTCGGCGTTCGCCCGGATCCCGGCCCGCTCCTCCTCGCCCAGCGGCCGCTTCACCTTCGCGGGCACCCCCGCGACCAGGGAGCCCGGCGGGACCTGCATCCCCTGCGGGACCACGGCGCCGGCCGCGACCAGCGAACCCGCGCCGATCCGCGCCCCGTTGAGGACGGTCGCACCCATCCCCACCAGCACGTCGTCCTCTATGGTGCAGCCGTGCAGCACAGCGTTGTGCCCCACCGAGACCCGCTCGCCCAGGACCGCGGGGAAGGCCGGGTCGGCGTGCACGGTGCAGTTGTCCTGCACGTTCGTGTCCCGCCCCACGGTGATGTCCTCGGCGTCGCCGCGCAGCACCGCGTGGTACCAGACGCTCGCCCCGGCGGCCAGCCGCACCCGGCCCACCACCACCGACGTCGGCGCGGTGAACGCCTCCGGGTCCACCTCCGGCTCCCGGCCCGCCACCGCCGCCACCAGCGCCTCCGCCATGCCCGCTCCTCGCCCTCGCCGCACCGTCCGGCCGGGCTCCAGGCGGCCCGGGAGCCCGTACGCTACCGGCCGCCCCGGGGGCGCGCCGCGCCGCGCCCCCGGGCGGCTGTCGGTGCCCGCGTCTAGGCTGCGGGGCATGACCGTTCCCGCAAGGATCAGCATCGTCACCCTGGGCGTGTCCGACCTGGAGGCCAGCGCCCGCTTCTACGAGGCCCTGGGCTGGCAGCGGTCCGGCGCCTCCAGCGCGGAGATCGTCTGGTTCCGCACCGCGGACTCCGCCCTCGGCCTCTTCCCGGCGGAGGAGCTGGCGGCGGACGCAGGGGTGCCCTCGGAGCCCGAGTCGGCGTTCCGCGGCGTCACCCTCGCGATCAACCTGGAGGACGACGCCGCCGTCGACCGGGCCATGGAGGGCGCGGTCGCCGCCGGCGCCACCGTCGTCAAGCCCCCGAAGCACACGTCGTGGGGCGGCTACTCCGGCTACTTCGAGGACCCCGACGGGCACCTCTGGGAGCTGGCCCACAACCCCGGCTTCCCCCTCACCGCCGAGGGCCGCCTCGACCTGCCCTGAGGCCGCCGTGGACCCCAACCACTACCGCTTCGCCTCCCGCTGGGAGCTCGCCGCGCCGCCGGGCGACGCCTGGCGGGTGCTGGAGGACGTCCCCCGCTACCCCCTGTGGTGGCCGGAGGTCCGGTCCGTCCGCCGCACCGACGACCGCCGGGGCGTGTTCACGGTCCGCTCGCTGCTCCCGTACGTCCTGGTGTTCGGCGCGGAGCAGGTCCGGCGCGACCCGGCGGCCGGGGTGCTGGAGGCCGCCCTCGACGGGGACCTGCGCGGCTGGTCCCGCTGGACCGTCACGCCCCGGCCCGGCGGCAGCCTCGTCCTCTTCGAGGAGGACGTGCGCCCCGGCAGGCCGCTGATGCGCCGCCTCGCCCTCCCGGCCCGGCCCGCCTTCACGGCCAACCACGCCCTGATGATGCGCAGCGGCCGGCGCGGCCTCGCGGCCTTCCTGGCGGGGTACGCCGCGGGCCGCGCTGACGCCGCCGGACCGCCCGCCGGCTGAACGGGGCCGCGAGCCTCCCCGGTCCGGCCGGGCGGTCGAGCGGGGCCGTCCGGGCCGTCCGCGGCGGCCGGGGGCCGCCGGCGGGTGGTGGCCCGGTGGGCACGGCCGGGGTCCGACGCCCGGGCCGGGGTCTGCGGGGTCCTCGGGCCGTGGGCGGGCAGGTGCTGCCGTCGCTCAGGCCGCGCGGCCTGCCCGGCCCGGAGCGCGTCCGGGGCGCGTCCGGAGTGCGGCCGTCGAACGGCGGGGCCACGGGGTGGCCGCCGCGACGTACCCGGCGGTCCACGGCCGGGCGGCAGCCGGCGGGACCCGGACCCGGACGGCGGTCACGCCGAGCGCCTCCGGGCAGCGATCCGCTGCCGGGAGGCCTCGTAGAGCACGGCGGTCGCGGCGTTCGCGGCGTTCAGCGAACTCGCGGCCCCGGTCATCGGGATGGCGACCGTGCGGTCGCACAGGTCCCGCCACGTACTGCTCAGCCCCGTGGTCTCGTTGCCGACCAGCAGCAGGGTCGGCTGGGTGAAGTCGAAGTCGAAGACGTCGCAGTCGCCTTCCTCGTCCGTGCCGACCAGCACGATCGGCGTCCCCTGGGCGCGCTTGGCCTCCACCCACCCGGTCACCTCGGCCGGCGACGGCACCCGGACCGCCGGCAGGGCGAACAGCGACCCGGTGCTGGCCCGCACCGACTTGGAGTCGTACACGTCGGCCGCGTGGCCCGAGACGATCAGCCCGTCGGCCCCGAAGGCGTCCGCACTGCGGATGATGCTGCCGATGTTCCCCGGGCTCGTCGGCCGGTCGAACAGCACGCCCAGGAAATCGTCCCCCGCGCTGATCCGGTCGAGATCGTCGGCCGGCATCCCCACGACGGCGATCACCTCCGGAATGCTCTCGTTCTTCTCCCCCAGGTCCGCCAGCATGTCCGGTGCCATCGCGATCCGCTCGGTCCTCACGGTGCGGAGGAGTTCCTCCGCCCAGCGCGACAGCTTCCGCCTCCCGTCGTAAAGCAGCGCGTGGATCGGCCAGCCGTGCTCCACGGCGAGGGAGATCGGGCGCACGCCCTGGACGAGGAACTCCCGCGCGCGCGTGCGCTTGCTGCGGTTGGTCAGCAGTGACTCCCACTGCTGGAACCGGGCATTGCGAGACGTCATCCGCTGGGCCGCCGGCACCCGTCCTCCAAGGTGAGCTGAGTTCCACGATGCGCCCCAAGCCTACGGAGTCCGCACCGGCGCATCCCGGGGGCCGGACGGGGCAGGCAGCCGGGAGCCGTCCGGGGCGGCGCCTCGACGCGCAGCGCGTGCCTCGGGTGCACCAGTCCTCCTGGCGCCCCGGCCATGGCCGCAGAGGCACGGGGCCAGGGCCGCAGCGCCGCCCGATGCGCCCTCCGCGGCCCGCCTCGAGGAGGACGGCGCCGGTCGGGGCGGCGTCGCGGGCCGGGGCGGAAGGGGCCGGACCCGGCCCGGTCACCTGCGGGCGTACCCCGCCCACAGCGGGCCGCCCGCCCGGTCCAGGACCTCCTCCACCACGTCCGCCAGGCGGCCGGACCGCCCTGCGGCCGCCTCGGCCGCCGCCTGCGCCGGCCGGTCGTGCAGCGACAGGTCCGCCTCCGCGGGCCGCCGCGACAGCCACGTGCCGCTGCCCAGCCAGTGCCCCCGCGCCAGCAGGGCGAACTCCGACGCCCGCAGCAGCAGCGCCGCCGCCAGGTACGCCTGCTCACGGGTGTCGGCGCACCCCCGCAGGTCGTCCAGCAGGTCGGTGAGCACGTACCGGTGGTCGTCCAGCACGTCGGCCGGCACCGGCGGCGGACCGGCCGCGAACCGCTCCCGCGCCTCGGCCTGCAGGGCGGCCCCCAGGCCGTCCGCGTCCACGAGCAGCACCCCCTCGGCGCACATCGCCGGCAGCGGGGAGCGGCGCGCCGCCGTCTCCCGCTCGGCGAAGGCCCGCCAGTCCTGCTCCGTCTGCACGAACAGCTCCACCGGCCACCCCCGGTGCACCAGGCTCTCCCGGAAGGGGGCGGGCGGCCCGGCGAGCAGGACCACGACGTCCAGGTCGGAGGCGGGGGTGCGGCGCGCGGTCAGGACGCTCCCCGCCAGGAAGGCCGCCCTGGCCTGCGGGAAGCGGGTGCGGACGATCTCCTGCGCGGTCTCCAGGGGTTCCATGGGCGCAGTCTGCCGACGTCGGGGTGCGCGCGTCCCCCGGTTTTCCGTTCGTCCCCGCTCCTGCTCCTGCCCGGACCGGGGGGACCGGGGTCGGGCGCGGACGCGGCGGGGGGCGGCACCCGGCACGGTGCCGCCCCCCGCCGCGCGCGGCGGGGGGCCGCCCTCAGGCGCCCGCGAGCGTCGGGAGGGCCTTGACGTTGTCGGCCGTCAGGTTGAGCGCGTCCGGCGAGCCGGGGTCCACGGCCAGGCACAGGTCGTCCGAGGGCCAGCCCCCGCCCAGCGCCGACATCGGCACGTTGCGGTACTGCCGCACGTCCGGCATGGCCGCCGCGAGCGTCGCCTCCGAGGTGAAGACCGGCACCAGGCGGGTGCCGTCCTGCTGCTCGTAGACGGGCAGCTGGACGACCTGCGGATCGCTCTCGCCGCCCTCGTCGGCCACCGGCAGCAGCACCTCGCTCTGCGCCAGCGTCGTCATCGCGGCCTGCTGGTCGCCGCCCGTGGCGATCGCGTGCAGGGCCTCCGCTCCGGGCACGTGCCCTTCGGAGGCGGGGGTGCCGGCGGTGTTCTCCGTCATGGTCTCTTCCTCCCTGGGGATTCCGGTACAAGGACCTCGGGTACCCGAGCCGTCCGGTCGCATGCGTACGGACTCCGCCGGATCCCGTGACGCCCGTCACCCGCGGCCCGCGCCCGGCCGTGTCGCCGCCCCCGCACCGGCCCGGCGGCCTAGGGTCGTGGCGCGGCCGGCGGGTGGGACGGTGCCCCCGGCGCACTGCGGAGAAGGAGCGGACGGCATGGCGGAGCGGCTGGTCGTCATCGGCGGCGACGCGGCGGGCATGACCGCCGCCTCCCAGGCGCGCCGCCGCCGCGGCGACCTGGAGGTCGTCGCCGTGGAACGGGGGCGCACCGCCTCCTACTCGGCCTGCGGCATCCCCTACTGGATCGGCGGGGACGTGTCCGCCGAGGACGCCCTGATCGCCCGCACCCCCGAGGAGCACCGCGCACGCGGCATCGACCTGCGGCTGCGCACCGAGGCCGTCGAGATCGACCCGGACCGCGGCCGGGTCCGGGTCCGCGACCTGGACGGCGACGGCGGCGGCGGGCAGTGGCTGGGCTACGACCACCTGGTGGTCGCCACCGGGGCCGAGCCGGTGCGCCCGCCCGTCCCCGGCATCGGCGCGCCGGGCGTGCACGGCGTGCAGACCCTCGACGACGGCCGGGAGCTGATCGCCGCGCTGGACCGCGACTGCCGCCGGGCCGTGGTGGTCGGCGCCGGGTACATCGGCGTCGAGATGGCCGAGGCCCTGGTCCGCCGCGGTCTGGAGGTCACCGTGGTGGACCGGGCCGAGCAGCCCATGGCGACCCTCGACCCCGACATGGGACGCATGGTCCACGAGGCGATGGAGGGCATGGGCATCGACGTCGTCACCGGCGCCGAGGTCACCGGGGTGCTGCTGGACGGGGACGGCCGCGCCCGCGCCGTGGCCACCGCGGACGCCGAGTACCCGGCGGACGTCGTCGTCCTCGGCCTGGGCGTGCGCCCCCGCACCGGACTGGCCCGCGAGGCGGGCCTCCCGCTGGGCGCCCACGGCGGCCTCGTCACCGACCTGGCGATGCGGGTGCGCGGCGCCGAGCGCGTCTGGGCGGGTGGCGACTGCGTGGAGGTCCTCAACCTGGTCTCCGGCCGTCTCGCCCACATCCCCCTCGGTACCCACGCCAACAAGCACGGCCTGGTCATCGGGACCAACATCGGCGGCGGCTACGCGACCTTCCCGGGCGTGGTCGGCACGGCCGTCAGCAAGGTCTGCTCCCTGGAGATCGCCCGCACCGGGCTGCTGGAGCGGGACGCCCGCGAGGCCGGCCTGCAGTTCACCACGGCGGTGGTGGAGTCCACCAGCCGCGCCGGCTACCACCCGGGCGCGGCGCCGATGACCGTCAAGGCCATCGCCGAGCTGCGCACCGGGCGGCTCCTCGGCATGCAGATCGTCGGCCGGGAGGGCGCGGCCAAGCGGATCGACACCGCCGCCGTGGCGATCACCGCCCGGATGACCGTCGAGCAGATGACCGCCCTGGACCTCGGCTACGCGCCGCCGTTCTCCCCGGTCTGGGATCCGGTGCTGGTCGCCGCCCGCAAGGCCGCGGCCGCCCTGTCCGCCTGACCGCCGCCCGGGCCGGCCACCTGCGGACCCGCCCGCCCGGTCCGCGGGTCCGCCCGGTCCGCCGGCTCGCCCGGTCCGCCGGTCCGCCCCGCCTCCCGGCCTGCCGCCGGGAGGCCGCCCGGCGCTGCCCGCGGGGCCCGTCCCCTGCGGTCCGCCCCGGTGGCCCGCCGCGGCCACATTGGTCTTGACCATCTCCCCGCGGGCGCCCTACTGTCCCTTACTGCAAACACCTTTAATAAAGAAGGACGCGAAAAGGCCCGTCTGCGGCCCGGCCGTCCAGGGGTGGAGGACATGGTGGGGACCACGGGGCACGAACCTGCGCCGGAGCCCAAGTACTGGCACCTGCGCACCGTGCTGCTGCGCGCCATCGACTCCGAGTTCGCCACCGGCGAGGTCATCCCCAACGAGCGGGAGCTCGCCGCCCGCTTCGGCGTCGCCCGCGCGACCCTGCGCCAGGCCCTGGACCAGCTGGAGCTGGAGGGCCGGCTGGTCCGCCGCCGCGGCATCGGCACCCTCGTCGCCGCCCCCCGCACGGCCGTGCCGGTCCGTCCCGCGGAGGAGAGCTGGCCCGGTACCGAGGACGCCGCCTGGCGGATCGTCGGCTGCACCACCGCCGCGCCCGCCCCGAAGCTGGCCGAGGCCCTCGGCATCCCCGCCGACGAGCCCGTCCACACCGTCCGGCGGGTCCGGTCGACGGGCGGCCAGGCCGTCGGCACCGAGGTGCTCCACGTGCCCGACTCCGCCGTGCCCCACCTGCCCGGCTTCGCCGCCGACACCGGGCGCGGCCGCTCCGTGCTGCGCCAGCTCCAGCGGCTGGAGCTGGCGGGGGAGTCGCGTGCGGTGGAGCTCGGCGTGGCCGAGGCCGAGGAGGCCCGGCTGCTGCAGCGGCCGCCGGGCACGCCCGTCCTGGTCGTCACCACCCAGTACGCCGCCGGGGGCCGCATCGCCGCGCTCGCCGTCTCCACCTACCGGGCCGACACGTGCCGGCTCACCTTCGGCGAGACCGGCCTGGTCGAGGTCGCCCCGGTGGGCGCCGCCCTCTCCGAGGTCCGCACGGCCTCCTGACGGTCCGCCACAGCACCGCTCCCCGCTGCCCGGTCCGCCCGCCCCCCACTGCGCGAGGGCGGGGCCGGCGGCAGGCCGGTCCCGCCCCCACGCCCTCGGCGCGAGCCGGCGCCGCGATCACCGGACCGGCGATGCGGGGCGGACCGCTGGGGCCTGCGGCGCACGTGGACCTCCCCGGCCGAGGGGGCGGCCGGGCAGACGCGGGGAGAGACGTCCGTCAGTCCCGTCTGGCAGGCTCCGGGCATGGAGATGACGCTGCAACTGACCGTCGACTGCGCCGACCCGCGGAGACTGGTGGCCTTCTGGAGCGAGGCCCTCGGATACGTGCCCGAAGCCCCGCCGGGAGGCCATGCCACGTGGCGGGACTACTGGGTGGCTTCGGGGGTGCCCGACGAGGAACTGCCGGCCGGTGCCGGGGACACGCCGGAATCGATCGTCGATCCGGCCGGGCAGGGGCCGCGCGTGTGGTTCCAGCAGGTTCCGGAACCCAAGACCGCCAAGAACCGGATCCACTTCGACCTGAAGGTCGGCGGTGGGCGCGACGTCCCGGTGGCCGTGCGCAGGCAGCGCGTGGCCGCCGAGGTGGAACGGCTGGTCAGAGCCGGTGCCACGGTGGTGCGGACCACGGATGAGCCGGACAGCGGCCACTGTGCCGCCCTGCTGCGGGACCCGGAGGGCAACGAGTTCTGCGTCGTCTAGGAACTCCGGGAGCCGGTGCGGCCGCGCCGGTCGCCGCCACGCGGCGACGGCCGCGACCGGCACGGCTGCGCCGCGGGGGACGGCGGACCCGCCGTCCCCGTGGCGGACGGGGGGCAGGGCGCCCGCCCGTGCCCCGCTCAGCTCCGGTCTCCCCCCGCGGCGGCGGGCTCCAGCGCGAAGAGCTGGGCCTCCACCCGGTCCAGGGCCACCCGCAGCGCGCCCGTGGCGACGACCTCCTCGCCGAGCGCCGACAGGGCGACCTCCGGCGGCCTGAGGCAGAACCGGCCCAGCTGCTCCCGCAGCGGCTCCAGCACCCCGTCCAGGCCCGCCGCCCAGCCGCCCACCACGACGACCTGCGGGTCGATCGCCAGCACCAGCGCCGCCACGTCGTGGACCAGCCGCCGCAGGAAGCGGTCCCGGGCCCCCCGCGCCACCGCGTCGCCCTCCCGGGCCAGCCGGAGCACCCGGGCGACCGCGGCCTCGTCCAGCGGGTCCAGGGGTGTGTCCGTGAGGGACAGCAGCCGTTCCGGCGACGCCTCCCGGCCCAGCAGGTGCAGGGCGCCGATCTCGCCCGCCGCCCCGCCGAAGCCGCGGTGCAGCCGTCCGCCGATCAGCGACCCGGCGCCGGGGCTGAGCCCCGCCAGGACGAAGACCACGTCGTCCATGCCCGCCGCCGAGCCCCGCCAGTGCTCGGCGATCGCCCCGAGGTTCGCGTCGTTCTCCACCAGGACCGGGCAGCGGAACCAGCCCCGCAGCCGGGCGCCCAGCTCCAGCCCGGTCCAGCCCGGCATCGCCGTGCCCAGCCGCACCGTCCCCTCCGTGTCGAGGATGCCCGGCGTGCCGACGCCGACCGCCCACAGCGCCTCCCGGGTCACCCCGGCCCGGCGCAGCAGCTCGTCCACGACCTCCCGGAGGGCGGACAGCCGCGCGTCGGCCCCCAGCGCCTCGTCCACCGGACGCGCGCAGCCGCCCGTGATGCGGCCGGTGAGGTCCGCGAGGACGGCCCGCACCGTGTGGGCGCCGATCTCCGCGCCCAGCACGCGGCCCGCCTCGGCCCGGAACCGGAACCGGCGCGCCGGCCGCCCCCGCTGCCGCGCGCCGTCCGGCGCCTGCCCGACCTCGGCGACCAGCCCGGCCCCGGACAGGTCCTCGATGACCCCCTCGATCGTCGGCCGGGACAGCCCCGTGTCACCCGCCAGACGGGTGAGGGTGAGGGCCTGGCCGTCGCGCAGCGCGCGCAGCGTCACCGCGGAGTTGATCCGGCGCAGCAGCGAGGAGTCCCCTCCCGTGAGCCGATCCACCGCACCGCCCTTCCGCCGAGCCCGACAGCACCGCCCCGGCGTCCCGGTACCGGCGGCGTGAGCGGATCGTACCGGCGCCCCCGCGGCCTGGCGACCGTCGCCGCAGCTCACCGCCGCTTCGGTACCGAAAGGTGAGCGGACCGGGACCTCCCCGGCACCCGGGCCGTCCCGGCCGGCCCCGCATCCGCCGTCATCTCCCGGACCGTCCCCGCAGGGCCTCCGCCACCGCCGCCACCGCCCCTTCGATCTCCGCGGGCGCCAGGTGCGGGTACCCCAGGACGAACCGGGCCGGTCCGGCGTCGCCGCCGGGGGAGGGCTGCGGCCCCGGCAGCCGCCAGTCGTCCAGCGGCCGCAGCCGCACGCCCGCCCGGGCGGCCGCGCCGGTGACCTCCCGCTGCGTGCCGTACCGCTCCGGGAAGGCGGCGACCAGGTGCAGCCCCGCCGCCACCCCCGAGACCCGCACGTCCGGCAGGTGGCGTCCCAGCGCACCGGTCAGGGCGTCCCGCCGCTGCCGGTAGCGCCGCTGGCACAGCCGCAGCTGCCGGTCGTACCGCCCCGAGCGCACGAACCCGGCGAACGCCGCCTGCTCCGGCACCCCGTTGCCCAGGTCGGCCACCCGCTTCGTCTCCACCACCTCCGCGAGCAGCCCCGGCGGCGGCATCAGCCACCCCAGCCGCAGGCCCGGCGCCAGCGACTTGCTCACCGAGCCGGTGTACGCCACCAGTCCGGGGTCGAGGCCCTGCAGCACCCCCACCGGGGCCCGGTCGTACCGGAAGTCGCCGTCGTAGTCGTCCTCCACCACCAGCCCGCCGCACCCCCGGGCCCACCCCAGCAGCGCCGCCCGCTGCGCCGGCCCCAGCGCCGCGCCCAGCGGGAACTGGTGGGCGGGCGTCACCACGGCGACCCTCGCCCCGGACCGCGCCAGTGCCTCCAGGTCCGGGCCGCCGTCCCCGACCGGCAGCGGCACGCACCGCAGCCCGGCCGCCCCGAACAGGGAGACCTCGCCGGGACTGCCGGGGTCCTCCAGCGCCACACTCCGGTGCCCCCGCGCGTGCAGCACGCGGCCCAGCAGCGTGAGCGCCTGCGCCACGCCGGAGCAGACCACCAGGCCCTCCGGCGCGACCGCGACGCCGCGGCGCCGGGCCAGCAGCTCGGCCAGCGCCTCCCGCAGCTCCGGCAGCCCCTGGGGGTCGGGGTAGTCCAGCGCCGTGTGCGGCAGCCGGTCCAGCGCGTCGCGCACCGCCCCCTTCCAGGCCGCGCGCGGGAACGCCGACAGGTCCGCCAGGCCGGGCCGGAAGTCCACCGCGGCCGCCCGCGGCGCGGCCTCCCGGCCCGGGGCGGCGGTCCGCTCCCGCCGTGCGGGCAGCTCCGCCACCCAGGTACCCGCCCCCGGACGGCTCGTCAGGTACCCCTCTGCGAGCAGCTGCCCGTACGCCTCCGTGACCAGTCCGCGCGACACGCCCAGGTCCCGGGCCAGCTCCCGGCTGGACGGCAGGAGCGTGCCCGCCGCCAGCCGCCCCGACCGGACCGCCTCCCGGAAGGCGGCCTGCAGCACCTGGCCGCGCCCCCGGACGGGCGCACCCGCCGCGGGCAGCAGCAGCTCCCACGCCGCGCCCGGCCACCCGCCCGCACCCGTGCCCGGACCCGTACCCGCGTCCCCCATCGCCCCTCCACCGCCCGCCGGCACCCACCGGCCCCACCCGTCCGCGGGAACCGGTCCGCGGGAACCGGCCGACGGGAACCGGTCCACGAAACGGAGCCCGGACCGGACCTCGTCGCGGACCGCCCGCCCCGCCAGCATCGGATCATGGCCTCCCCGAACGCCGCCCGCAACGGCGCCCTGCCCGCCGCCGTCGCCACCCTCGCCGTCGGCAGCTCCTTCACCGCCGGCAGCGTGCTCTCCCGCTACCCCGTCCTCGGCGGCCAGGCCCTGCGCTACGGCGCGGCGGCCCTGCTGCTCGGCGCCCTCGCCGCCCGCCGGGGCGGCCGCCCCCTGCGGACCCTGCGCGGACTCACCGCCCGCGAGTGGTCCCGGCTCGCCGTGCTCGCCGCCACCGGCATGGTCGGCTTCAACGCCGCCGTCCTCGCCGCCGAGCGCCACGCCGAACCCGCCGTCCCCGGGATGGTGGTGGGCTGCGCGCCGCTCGTCCTCGCGGTGCTCGGCCCGCTGCTCGCCGGACGCCGCCCCTCCGCCCGGCTCGCCGCGGCCGGGGCGCTGGTCGCCGGGGGAGCGGCGGTGGTCCAGGGGCTCGGCCGCACCGACACGGCGGGCCTGCTGCTCTCGCTCCTCGCCCTCGCCGGGGAGGTGGCGTTCGCCCTGCTGGCGGTCCCGCTGCTGGGCGTGCTCGGCCCGGTCCTGACGTCCGCCGCGGCGTGCGCCGCGGCTGCCGGGGAGGCGGGGCTGTCGGCGGCGGTCCTCGACGGAGGGGCGGCGCTGAGGGTGCCCACGGCGGCGGAGGCGGCCGCCCTCGCCTGGTACACGCTGCCGGTGACCGTCCTGGCCTTCTGCTGCTGGTACACCGCCGTGCAGCGGCTCGGGGCGGAGCGGGCGGGCCTGTTCTCCGGACTCGTCCCGGTCGCCGCGGCCCTGTCCGCCCCCCCTCGCCGGCGCCGGCGTCCTCGGGCCCGCGCAGCTCGCGGGCACCGGCCTGGTGTCGGCCGGGGTGCTGCTCGGCTCGGTGACGGAGCGTCAGCTGCCGGTCAGGCGCCAGACGGTGGTCGTCTTGACCTCACGGTCCTCCAGGTCGGCCTCCACCGGCACCTCGTGCACCGAGACCGCCTCGAACCGCTCCCGGGGCAGGTAGGCCCGTCCCGGATCGCCCACCAGGACCAGGGCGCCCCGCCGGTGCGCCCGCTCCAGGAACGGCAGCACCCGCTCCGCCATCGGCCGCTCGTAGAAGACGTCCCCGGCGAGCACCACCTCGGCGCCCTCCCCGTCGCCGTCCAGCAGGTCGCCGAGCTGGGCCTCCACCCGGACCCCGTTCAGCGCGGCGTTGAGCCCGACGGCGGCCGCCGCGAACCGGTCCACGTCGCTCGCGGCCACCGGGCCCGCCCCCGCCAGCGCCGCCGCCACCGCGACCAGGCCCGAACCGGACGCCAGGTCCAGCACGGCCCGTCCGGCGACGGCCTCCGGCCGGTCCAGGAGGTGCCGGGCCAGCGCCTGCCCGCCCGCCCAGGCGAACGCCCAGAACGGCGGCGGCATCCGCACCCCGGCCTGCGCCGACTCCGTCAGCTCCCACAGCCCGATCGCCTCGGCCGCCTGGTGCAGCCGCACCTCCGGCACGTACCGGACGGCGGTGACCCGGGTGTGCGCCCGCACGAACTCCTCCGCCCGCACGAACTCCTCCGGCCGCACGGGGCCGTCCGTCCGGGCCTCCCCGCCCGCCCGTATGTCCGCCCGTATGTCCGCTGCGGTCCCGACCGTCTCCGCCACGCGCCCTCCAGCACCGCAGGTCTGCCTGCGGCCGACCCTACAGCCGTCCCGCCGCGCCCCCGCGCCCCGCTTCCCGCCCCGCTTCCCGCCGCGGGGCCCGGCACCGCTTGCTCGGTCCTGCTGCCGGATGCCGTACCGGCCCGCCGGGGCGCCCAGCCCGGACGGGTTCCGGGCGGGGCCGACGGGCCAGGCGCCCCGGCGGCCATGGTGCCCGTCCGGCCGCGGCCGGCGGTGCGCGGTCCGCTCAGCCGCCGAGCACCGCGCCGGCGCCCTCGGGGGCGAACCGGCCCAGCGCCCCGTCGATCCGGGCCAGGGTGTCGGGGTGCAGCTCCACCCGCGCGGCGGCGAGGTTCTCGGCGATGTGGCCGGGGGTGCGGCTGCCCGGGATGGGGACGACGTGCTCGTCCTGGTGGAGCAGCCAGGCCAGGGCCAGTTGGGCCGGGGTGAGCCCGAGGTCGGCGGCGATGCCGCGCAGCGGGGCGTGGCGGTCGTGGTTCGTCCGGAGGTTGGCCGGGTCGAAGCGGGGGAGGTTGCGGCGGAAGTCGTCCTCGGCGACCTCCTGCACGGTGCCGGTGAGGAAGCCTCCGCCGAGCGGGCCCCAGGCGACCAGGCCGACGCCGAGCTCGCGGGCGGCCGCGTGCAGCCCGGGGTCGACCGGCTGCCACATCGACCACTGCACCTGGACGGCCGCGACCGGGTGGACGGCGTGCGCCCTGCGCAGCTGGTCGGCGGTGACGTTGGACAGGCCGAGGTGCCGCACCAGCCCGTCGGAGACCAGGTCGGCGACGGCGCCGACGGTGTCCTCGATCGGGACCTGCGGGTCGGGGAAGTGCGGGTAGTACAGGTCGATGACGTCCGTCTCCAGGTTGCGCAGCGACTGCTCGGCGTAGCCGCGCACGTACCTCGGCTCGGCGTTGACGGCCAGCTCGCCGAAGGCGTAGGAGACCGGGAACCGGTGCGCCTGCGCGCCCTCGGGGATGCGGAAGCCGAACTTGGTGGCGACCACCGCCTCCTCGCGCCGGCCGCGCAGCGCCCGGCCGACGATCCGCTCGTTGTGGCCGTCGGCGCCGTAGCCGTCGGCGGTGTCGACCAGGGTGACGCCCTCGTCGAGTGCGGCGTGCAGGGCGGCGACCGCGCGCCGGTCGTCGACCTCCCCGTACATGCCGGGCGACAGGACCATCGCGCCGAATCCGATCGCGGAGGTCCCGAGGTCCGCCAGGCGGCGGACGGGCAGCGTGGCCATGGTGCTCTCCCGTGGGTCAGGGGTGCGGGCCGGGGTCCCGGCCGTGCCTCCACCCTCCGCCCCCGTCGGCCGCGGCGTCCAAGACCTCTTGCTATAACCGTCGGATATGGACGTCCATCTCCGTGACCTCAGGTACTTCGTGGCGGTGGCCGAGGAGCTGCACTTCACCCGGGCGGCGGAGCGGCTCTACGTCTCCCAGCCCGCGCTGTCGAAGCAGATCCGGGTGCTGGAGCGGCAGCTGGGCTTCCCGCTGTTCGACCGGCGCCCGGGCGGGCCGGTGCTCACCGCCCAGGGGGAGGCGCTGCTGCCCCGTGCCCGGCAGCTGCTGGCGGCCTGGCAGGACGCGCTCGGGGCGGCACGGGCGGCCGGGCCCGCCGTCGCGCTCACCGTGGGCATGCAGACCGCGGTGGGCCGGGACGTGCAGCGCGACGTGCTCAGCGGCTTCCGCGACCGCGGCTGGCGGATCACCCTGCGGCTGGTGCCCTGGGAGGACCCCAGCGCGGGGCTGGCCGACGGCACCTCCGACCTGGCCTTCGTCTGGCTGCCGCTGCCCGGTGCGGGCCTCGCGACCCGCACCCTGGCGCGGGAGCGGCGGTGGGTCGCGCTTCCCGCGGGGCACCGTCTGGCGGACCGGTCCGAGGTCGACTTCGCCGAGCTCGGCGACGAGCCGTTCGTCGCCCTGCCGCGCAGCGCGGGCCCGCTGCGGGACTTCTGGCTGGCGACGGAGGCCCGCGGCGGCCGGGAACCGCGGGTCGGCGCCGAGGCCGCCTCGCCCGACGAGGTCTTCGAGGCGGTGGTCTCCGGTCAGGGCGTGGTGCTGATCGCGGAGGGCAACGTCGGCCTGTACCGGCGCTCCGACCTCGTCCACCGGCCGGTCCGTGGGCTGCCTGCGGCCGACCTGGCCATCGCCTGGCGCGCCGACGACCACCGGCCGGAGGTGGCCGAACTGGTGGCCGCCCTCACCCGTGGCGGCCACCCGCAGCCGGGCGGCTGAGCCGCTCCCGCCGTCGACCGTCGACCGTCGGCCCTCGGCCCTCGGCCGTGGGCCGTGGGCCGTGGGCCGGGGCCGGGAGCGGCCGCGAGGACCCCTGCGGCTCCGGGCGGACGGCCCGGCACGCGGCGGCGGGCGCTCCGCGGTTGCGGCAGCCGCCGGACGCCGGGCCCGGCCGGCGGCGACGCTCTCGACGTCCGGCCCGTCGGGCCCGACCCGTCCCGTCCGGCCTGATCGCCTGTCCGGCCCGGCCCGGCCCGCCCGGGCCCGGCCGCGACACGCCGTCAGAGCAGGGCGAACTGCCCCTCCGGGCCCTCCTCCAGGTGCGCCAGCACCGAGGCGGGCCGCGCGGCCCAGTCCGGGGCGGGCAGCACCCCGGCGGCGCGCAGGGCGGCGGCGCCGAGCCGGGGCGCGGAGGCCAGGTCGCGGACCAGCTCGGCCTGGGCGCCGTGCAGGCCGGCGAGCAGGGCCAGCACGGTCGCCAGGTCGGTCAGCTCGGTGGTCCACGCCCTTGGCCAGGACGCCGGGCGGACGGCCTCCAGGGAGCCGGGCGCGGGCGCGTCCGCACCGGGCCGGGGGGCCGCCCGCCCGGCGAACCAGGTCTCCAGCACCCGCTCCCCGCCGACGCGGTACTCCCACGCCGCGGCGGGCACCGGCGCGATCCGGCCGTCGCCGAGCAGCAGCGCCTCCTCCTCGGCGTCGTACGCGAGTGCCCCCGGGAAGCCGGCCGGGGTGTCCGGGACCGGCCTGCGGACGAACGGCCGCCGCCCGCCCGGCATGCGCGGCCGCCCGGCGGGCCGCCCGCCGGCCGGGTCGGTGCACCGCTCCCCGAACGTGCTCAGCCACACCACCTCCCGCCCCAGGGCTGTCCCCCGGCGCCACAGCCCGGGGTCGTCGGGCAGCGGGACGACCACGGCCCCCGCGCCCGCCCGCCCCGGGGCCTCCGGCGCGTCGGGGTGGCAGGCGACGGCCGCCGTCCAGGCAGCCACGTCCCCGGCGGCCACCGCGCAGCCGAACCGCGCCGCGAGCAGGTCGGTGAGGCCGGGGGCGAGGTTGGGTTCGGCGGCGCCCGGCCTGCGGTACAGGGGGCGCACCGGCCCGCGGCCGGGGGAGCGGTGCCCGTCGGGCAGCTCGGCGCCGAACACCAGGGCCGGTCCCGGCCGCTCCTGCACCACGGCGAAGAGCTGTCCGCCGTCGGCGACCCGCCACAGCTCGGGCCGGGCGGCGTCGAGCAGCCGGTGGTCCGGCAGCAGCCACTGCCGGTCGAAGGCGCCGTGCCGGACCGGCTCCGGCTCCGGGCAGGGCCCGGCCTCGCGGGCCAGCCGCACGGTGGAGGCGGCACGGCCGGGCAGCTGGGCGACGGCGCTGCGCAGCGTGCGGGAGCGGCTGGGCCGGAACAGGGCGGCCCGCTCCTCCCCGGCGGCGCCGACCAGGCGGCGCCAGCGGGCCCGCAGGGTCTCCGGGTCGGGGGAGCGCACCCAGTCGCGGCCGGTGCGCAGGGCGGGCACGGACCAGGGCATCAGGTCGGACAGCAGGGGGTCGCCGTCCCAGGGGCCGGGCGCGCCGCCGCTGCGGCCGCGCTCCGCCGGCCGGGCCCTGTCCGCCACGCGTGCGCCCTCCTCCGCCCGGCCGCGCTCCGCCTCTCCCGTCCCCGGCATGGTACCGAGGGGCGGGGCACGGCCGGGAGAGGCGGACCCGGGAGAGGCGCCCTGCCGGCAGGCCCGTACGTCCGCACGTCCGTACATCCGCAGATCGACAGGGCGACAGGTCGACAGGGCGTCATGCCGCCCGGCCGTCACGGGGTCAGGCGGCGACCCGGTACTCCCGCCCGTCGGCGGAGCGGACCAGCAGGCCGCCCTCCACCAGGTAGCGGCGCAGGGCGGCGCAGTCGTCCCAGTACTGGCGGATGGCGATGTTGACCTCGCCCTCGGAGTAGACGGCGCCGGTGTCGAACATCCGGTCCACCAGGTGCTCCAGCAGGGCCCGCCGCAGCTCGCGGCGGACCGGCACGGAGGCGAGCCGCCCGTCGGGGGCGAAGAGGGCGCGCAGGGCGGGACCGCGGTCGTCCGAGGGCTCCTCGCGTCGTCGCAGCGCCTCGGCGAAGGCGTCCGGACGGGCCGTCAGGAAGCCTTGGGGGGAGCGTCCGACCAGCCCTGCGGCGGCCAGCCGGTCCACCGCGTGCGACGCCCGGGGCTCGGCCGCGGAGAGCTCGTCCAGGGTCGTCCCGGCGTCGCCGGCGAGCACGATCCGGGAGAGGACCCGCAGCCGTCCGGGATCGGCCAGGGCCGAGACCAGGCGTGCGGAGTGGCCGGATTGCGTCATGGGGGGATCCGCCTTCGTGTCGTGTTCCCGGCGCCGGGGGCGCCGGCGGCCGGGGCCCCGCTCCGGCGGCGTCGGCCGCCCGGGGTCCGCACCCACGGTGGCGGGCGCCCGCTGCGTACGCAAACGTTTTTGCGGCCTCGGCCGAGTCCCCGCCGCGGCCGCGCAGGCCAACGGCGCATGTGATCCTCGCCCACCGGTGACCGCCGCGGCAAGAGGGTGTGTCGATTCCCGGACAAACTCTGTTCTGTACCTGTCATTCACATCCGGTTTCCTGCCACGATCGCCTCCGGCCGTAGGAGTACCCGTCCGTACGGTCGGTCGGCCGCCCCGAGGGCCCGTGCACGCCCCCCGGACCGGCCGGCCCGGCGCGCCGTCCCACGCGCGCCGACCCACCAGGCTCCGCGTTCCGCCGCACCGCCCCGGTCCGCCCATCGGCGTACCGGGCCCCTCACGGCCGTCACCCAGCGGCCAGGTTCCTGATCGGCCGTCACCCAGCGGCCGACCGGAAGGAGTCCGTATGTCCCGCCCCGTCCCCGCACGCGTCGCCACGGCCGCACTGGCCGCGGCGACCGCGCTGCTCGCCGCCGGCGTGCCGCTGACCGCCCACGCGGCGACGGCCTCCGCCGCCGGCGGCGCCGCGAAGACCCGCGCCCTCCCGCTGGGCAAGGCCCAGCGCGCCGAACTCCTCACCGAGGCCGGCCAGGACAGCGGCCGCGTCGCCGCCGCCCTCGGCCTCGGCGCCCGGGAGAAGCTGGTCGCCAAGGACGTCATGGTCGACAGCGACGGCACCCGCCACGTGCGCTACGACCGGACCTTCGCCGGGCTGCCCGTGCTCGGCGGCGACCTCGTCGTCCACGAGCGCGCGGACGGCACCCCGAAGGCCGTGGACCGCGCCAGCACCGCCGCGCTGGCCGTCAGGAGCACCACGCCCGGCATCGCCAGGGCGCAGGCCGGCAAGGCGTCCCTCGCCGCCGCCCGCGGCGCCAAGGCCTCCGGCGTCGCCCCCCGCCTGGTCGTCTGGGCCGCCAAGGGCACGCCGAAGCTCGCCTGGGACACCGTGGTCGAGAGCGTGGAGAAGGACGGCACGCCCAGCCGCCTGCACGTCGTCACCGACGCGAAGTCCGGCACGGTGCTCGGGAAGTTCGAGGACATCAAGACCGGCACCGGCACCGGCGTGTACGTGGGCCAGGTCAACCTGACCACCACCCTGTCCGGGTCGACGTACCAGCTCAAGGACGGCTCCCGCGGCGGCCAGTACACCACCGACCTCAACGGCGGCACCTCGGGCAGCGGCACCCTCTTCACCGACGCCGACGACGTCTGGGGCAACGGCAGCGCCTCCAACCGGCAGTCCGCCGCCGTCGACGCCCAGTACGGCACCGCCGCCACCTGGGACTTCTACAAGAACACCTTCGGCCGCACCGGCATCAAGAACAACGGCGTGGGCGCCTACAACCGGGTCCACTACGGCAGCAGCTACGTCAACGCCTTCTGGGACGACACCTGCTTCTGCATGACCTACGGCGACGGCTCCGGGAACACCCACCCGCTGACCGCCCTCGACGTGGCCGGCCACGAGATGAGCCACGGCGTCACCTCCGCCACGGCCAACCTCACCTACTCCGGGGAGTCCGGCGGCCTCAACGAGGCCACCTCCGACATCTTCGGCACCGGCGTCGAGTGGTACGCCAACCTGCCCGCCGACCCGCCGGACTACCTCATCGGCGAAGAGATCGACATCAACGGCAACGGCACGCCGCTGCGCTACATGGACAAGCCCTCCAAGGACGGCTCGTCCAAGGACAGCTACTACTCCGGCATCGGCAGCATCGACGTGCACTACTCGTCGGGCCCGGCCAACCACTTCTTCTACCTGCTCTCCGAGGGCAGCGGCGCCAAGGTGATCAACGGCGTCAGCTACAACAGCCCCACGGTCAACGGCATCACCGTCACCGGCATCACCCGCGCCAAGGCCCTCGCGGTCTGGTACCGGGCGCTGACCACGTACTTCACCTCCAGCACCAACTACGCGGGCGCCCGCACCGGCACCCTCAGCGCCGCCGCCGACCTCTACGGCTCCGGCAGCGCCGAGTACAACGCGGTCGCCACCGCCTGGGCCGCCGTCGGCGTCGGCTCCGTGCCGAGCGGCGGCGTCACCGTCACCAACCCGGGCAACCAGTCCACCGCCACCGGCACCCCGGTCAGCCTGACCGTCCGGGCCACCGGCGGCACCGGCAGCTACACCTGGAGCGCGACCGGCCTGCCCGCGGGCCTGTCCATCAACTCCTCCACCGGCGTGATCAGCGGCACCCCGACCACGGCGGGCACCTCCAACGTCACGGTCACCGCCAAGGACAGCGCCAACGCCTCCGGCTCCACCTCCTTCACCTGGACCGTCAGCACCGGCGGTGGCGGCGGCTGCACCGCGCAGCAGCTCCTCGGCAACGCGGGCTTCGAGACCGGCAGCGCCGCCCCCTGGACGGCCAGCTCCGGCGTGGTCGACAACAGCACCGGCGAGGCCGCGCACTCGGGCTCCTGGAAGGCCTGGATGAACGGCTACGGCAGCACCCACACCGACACCCTCTCCCAGACGGTGTCCGTGCCGGCCGGCTGCAAGGCCACGCTGACCTTCTGGCTCCACATCGACACCGCGGAGACCACCACCACCAGCGCCTACGACAAGCTCTCCGTCCAGGCGAACTCCACCACGCTGGCCAGCTTCTCCAACCTCAACAAGAACACCGGCTACGTGCAGAAGTCCTACGACCTGTCCTCCTTCGCGGGGCAGTCGGTGACCCTGAAGTTCACCGGCACCGAGGACTCCTCGCTGCAGACCAGCTTCGTGGTCGACGACACCGCCCTGACCACCGGCTGACCCCGGCTCCCGGGCAGCGCACCTGAGCACCTGAGCACCCGGGCGCCACCGCCCGGCACGACGGGCCCGGCAGCACCGCTGCCGGGCCCGTCCGCATGCCGGAAACCCCGGCGGGCCGCCCGGCCGCCGTACTACACCCTCCCCATGGACACCCCGAACGCCACCGCGGCCGCCGTACCCGCCCCTGCCGTCCCCGCTCCCGCCCCGGACCCCGCCGCCGCGCCCGCCGTCGGCCCGGCCGTACCCGCGGACATCCCCGACCTGCTCGCCTTCTGGGCGCAGGCCGCCGAGGGGCGGAGCATCACCGACGACGAGGACGGCGTCGCCCGGCTGCTGGAACGCGACCCGGGAGCCCTCCTCACCGCCCGCGTCGACGGCGTGCTCGCGGGCACCGTCATCGCCGGCTGGGACGGCTGGCGCTGCCACCTCTACCGCCTCGCCGTCCACCCCGCCCACCGCCGCCGCTGCGTCGCCACCGCCCTGCTCGCCGCCGCGGCGGAGCGCTTCCGCGCCCTCGGCGGCCGCCGCGCCGACGCCATGGTCCTCGACCGCAACGCCGTCGGCCGCGCCGCCTGGCAGGCCGCCGGGTACGCCCCCGACGCGGGCTGGACCCGCTGGACGAGGCCCCTGCCCGACTCCCCGGAGGGATGACCGGCCCCGCCGAGCGGCGCCCCGCCGACCCGGCCCGGCGGGAGCCCGCTCAGCCCGCCGGCGCCGGGAGCGGGGCGGCGTGGGCGGCGGTGAAGGCCGACGCGTCCCAGGTGCCGCCGAGGCGGGGGGAGAGGCCGGCCCGGGCGGCGGACAGGAAGCCCGGGCCGCCGGAGGCCGCGCAGCCCGCCGGGAGGGCGCCGAGCAGGGGCGCGCCGGTCACCGCCGGGAGGTCGGCGAGGTTGCAGCGGGCCGCCAGGTCGGGGTCGGCGGGCCAGGAGCCCACCACCAGGCCCAGCAGCGGCAGGCCGCGGGCGCGCAGCGCCTCGGCGGTGAGGGCGGCGCCGTTGAGGGTGCCCAGTCCGGCCGGGGCGACGGCCAGCACCTCGGCGGGGAGGCCCGCGGCGCGCATCGCCAGCGCCGCGTCGGCCAGGGTGTGCCCGGCCGCGTCGAGGCGGACGAGCAGCCCGCCCGCGCCCTCGACCAGCACCAGGTCGTGGCCGGCGGCCAGCCGGGCCGCCTCCTCGGCGACCTCGCGGGGGCCGACCGGCGGCAGGCCGCAGCGGCGGGCGGCGGTGTCCGGGGCGAGCGGCTCGGGGTAGCGGGCGAGTTCGCTGCGGGTCACCGGACCGGCGAGCCGCGCCACCTCGTCCACGTCGCCGGGGTCGCCCGGCGCCACGCCCGTCTGGGCGGGCTTGAGCACCGCGACCCGCCGTCCGGCGTCGAGGGCCAGTGCGGCGACGGCCGCGGTGGTGACGGTCTTGCCGATCTCGGTGCCCGTCCCGGTGACGACCAGTACGGCCATGTGCCCTGCTCCGTTCCTCGTTCCGTTCCGCCGGCGGGATCCCGTCCCCCGGGCGGGGATCCGTGCTATCCCGCGGCAGCGGCCGCCGTGACCGCGGCCCCGATGCGGGCCAGGTCGTCGTCGCCGGTCACGTACGGCGGCATCGTGTAGACCAGGTCGCGGAACGGCCGCAGCCACACGCCCTCGCGGGCCGCGGCCCGGGTCGCCGCCGCCACGTCGACGGGGTGGTCCAGCTGCACCACGCCGATCGCGCCCAGCACCCGCACGTCGGCCACGCCGGGGACGTCCGCCGCCGGGGCGAGCCCCGCCCGCAGCCCGGCCTCGATCCGCTTCACCCCGCCGCGCCAGTCCTGCTCCAGCAGCAGGCCGGTGGAGGCGAGGGCCACGGCGGCGGCCAGCGGGTTGCCCATGAAGGTCGGCCCGTGGGCGAGGACCGGCACCTCGCCGCCGCTGATCCCCTCCGCCACCCGGGGCGTGCACAGCGCCGCGGCCATGGTGAGGTAGCCGCCGGTCAGCGCCTTGCCCACGCACATCACGTCGGGCGCGATCCCGGCGTGCTCCGCGGCGAAGAGCGCGCCGGTGCGCCCGAAGCCGGTCGCGACCTCGTCGAGGACCAGCAGCACGCCGTGGGCGTCGCACGCCTCCCGCAGCACCCGCAGGTAGCCGGGGGAGTGGAACCGCATCCCGCCCGCGCCCTGCACGACCGGCTCGACCACCACGGCGGCCAGCTCGTGCGCGTGGCGCTCCACCAGCCCGGCCAGCTCCGCCGCGTACGCGGGGTCGACGGGCGCGTCGAAGCCCGCCGGGGGCTCCGGCGCGAAGACCTGCTCGGGCAGCACGCCCTGCCACAGCCGGTGCATGCCGCCGTCGGGGTCGCAGACCGACATGGGGTGGAAGGTGTCGCCGTGGTAGCCGCCGCGCCAGGTCAGCAGCCGCCGCTTCTCCGGGCGGCCGAGCGAGCGCCAGTACTGCAGGCACATCTTCACGGCGACCTCGACGGCCACCGAGCCGGAGTCGGCGAGGAAGACGTGCCGCAGCGGCTCCGGGGTGATCTCCGCCAGGAGGGCGGCCAGCCGCACGGCCGGCTCGTGGGTGAGCCCGCCGAACATGACGTGGCTCATCCGCCCCAGCTGGTCGCGGACCGCCGCGTCCAGCACCGGGTGCCCGTACCCGTGGACCGCCGCCCACCACGACGACATGCCGTCGACCAGCTCGCGCCGGCCCTCGACGGGCTCGGCCATCCGCAGCCGCACCCCCGACGCGGACTCCACCACGTACGGGGGCACGGCGGCCGGCATCGCGCCGTAGGGGTGCCAGACGTGCGCGCGGTCCAGGTCGAGCAGCTCCTGCGGGGTCGGACGCCCCATCAGGCGTTCGGCGGCAGGTCGGTGCCGGCGCCGCGCCGCCGCACCTGGACCAGGTCGGTGCGGGCCGCCCCGGCGGCGGCGGGCTCCGCCTCGCGGTCGGCGTCCGGGCCGGTCGCGGTCGCGGAGGCAGTGGCAGCCGTGGCTGCGGGGGCGTGCGCGTGGCCGCAGGCGTCGCCGCAGCCGGCGGCCTCCGCGCCGCCGCAGCCGGTCCCGGCCTGCTCCCCGCCGCCGCACGGCCCGCAGCCGCCCCCGGCGGCGGCCCGGGCGTCGGCCCGGTGCTGCGGCAGGGTGGTCCGGTCGGCGCCCTCCACCTCGAAGCCGGCGTCGGCGATCATGTCGAGGTCGGCCTGCCCGGCCTGCCCCTCACTGGTGAGGTAGTCGCCCAGGAAGATCGAGTTCGCCAGGTGCAGCGCCAGCGGCTGCAGGCTGCGCAGGTGCACCTCGCGGCCGCCGGCCAGCCGCACCTCCACGTCGGGGCAGACGAACCGGACCATGGCGAGGATGCGCAGGCAGCGCTGCGGGGTCAGGTTCCACTCCTTCGCCAGCGGGGTGCCCTCGAAGGGGATCAGGAAGTTGACCGGCACCGAGTCCGGGTCCAGCTCCCGCAGCGAGAAGACCACGTCCACCAGGTCGGCGTCGCTCTCGCCCATGCCGGCGATCAGGCCGGAGCAGGCCGACAGCCCGGCGGCCTGGGCCTGCCGCACGGTGTCCACCCGGTCCTGGTAGTCGTGCGTGGTGCAGATCTCGGCGTACTTGTCGCCGGCCGTGTTGAGGTTGTGGTTGTACGCGTCGGCGCCGGCCGCCCGCAGCCGCTCCGCCTGGTCGTCGGAGAGCAGGCCCAGACAGGCGCACACCTCCACGCCCTCGTTGGCGCCCTTGACCGCCGCGATGGTGTCGGCCACCCGCTCCACGTCCCGGTCGGTCGGGCCGCGGCCGCTGGCCACCAGGCAGACCCGCTTGGCGCCACCCGCCACGCCCGCGGCGGCGGCCTGCGCGGCCTGGTCGGGCTTCAGCCACGTGTACTTGAGGATCCCGGCCTCGGAGCCGAGCCGCTGCGAGCAGTACGAGCAGTCCTCGGGACAGAGGCCGCTCTTCAGGTTGACCAGGTAGTTGAGCTTCACCCGGCGGCCGAACCAGTGCCGCCGCACCCGCCCCGCCGCGGCCACCACGTCGAGCAGGTCGTCGTCCGGGGTGGCCAGGACGGCGAGCGCCTCCTCCCGGGTGGGGAGCTCGCGGCTGAGGCCCTTCGCGACCAGCGTGTCCAGGAGATCCATGGGCCAGATCCTGCCGCCGTAGGCGGCGGCCGCGCCAGAGCGGAACCCGCCAGAAGATCCGCGCCCGGGTTTGACCGGTTGTCACAGGACCGGCGCGTACCGTAGTGACGCAGGTCACGGCGGTGGACCGGACCGTCCCGGGCCCCCGCGCCGAGGGCCCGCCCCCTCCTGGCCGCCCATGATCCTCCCGCATAGACTCCGGTGCCATGACAGAGCAGGAGGGGGGCGCCGCCCCGCAGCGCGTCCCGGCAGACGATACCGCGCGCGTCCCGGACGGCACCGACGGCACCGACGCCACCGACGGCCCGGCCGCGCCGCAGGAGGCACAGGAGCCGGCCCGCCTGCGCCGCCGGCCCTCGCCCCGCCTGTGGGCCGTCCTGTCGGTCCTCCTGGTGGCAGGCCTCGCCGCGGCCCTCTGGGTGGACCGCTCCGACGGCAGCAGCCTCCTCGGCGGCTCGCAGGACGCCGCCCCCGGCTCCCCGTCCGGGCCGGGCCCTGCCGCCTCCGCCTCGGCCGACCCGGACGCCTTCACCGCCGACCGCTACTTCCCCGCGTCGCGCGGCGTCGACGAGGGCTCCGACCAGGCGTCCCGCACCGCCGCCCGGCAGGGGGCGGACTGCGCGGACACCGTCCGCGGCGGCACCGCGGGCCGGATCGCCCGGATCGGCTGCACCGGCTACGTCGGCGCCACCTACACCCGGCTGGACGGCGCGGTCCTCACCACCGTCACGGTGCTGCGCTTCAAGGACGACCAGGGGGCCCGCAAGGCCGCCCTGACGCTCGGCGCCCACCCGGCCGACCTCGCCTTCGAGCCCGCCCCCGGCCCCGCCGGCGGCCCGTCGCCCGCCGCCGTGTCCCCGTCCACGGCCCCCGCCGCGACCCCGGCCGTGACCGACCCGGCGGCGCTCTTCACCCGGGTCGCGGCGGTCCGGGGGTACGTGACCGTCACCAGCTCGGCCTTCCGCGACGGGCACCGCCCGACCGGCGCCGACCGCCAGCAGCTCGAGGACGCCACCCGGGCCGTCGCCCACACGGCGGGCGCGCAGCTCATGTGGCTCTAGCCGTCCCTGACCATTCCCGCCTGGCGCGCGACGGCCGGCGGGGCACCTCGCCGCGTTGTCGGAGTCGACCGGGTACGTCCGGTACGAGGCCGATCCTCCGCCGTGCGATGCACCGCACCGGCCGCCGCGCGCCTGACCGGCGCGCATGGCCGGACACGGCCTGGGGCCTGTTGCGAACGTCCGTACGGATGTGCGCCGGTCCGCAGCGGTCGATCTCGGCGACACGCGGCGCTCGGGTGTCGGAGGGCGTCCTGGCAGAGCCGGGCACCCCGGCGTGAGGAGACGGGCATCGCGCCGTCAGTGCCGACGAGTAGGTTCTCTCCGTTCGGCCCGACAGGCGGGCCGCCGGACCGGGAGGACTCATCGCCGTGAGCATCCACATGCACCTGCGCGCCGTCGCGGAATCCGAGATCCGGGACGACCACACCTGGCTTGCAGCGTTCATGTGGAAGGCTTGGGAGAACCACCCCGACGAGTACGCAGCGGGCATCGCCCAGTCGATCGACAAGGTCTGGGGCTCCGTCCATGACCTCTGCGCCGCTGCCGATGTCCTCGACGCGGATGCCGACGACTCCTGGGCGCTGCCGGTTTACGGCGGGCGGTCAGTGGCGTGCAGCGCCGATGCCGACCCCTCCAACCCTCCCCTGGGGATTCTGGAGCCGCCTGGAGTGTCACAGGCCGCAGGCTTCCTCGCACGTGTCCCGTTCGACGAACTGTGGGACGTCGCCGGTGCCAAGCTCGTCTGGGCCGGCTGGGACGAGGAAGAGGTCAGGCAGGAGTTCCTCGGCCATCACCGGGGCCTTCAAGGGTTCTACGGGCGGGCGGCCGCAGCAGGCCACGCCGTGGTCAGGGCGGTGTGGGCTTGAGACGTGGCCGCGTGCCGGCCACAGCCATTCGTTGACGGCGGCAGCCGGCAATGCCGCTTCGTGGCGGACAGCACGTCCGTCGTATCGCGTGGCGACGGCCCGGTGCCGCTGCAGCCGGTCGATGCCGCATCCGACGGCGTGCCGGGCCTTGCAGTCCTCCGGGTCGACCTTCGGTGGACGGTCGCCGCGGGAGCCGCGCTTCTTGCGGTTGCGGGCCTGGTCGACCTCGTCGGGGACGGTGCAGCGGACTCTCCTGGTCGCGCGGTCCGTGCGGGCGGACGAGGACGCGGTCCACGACGTGGTCCACCGCTTCCAGGAGATCGGGCCGGCCTGTCCGGACCGTGACCGCCGGCGGTCCGGCCCAGCGGCCTCACCCCGGGAACGGGCCCGTCAGGGCGTTTCGGGCTTGCAGGCCAGGAGGCAGGCGTGCGGCCTCTTCACGCGTCCGCCGGGCTCCTGTTCCAGTCTCGCGGTGACGACGAGTCCGGCCTGCTCCAGCAGGTCGGCGATGCGGTCCAGGGGCAGGAGGTACGACTCGTAGGACACCGGGCGGCCGTAGCCGTGGGTCGGCTGCAGCCGCTCGTCACCGACGTAGTCCCCCCAGAGCAGGTGGCCGCCGGGCGCGAGCGTGCGGTGGAACTCGGCGAACACGTCCGGCAGCCACTGCGGGGGCGTGTGATGGGTGGAGTACCAGGCCAGGATGCCGCCGAGCTCGTCGTCCCCCGTCTCCAGCGCGGTCATCGAGCCCTCGGTGAACCGCAGGTCCGGATGGGCGTGCCGGGCCAGCGCGACCATCCTCGGCGACAGGTCGACGCCGAAGGCGGACACCCCCAGCCCGGCCAGGTGCGCCGTCACGCGTCCGGGGCCGCACCCCAGGTCCGCGACCGGCCGCGGACCGGCCGTCCGCACCAGTTCGGCGAACGCCGCCAGCATCCCGCGTGACAGCGGGTCCATCTCGGCCGGAGGCGGGACGCGTTCGACGTAGTCGGCGGCGACCGTGTCGTACGACGCGCGGACGGCGGTCAGAAAGGAGGGCTCGGCCATGCGGGCGACCCTAGAGCAGGCGACGGACAGGCCGTGGCACGACCCTCGGCCGGCCTGCGGGACATCCGCCGCTGCCGGCACCCGGCCGTCCCGTCACGCCGGTGGTCGTCCGCGGTCACGGCCCCGGCTGCCCGGCCCGGACGGACGGGTGGCCGGCCCGCCGCCCTCCCGGCGCGGCCCGGTGACGGGCCGCGCGGAGACCTTCCGCCCCGTCGCGGCGCACCGCCGCCCTGCGCGGCCCGGGGACGACGAAAGGCGAGGAAAGAGGGAACACCCTCTCCTCGCCATTCTCAACGTACAGCGCATGGGGGGTCTTGCGGCAAGGCCCCGGTGCTGCCCCAGAATGGCCCGCCTGGGACGGAACCTGAAGAAATGGGAGATTCACGACGTGTGCGTGTTTTCGTCGCCCGGCGGGCCGTGCGGTGACGTCGGACCGGTGGCCGGACCTGCGCCGAGGAGGCGGGTGCCCGGTACCGGGGCGGGGCTCCGCGCTCCGCGGTGCCCCGCGGCGCCGGACGGCGCGGCGCCGGCCGCGGATCGGAGCCGCTGACATGGGCCCTCTGACCACCGGCGCCTTCGACCTCCCCGACCACCTCTCCGCCAAGGCCGACCCGGCGCTGACCGCCGGCGACGAGCGGCACTTCGCGGTCGTCGCGCAGAGCCTCGAGCAGACGGTCGCCGACCTGTCCGACCGCCTCGACGCCGCGCGCAGGGCGCCCGGAGGCGTCGGCCGGGCCGCGATGGACCGGGACGCGGAGGTCCACCGGCTGACCGGCCGCCTGCGTGCCCTGCGCCGCTTCGGCCTGGACCTGTGCCTCGGCCGCATCGTCCGCGCCGACGACCCCGAGCCCGTGTACGTCGGACGGCTCGGCCTCACCGACGGCGCGGGCCGCCGGCTGCTGGTCGACTGGCGCTCCCCGGCGGCCGAGCCGTTCTTCGCCGCGACCCACGCCGACCCGATGGGCCTGGCGAGCCGCCGCCGGTACCGCTGGACCCGCGGCCGGATCAGCGACTACTGGGACGAGGTGTTCACCGCGGACGGGCTCGAGGGGCACGCCGCGCTCGACGACCAGTCCGCCTTCATCGCCGAGCTGGGCGCCCACCGGTCGCCCCGGATGCGGGACGTGCTCGCCACCATCCAGGCCGACCAGGACGCCGTCATCCGGGCCGGGTCCCGCGGCGCCCTCGTCGTGGACGGCGGCCCGGGCACGGGGAAGACCGTCGTCGCCCTCCACCGCTCCGCCTACCTCCTCCACTCCGACCCCCGGCTCGCCCGCGGCCGGGGCCGCGTGCTGTTCGTCGGCCCGCACCAGCCCTACCTGGACCATGTCGCCGACGTCCTCCCGAGCCTCGGGGAGGAGGGCGTGCGGACGTGCACCCTGCGGGACCTCGTCGCGGAGGGGGCCGGGGCGACGGCCGAGACCGACCCGGAGGCCGCCCGGCTGAAGTCGTCCGCGGACATGCTGGGGGCGGTCGAGGCGGCCGTCCGGTTCTACGAGGAGCCGCCCGCCGAGGGGATGACCGTCACGACCGACTGGTCCGACGTGTGGCTGGGCCCGGACGACTGGGCCGAGGCGTTCGAGGCGCCGGAGCCGGGCACCCCGCACAACGAGGCGCGCGGGCAGATCCGGGAGGAGCTGCTCGCGATCCTGGCGGCCCGGCACGACGAGGACGTCCCGCCCGGTCTGCTCCGCAGGGCGCTCCTGGAGGACGAGGAGCTGACGGGGGCCCTCGACCGCGCATGGCCGCTGCTCGACGCGGCCGACCTCGTCGGGGACCTGTGGTCGGTCCCCGCCTACCTGCGGTTGTGCGCTCCCTGGCTCGGCCCCGACGAGGTCCGGAGGCTGCAGCGCGAGGATCCCCGGGCCTGGACGGTGTCCGACCTGCCGCTGCTGGACGCGGCGCGGCACCGGCTCGGCGACCCGCGGGCGGAACGGCGGAGGAGCCGGCACGAGGCCGCCGTCGCCGCCGAGCGCGCGCGCATGGCCGCCGTCGTGGACCGCCTGCTCGAGGCCGACGACGACGGCGAGGGCGCGGTGACGATGCTGCGCGGACAGGACCTGCTGGACAGCCTGGTCGACGGGACCGCCCTGCCGGGCGCCGACCCGGACCGGCTCGCCGGCCCGTTCGCGCACGTCGTCGTGGACGAGGCCCAGGAGCTGACCGACGCGGAGTGGCGGATGCTGCTGCTCCGCTGCCCCTCCCGGAGCCTCACCGTCGTGGGGGACCGCGCCCAGGCCCGGCACGGGTTCACGGAGTCGTGGCGGGAGCGGCTGGGGCGGATCGGGCTCGACCGGGTCGAGGTGGCCTCCCTGGGCGTCAACTACCGGACGCCGGAGGAGGTCATGGCGGAGGCCGAGCCGGTCATCCGGGCGGTGCTCCCGGACGCCAACGTGCCGGTCTCCGTCCGCAGCAGCGGCGTCCCCGTCGTCCACGGGTCCGTCCGGGACCTGGACGCGGTCCTCGGCGCCTGGCTCGCCGAGCACGCCGACGGGACCGCCTGCGTCATCGGCGACCCGGCGTTCCGGGCGACGCCCCGCGTCCGGTCGCTCACCCCGGAGCTGGCGAAGGGGCTCGAGTTCGACCTGGTCGTCCTCGTCGGCCCGGAGGCGTTCGGCGGGGGTGCGGAGGGGGCGGTCGACCGCTACGTCGCGATGACCCGGGCGACCCGGCAGCTCGTGGTCCTCACGGACTCCTGACGCCGGCCGGGGCGGCACGACGGCGGGCCGGCGACGTCGGCCCGGCGGCCGCGGGCGCCCCGTACCGGCCCGGCGGCCCCGGGGACCGGTACCGGCCCGGACGCGGCGGGCCTCCCCGGTCGGGGGAGGCCCGCCGCACGCGCGTCCCTACATCCGGTCCACGGCGGTGACCCGCACCACGGCGTGCCCCGCCTCGTCGGAGGCGGCCAGGTCCACCTCCGCGGAGATGCCCCAGTCGTGGTCGCCCGCCGGGTCGTCGAAGACCTGGCGCAGCCGCCACAGCCCGCGCTCCTCCTCGATGAGCAGCAGCTTGGGCCCGCGCGCGTCCGGGCCGGTGCCCAGGTCGTCGTGCTCGTCCCAGTAGGCGTCCATGGCGTCCGCCCAGCGGTCGGCGTCCCAGCCGTGCTCGCCGTCCAGCTCGCCGAGCTCGTGGTACCGCTCCAGGGCGGCCAGCTCCACCCGGCGGAACATCTCGTTGCGGACCAGCACCCGGAAGGCCCGGGTGTTGGCGGTGACCGGCGTGGTCCGCTCCTCCATCACGGCCGGGGAGCCGTCCTCCTCCGTCGGGTTGGCCAGCTGCTCCCACTCGTCGAGCAGGCTGGAGTCGACCTGGCGGACCAGCTCGCCGAGCCACGCGACGAGGTCCTTGAGGTCGTCGGTCTTCACGTCCTCCGGCACCGTCTGCTCCAGCGCCTTGTACGCGCCCGCCAGGTAGCGCAGGACCAGGCCCTCGCCGCGCGCCAGCTCGTAGTGGCCGACGTAGTCGGTGAAGGTCATCGCCCGCTCGTACAGGTCGCGGGCGACCGACTTGGGCCGCAGCGGGTGGTCGCCGATCCACGGGTGGGCGCGCCGGTACACGTCGTAGGCGTGGCCGAGCAGCTCCTCCAGGGGCTTCGGGTAGGAGATGTCCTGGAGGCGCTCCATGCGCTCCTCGTACTCGACCCCGTCGGCCTTCATCTGCGCCACGGCCTCGCCGCGGGCCTTGTTCTCCTGCGAGGCGAGGATCTGCCGCGGGTCGTCGAGGGTGGACTCCACCACCGACATCACGTCGAGCGCGTACGTCGGCGACGCCGGGTCCAGCAGCTCGAACGCGGCCAGGGCGAAGGTGGAGAGCGGCTGGTTGAGCGCGAAGTTCTCCTGCAGCTCCATGGTGAGCCGGGCGATGCGGCCCTCCGCGTCCGGCTCGGGCAGCCGCTCCACCACGCCCGCGTCCAGCAGCGAGCGGTAGATGGCGATCGCGTTGCGGATGTGGCGGCGCTGCGCCGGGCGCTCCTCGTGGTTGTCGGTGAGCAGGCGCCGCATCGCCTCGAAGGCGTTGCCGGGCCGGCCGATGACCGACAGCAGCATCGCGTGGCTCACCCGGAACCGGGAGACCAGCGGCTCGGGCTCGGCCGCGATCAGCCGCTCGAAGGTCTCCTCGCCCCAGTTGACGAAGCCCTCGGGCGCCTTCTTGCGGACCACCTTGCGCCGCTTCTTCGGGTCGTCGCCCGCCTTGGCCAGCGCCTTCTCGTTCTCCACCACGTGCTCGGGGGCCTGCGCCACCACCTGGCCGACGGTGTCGAAGCCGGCCCGCCCGGCGCGGCCCGCGATCTGGTGGAACTCGCGGGCCCGCAGCAGGCGCACCCGCTGCCCGTCGTACTTGCTGAGCGCGGTGAACAGCACCGTGCGGATCGGCACGTTGACGCCCACGCCGAGGGTGTCCGTGCCGCAGATGACCTTCAGCAGGCCGGCTTGCGCCAGGCGCTCCACCAGCCGC
Organism: Streptomyces sp. NPDC001380; assembly: GCF_042895785.1. Taxonomy (NCBI): domain Bacteria; kingdom Bacillati; phylum Actinomycetota; class Actinomycetes; order Kitasatosporales; family Streptomycetaceae; genus Streptomyces; species Streptomyces sp. NPDC001380. The sequence continues at coordinate 132,973 of NZ_JBIAWP010000001.1, read as the reverse complement.
CGGTACTTGGGCAGCATGCCGGCGTGGTGCACGCCGATGCCGTGCCGCACGTAGCGCGACAGGTTGCGGCCGAACTTCGTGGTGAAGCGGAAGTTGCCGATCAGCGCGGCGATGGCGTCCTTCTCCGCCTTGCTGCACATGTTGATCGACATGAGGGACTGGGCCCGCTCGACCGCCGCCGCCTGGGTGAAGTGGACGACGTACACGGGGGCCTGCCCGGTGGAGAGCAGCTCCTCCAGGGTGTCGTGCATGGTGGTGCGCCGGTACTCGTAGAAGAGGGGCACCGGCCGCTCCGCCGACTTCACCACCGTCGTCGGGCGGCCCGTACGGCGCGTCAGGTCCCCCTCGAAGCGGCGGACGTCGCCGAGCGTCGCCGACATCAGCAGGAACTGCGCCTGCGGCAGCTCCAGGATCGGCACCTGCCACGCCCAGCCGCGGTCCGGCTCGGCGTAGAAGTGGAACTCGTCCATCACCACCTGGTGGATGTCGGCCCGCTCGCCGTCGCGCAGCGCGATGTTGGCGAGCACCTCGGCGGTGCAGCAGATGACGGGGGCGGTCGGGTTGACGCTGGCGTCGCCCGTCATCATGCCGACGTTGTCCGTGCCGAACATCTTCACCAGCTCGAAGAACTTCTCCGACACCAGCGCCTTGATGGGCGCGGTGTAGAAGGTGCGCTCCCGGCGGGCGAGCGCCGCGAAGTGCGCCCCCGCCGCCACCAGGCTCTTGCCGGAGCCGGTGGGCGTGTTGAGGATGACGTTCGCCCCGGAGACGATCTCGATCAGCGCCTCCTCCTGGTGGGGGTACAGCGTGATCCCCCGCTCCTCGGCCCAGCCGGCGAAGACTTCGAAGAGGGTGTCGGGGTCAGCGCTGCCGGGCAGCTCGTCGATGAGGCTCACCGCCCCATACTGCCTGGTCGGCCCGGACCCGGGCAAAGCTCCGCGTCGCCCCGCCCGGTACGCGCCGGTGTGGCCGGGAACGCGTTGCCGCCCTCCGGCGGCCCGTGCCAGAGTGCCCGGCATGGCCCACCCCACCGCCGCCGAGCCCGCCGCAGCGTCCGCCGCCGGGCTTTCCGCCGAGGTCTCCGCCGAGCTTTCCACCGAGCCTTCCGCCGGGGTTTCCGGCGCCCCGCCCGCGGCCGCCGGCCCGGCGTCCCCGGACCGCCCGGCCGCCCCGGCGCCGCCCGCCGCACCGCCCGCCGGCCCCGGCGCCGTCTTCGACTGGCTCGACCGCGCCGCCGAGCAGCGCGCCCGCGCCGGGCTCACCCGCACCCTGCGCAGCCGCCCCGCCGACGACCCGGTGCTCGACCTGGCGGGCAACGACTACCTGGGCCTGGTCCGCCACCCCCGGGTGACCCGGGCCGCCGCCGACGCCGCGCTGCGCTGGGGCGGCGGCGCCACCGGCTCCCGGCTGGTCACCGGGACCACCGCGCTCCACACCGCCCTGGAGGAGGAGCTCGCGGAGTTCTGCGGCGCCGAGGCCGCACTGGTGTTCTCGTCCGGCTACGCCGCCAACCTGGCCGCCCTCACCGCGCTCACCGGCCCCGGCTCCCTCGTCGTCTCCGACGCCCACAACCACGCCTCGCTGATCGACGGCTGCCGGCTCTCCCGGGCGCAGGTCCGCCCGGTGCCGCACCGCGACCCGGCGGCGGTCCGGGCGGCGCTGGCCGCGCACGCCGGTCCGGCGCTCGTCGTCACCGACTCCCTCTTCTCCGTGGACGGCGACGCGGCGCCGCTGCCGGAGCTCTCCGCGGCCTGCCGCGCGCACGGCGCCGCGCTGCTCGTCGACGACGCCCACGGCCTCGGCGTCCTCGGCCCGGGCGGGGCGGGCGCGGCGGCCGGGTGCGGGCTGGCCGGCGCCCCCGACACGGTGGTCACCGCCACCCTCTCCAAGTCGCTCGGCTCCCAGGGCGGGGCGGTGCTCGGCCCCCGCAGGGTGATCCGCCACCTCACCGAGACGGCGCGCACCTTCATCTTCGACACGGGGCTGGCCCCCGCGGCCGCGGGGGCCGCCCTCGGGGCGCTGCGCCTGCTCCGCGAGGAGCCGCAGCGCGCGGACCGGGCCCGCGAGGTGGCGCGGCTGCTCGCCGACGGCCTCGCCGCCGCCGGGCTGCACGTCTCCGACCCGGCCGCCGCCGTGGTGTCGGTCCGGGCGCCCTCCCCGCAGGAGGCCGTGGCGTGGGCCGCGGACTGCCGGGCGGCCGGGGTCGCGGTGGGCTGCTTCCGTCCGCCGTCCGTCCCCGACGGCCTGTCCCGGCTGCGGCTCACCGCCCGCGGCGACCTCACGTCCGAGCAGGTCGACCGGGTGGTCGGCGTCCTTTCCCGGACGGCCCCGCGGAATGCATTCCGATAAACGGGTGATCCCGTCGGGGGCCGTTCCGCCGAACGGCCCCCGACGGGATCGCGGTATTCCGGATCAGCCGATCCGGCCGTACCAGACGCTCTTCGTCCAGATGCGCTCCAGACGCACCCGGGCCCCCGAATGGGGTGCGTGCCAGATCTTCCCGCTGCCCGCGTAGATACCGACGTGGTAAACGCTCGAACCGCTGTGGAAGAAGACCAGGTCCCCCGGCCGGCGGCTGCCCGACCGGATGTGGTGCGTGCGGTTGTACTGGGCCTGAGCGGTGCGCGGAAGGGTCTTGCCAGCCTTCCGGTACGACCACATCACGAGGCCCGAGCAGTCGAACCGGGTCGGCCCGGCGGCCCCGTACACGTACGGCGCCCCCCGCTTGCCGGCGGCGATCCTCAGGGCCTTGGCGGACAGCGTCCCGGCGTCCGCCGTGCCGGACAGGCCGGGCGCCAGGCCGGCGCCCGCCACCGCGGCCGCCGTCAGGACGGCGGTCGCCCCCACGCGGTTGACGAGCCGGCTGCGCCGGGTGCCGCTGCTGCGCCCCAGGTGGGGGCGGCTATCGCTGCCCTCCTCGGCGGCCCGCCGCCCCGAGGGGGCGGTGCCGGCGGAGGGTTCGCGGCGCACTGCGGCACGGGTGCGAGACATCGCGGACATGCATGTCCTTCCGGAACCGCCTGCGAAAGGTGACCTGTCGGATTCGGGCACCGAAAGCTGCCCGGCCACCGTGGTGGCTTCACCCCAAGAGGCGGCGACCACCCCCGCCGCGGCGCTGCCGCGGAGGAGGAGCTCCCACCCCGTCGTGCTCGGGTCTCCCGCTCCCGTCGAAAACGAGTTCGCGCCTGACATCCGGGCCGGTGACGGGATTAGGCGTCCGACCGGATCGCCCCGCCACGGTGACGGGGACTTGTCGCGTTCGGCCGCCAGTATTGGCAGATTCCTGACTGTTCTTCATCTCGGGACCGGCCTTTGTGACACTTGTCACCCGGTTGAACCGGAACCGGAAGCCGCGTCCGGGCGGGTATTCCGCGCTCCTGCGCCACCCGGGTGACAGTACTTCAGAAAAGCGCTTTCACCTGGGGGAACGCGCGTATCCGGAAGGCGCGGTTCCCCCGTTCTCCCCGCCTGTCGGCGACCCCGCGCGGACCGGTGCTCCTGCATCCGGGGGAGCGGGCTGCGGCACGCGGGCGACACGCCGCCCCGGGGCCCGTCCGGGTGGGCCGTTCACCCGTCCGGGGCGGATCGGGGGCCCCGGCCGCCACCCGTCCCCGGCCGACGCGTTGTCAGGGTTTGCCCCTGTCGGTCCCGGCCGTGCCGGGACCCGCCCGGCCGCCGCCGGAGTGATCCGGTGTCAGGCGCCCGGCTCCGGCCGCAGCGCGCCCCGCTCGGCGACCCGGTCCGCCAGTCCGTAGCCGACCGCCTCCGCCGCCTCCAGGTACCGGCCCCGCCCCAGGTCGGCCGCGACCCGCTCCGGCGTCCGGCCGCAGTACCCGGCGAGCAGCTCCACCACCCGCCGCCGGGTGCGCTCCAGGTGCCGGACGCGCGCCTCCAGGTCCGCCGCGCGGCCCCGCAGCCCCTCCGCCGCCGGCTCCCGCAGCACCACGGACGACCCCGGCAGCACGACCCGCCTGCCGGGCGTGCCCGCCGCCAGCAGCAGCGCCGCGGTGCCCTCCGCCCGCCCCGCGCACACCGTCCCCACCTCGGGGGAGAGGTGCCGCATCGTGTCGTGCACCGCCGCGAACGCCTCGAAGGGGCCGCCGGGGGAGTGGACGCAGAGGCTCACCGGGGCGTCCGGGGCGGCCTCGTCCAGCTCCACCAGCTGCGCGACCAGCTCCCCGGCCGCCGCGTCGTCCAGCGGCCCGCGCAGGAAGACGGTGCGCTGCTCCCGCAGCAGCCGGTCGTACGGGGACGGTGCGGGGCTCCACGGCATGTGCTGCACGGTGTTCCACCTCTCCCGGTCGGCTCCCGGTTGCGTACAGAATGTACAGAACGCGAGAATGCCGGCATGCCTGCCGACATTCCGGTCACACAAGCCCGCGCCGCCCTCGCCGACCTCGTGAACCGGGTCGCGTACGGCGGCGAGCGGATCGCGCTGACCCGCCACGGGCGCACCGTCGCCGCCCTGGTCCCCGCCGAGGACCTGGAGCGGCTGCGCCGTCTGGACGCCGGGCAGGACGCGCCCGCCCGCGCGGTCTCCGCGGTCTCGGGGCCCGGCACGGGGCCGGACCGGGCGCCCGCCCGCCCGTTCGGCATCGCCGCCCGCGCCCCGGAGCCCCCCGCGACACGACGCGACCCCGACCTGCGGGACCTCTGACCAGGGGCGCCCCCTCTCCGCTACGGTGGCGGGCACGAGCACGACCTCCCGCGAGGCGGCCGCGGCGCCGCGTGCGGGAGCGCCACCGCGGCACAACGGCGTGTCCGCACCCTCCGACCGGAGCCGAGGTGCGCACCCGTGAGACTGACCCCCCACGAGCAGGAGCGCCTGCTCATCCACGTCGCGGCGGACGTCGCCCGCGCCCGCCGGGCCCGGGGACTGCGGCTCAACCACCCCGAGGCCGTCGCGCTGATCACCTCCCACATCCTGGAGGGCGCCCGCGACGGGCGGAGCGTCGCCGAGCTGATGGAGTCCGGGCGGACCGTCCTCGGCCGCGACGACGTCATGGACGGCGTCCCGGAGATGGTCCCGGACGTGCAGGTCGAGGCGACCTTCCCGGACGGCACCAAGCTCGTCACCGTCCACGGGCCCCTCGCGTGACGGCCCCCGCGGGCGGCACCCCCGGGCCGGTGCCGGGGGAGGTCCTGCACGGCGACGGCACGGTCGGCCTCAACCACGGACGGCCCGTCACCCGGCTCACCGTCGTCAACGCCGCCGACCGGCCGGTCCAGGTCGGCTCCCACTACCACTTCGCCGAGGCCAACCCCGGGCTGGAGTTCGACCGCGCCGCCGCGTACGGCCTGCGGCTGAACATCCCGGCGGGCACCGCGGTCCGCTTCGAGCCGGGCATCCCGGCCGAGGTCGGGCTCGTCCCGCTCGGCGGCCGCCGCGAGGTGGCGGGGCTGCGCGGCGGGACCGCGGGGCCGCTCGACGCCGTTCCGGGCGGCCGGGAGGCGGCCGCGCAGGACCCCGGAGGCCGGGAGGCGGCCGCGCAGGACACCGCCGTGCAGGACCCGGCCGGGCCCGGGCCCGGACCCGCCGCCCCTGGCCGCGAAGCCCCCGCCCCCGCCCTGGTCGTCACCCGCGCCCGCTACGCCGACCTGTACGGCCCCACCGCCGGCGACCGGATCCGCCTCGCCGACACCGACCTGCTCGTCGAGGTCGAGCGGGACCTCGCGGGCGGCGGCGACGAGGCCGTCTTCGGCGGCGGCAAGGTCATCCGCGAGTCCATGGGCCAGTCCCGGGCGAGCCGCGCCGAGGACGCCCCCGACACGGTCGTCACCGGCGCGGTCGTGCTCGACCACTGGGGTGTGGTCAAGGCCGACGTGGGTATCCGCGACGGCCGGATCACCGCCCTCGGCAAGGCCGGCAACCCGGAGACCATGGACGGCGTCCACCCCGGCCTGGTGATCGGCCCCGAGACCGAGGTGATCGCCGGGAACGGCCGGATCCTCACCGCGGGCGCCGTCGACGCCCACGTCCACTTCGTCTGCCCGCAGCTCGCCGACGAGGCGCTGGCTTCCGGCGTGACCACCCTGGTCGGCGGCGGCACCGGACCGGCCGAGGGCACCAAGGCGACCACGGTCACCCCCGGCGGCTGGCACCTCGCCCGGATGTTCGAGGCCATGGACGGCCTCCCGGTCAACGTCGGCCTGCTCGGCAAGGGCAGCACCGTCAACCCGGACGCCCTCCACGCCCAGCTCCGCGCCGGGGCCCTGGGCTTCAAGATCCACGAGGACTGGGGCGCCACCCCCGCCGCCATCGACGCCTGCCTGCGCGTCTGCGAGGCCACCGGCGCCCAGCTCGCCCTGCACACCGACACCCTCAACGAGGCCGGGTTCGTCCACGACACCCTGGCCGCCATCGCCGGGCGCGGCGTCCACGCCTACCACACCGAGGGCGCCGGCGGCGGCCACGCCCCCGACATCATCAGCGTGGTCTCGCAGGCCAACATCCTGCCCAGCTCCACCAACCCGACCCGCCCGCACACCGTCAACACCGTCGAGGAGCACCTCGACATGCTGATGGTCTGCCACCACCTCAGCCCGTCCGTGCCCGAGGACCTGGCCTTCGCCGAGTCCCGCATCCGGCCCTCCACCATCGCCGCCGAGGACCACCTGCACGACCTGGGCGCCATCTCCATCGTCAGCTCCGACTCGCAGGCCATGGGCCGCATCGGCGAGGTGGTGCTGCGCACCTGGCAGACCGCCCACGTGATGAAGCGCCGCAACGGCGCCCTGCCCGGCGACGGGCGCGCCGACAACCACCGGGCCCGCCGCTACGTCGCCAAGTACACGATCAACCCCGCCGTCGCCCAGGGAATCGACCACGAGATCGGCTCCGTCGAGCCCGGCAAGCTCGCCGACCTCGTGCTGTGGTCCCCGGCGTTCTTCGGCGTCAAGCCCGACCTGGTGATCAAGGGCGGGCAGATCGCCTGGGCCCAGATGGGCGACGCCAACGCCTCCGTCCCCACCCCGCAGCCGGTGCTGCCGCGCCCCATGTTCGGCGCGGCCGGCCGCGCCCCCGCCGCCAACTCCGTCAACTTCACCGCCCCCGCCGCCCTGGAGGACGGCCTGCCGGAGCGGCTCGGCCTCGGCAAGCCCTTCACGGCCATCCGCAGCACCCGCGGCGTCACCAAGGACCACATGGTGAACAACACCGCCCGCCCCGACGTCCGGGTCGACCCCGACACCTTCACCGTCACCGTCGACGGCGGGATCGTGGAGCCCGCCCCGGCCGCCGAGCTGCCGATGGCCCAGCGGTACTTCCTCTTCTGATCCCGCCCGGGCCCGCCCGGACCCCGCACCCCCGCCGGGGCCCGGCCGTGGCCGGCCCCCTCGGGGGCCGGCCCGCCCTCCGGGCGCCGACCCCGCCCCCGGCCCCCCGCCTTCCCGGCCCGACCCCTCAGGCCCGACCGGGCCCGAACCCCCCGGGAGAACCGTGCACCCCTCGACCACCCGCAGCGGAAGCGGCGACGGCGGACCGGCCGCCCGCACCGCCCTGCTGCTCCTCGCCGACGGCCGCTTCCCGGCCGGCGGCCACGCCCACTCCGGCGGCGCCGAGGCCGCCGTCCACGCCGGCCGGATCCACGACACCGCCACCCTGGAGGCCTTCCTCACCGGCCGCCTGCACACCGCCGGACTCACCGCGGCGGCCCTCGCCGCCGCGGCCGCCGACGGCCTCGACCCGCTGGAGCTGGACGCGGCCGCCGACGCCCGCACCCCCTCGCCGGCCCAGCGCTCCGCCTCCCGCCGCCTCGGACGCCAGCTGCTCCGCGCGGCCCGCGCCGCCTGGCCCGCCCCCGCCCTCGACGACCTCGCCGCCGCCCTGCCCGGCGGCCCCCACCAGCCCGTCGCCCTCGGCCTCACCGCCACCGCCGCCGGACTCGGCCCCGGCGACGCGGCCGCGGCCGCCGCGTACGAGAGCGTCAACGGCCCCGCCACCGCCTGCGTGCGCCTCCTCGGCCTGGACCCGTACGCCGTCGCCGCCGTCCTCGCCCGCCTCGCCCCCGCCGCCGACCGGATCGCCGCCGACGCGGTCGAGGCCGCCGGCGACGCCCGCGCCCTGGGCCCCGGGGCCCTGCCCGCCGCCTCCGCCCCGCTGCTCGACCACTACGCCGAGCAGCACGCCTCCTGGAAGGTGCGTCTCTTTGCATCGTGACCACGCCGACGACCCCGGCGCCGCCGTCCCCACCCGCCACACCTGGGCCCCCGCCGCACCCCCCGCGGCCGCCGCACCCCCCGCCACCGTCCCGGACCACGCCACCGTCCCGGACCCCGCAGCCGCCCCGGCCCCCGTCCCCGCCGCACGACCCGGCGGCGACCGCCGCCGCGCCCTGCGGATCGGCCTGGGCGGCCCGGTCGGCTCCGGCAAGACCGCCACGGTCGCCGCCCTCTGCCGGGCCCTGCGGGACCGGCTGTCCATCGCCGTCGTCACCAACGACATCTACACCACCGAGGACGCCGAGTTCCTGCTGCGCAACGCGGTGCTCCCGCCCGAGCGGATCGCCGCCGTCGAGACCGGCTGCTGCCCCCACACCGCCATCCGCGACGACATCTCCGCCAACATCGAGGCCGTCGAGGAGCTGGAGGACGCCCTCGGCCCGCTCGACCTCGTCCTGGTGGAGTCCGGCGGCGACAACCTCACCGCCACCTTCAGCCAGGGCCTGGTCGACGCCCAGGTCTTCGTCATCGACGTCTCGGGCGGGGACAAGGTCCCGCGCAAGGGCGGCCCCGGCGTCTCCCGCTCCGACCTGCTGGTCGTCAACAAGACCGACCTCGCCCCGCTGGTCGGCGCGGACCTCGGCGTGATGGCCCGCGACGCCCGTGCCCAGCGCGGCGACCTGCCCACCGTCTTCTGCTCGCTGGCCGCCCCGGACGGGGTCGCCCCCGTCGCCTCCTGGGTCCTGGAGCGGCTCGCCGCCTGGCGGGCCGCCGACGGCGGCCCCGGCGCCCCCGGACCCGCCGGCGCCCCCGCATGACCCGGACCGCCGCCCCCGCACCGCCCCCCTCGGCGGTGCGGGCCGCCGTCCGCATCACCGCCGCCCCCGACGGCCGGGGCGGCACCGCCCTCCCGGTCCTCGCCGGGAGCGGCCCGCTCGCCGTGCGCCGCACCCGCGGCCCCGGCGGTCCGCGCACCGCCCAGGCCACCCTCGTCGGCGCCATGGCCGGACCGCTCGGCGGGGACCGGCTGCGGATCGAGGCCGAGGTGCGGGCGGGCGCAGCCCTGCGCGTCACCTCGGCCGCCGCCACGGTCGCGCTGCCCGGCCGCGGCGGCGAGGCGGCCCACTGCGCGGTGGTGCTGCGGGTGGAGGCCGGGGCCGTCCTGGAGTGGCTGCCCGAGCCGGTCGTCGCCGCCGCGGGCAGCCGCCTGCTCGCCGACACCCGCATCGACCTCGCCCCCGGGGCCCGCCTGCTGCTGCGCGAGGAGCAGGTCCTCGGCCGGTACGGGGAGGAGCCGGGCCGCATCACCTCCCGGCTCACCGTCCGCCACGGCGGCCGCACCGTCCTGGACCAGCGGACCGACCTGGGCCCCGGCGCCCCCGGCTGGGACGGCCCCGCCGTCCTCGCCGGCCACCGGGCCTGCGGGCACCTGCTGCACGCCGCCCCCGGGGACGGCCCGCCGGTGCTCCCCGCCCCGCCCGACGGCGCCGACGCGGCCCTCCTGCCGCTGCCCGGCTGCCCCGCCGTCCTCCTCACCGCCGCCGCCCCCGACGCCCTCGCCCTGCGCCGCCTGCTCCCCGCCCCGGACCCGGCCGGACCGCCCTGACCGTCCACGTCCCCGTCCCCGTCCCCGCCCGCGCCGATCCGCCCGGGACCCGTACCGGCCCCCGGTCCCGGCAGCCACCCCGTCGTCGGGACCGTGCCCGTCCGGGCGGGACCCCGGGCGCGCGCTGCCCCGGAGCCCTCAAAACCGGGGCCCTCAAAACCGGGGCCGTCGGAACCGGGGCCGTCGGAACCGGGGCCGTCGGAACCGGAACCGTCAGAACCGGAAGACGCCCCCCGACTCCGCCCCTGCCGCGCACCGGTTGGCGTACCGGCGGGCGAACCCCACCGCCCGGCCGTCCCACGTCCCGGTGGCCTCGCCCGTGACCGGCGCGTAGACCATCGGGCACATCACGCCCCGCTGCGCCCGCAGCGCCGCCGGGTCGCCCCCGGCGGCCCGCAGCGCGTCGCAGGCGGCGGCCGGGTCCGGGTGCGGGCCGCCGTCCGGGCCGCACTCCAGCACCACCGAGTCCAGCACCCGGCCGGAGACGTCCTCCCCGCTGTGCAGGGTGAGCACCAGGCGGCCGCCGGGGGAGCCGCCCGGGTCCGCGGCCGCCGGCGGGGCGGCTAGGCCGAGGGCGGCGGCCGCCAGTCCGGCGGCGGCGAGGGTGTGGCTCCAGGGCATCGGGACCTCCGGGCGCGGTGCGGGTCTGCGGGCGTCGCAGCCACTCCTACCGCAGGGGGCCGGTCCGGGGCGCGCCGCCTCACCCGAACGTGGGCGCGCCGCCCCGGACCGGCCCCCGTGGACCCTCCCGGCCTCCGGAACCTCAGCCGGCCTGCCGCGACCGCGTGTCCAGCGACGCGAGGTAGGCGTTGTACGCGGTCAGCTCGGCGTCGCCGTCGCGGTCGGCCGCCCGGTCGCGCCGCCGCGCCTGCCGGTCCTCCGAGCGGGACCACTGGAAGACCAGCGCGATCAGCACGATCGCGGTCGGGATCTCGCCGAAGGCCCAGGTGATGCCGCCCGCGATCTGCTGGTCGGCCAGGGGGGCCGCGCCGAGCACCGCCGGCGGGTGCGCGAAGGTGTCGACCAGCAGGTGGCCCGCCATCATCACGGCCACGCCGAAGAAGGCGTGGAACGGCATCCCCATGAAGAGCTCCAGGATGCGCATCACGAAGCCGGGCCGGTGCGGCCCCGGGTCCACGCCCATGATCGGCCAGAAGAAGACCAGGCCGACCGCCAGGAAGTGCACCATCATCGCGACGTGCCCGACCCGGCTGCCCATCAGGGTGTCGAAGAGCGGCGTGAAGTACAGCCCGTACAGGCTGGCGATGAAGAGCGGGATGGTGAACGCCGGGTGCGAGACCACCCGCACGTACCGGCTGTGCAGCAGCTTCACGGCCAGCTCGCGCGGCCCGGTGCGCCCCTTGCCCGCCGGGTGCAGGGCGCGCAGCGTCAGGGTGATCGGCGCGCCGAGCAGCAGCAGGATGGGGGAGAGCATGCTGAGCACCATGTGCTGGAGCATGTGGGCGCTGAAGAGCACCATGCCGTAGTCGTTCAGCCCGGTGCAGGTGGTGAGCAGCACCGTGGCCACGCCGCCCGTCCAGGCGGCGGCCCGGCCGGCGGACCACCGGTCGCCGCGCCGCCACAGCCGCACCGCGCCCGCCCAGTACAGCAGCAGCCCGGCGAGGCCGCCGAGCAGGAAGACCCAGTCCGGCGACCAGGTGAGGGCGGTCGACAGCGTGTACGGTCCGGGCACCCCCCCGTGGTGGTGCATCCCTGCCATGCCGTCGCCCATGGGCGGATCCCGCTTTCCCTCGCTCCGGCGCCGGGCGTTTCGCCCGACTTCCGACCGAACCAGGGTAGAACCGCCGCGGCCGCCGTCCGCCGCCGGGGTGGGCGGTGGACGGCGGCCGCGTCCGTGCGTGCCGTGCCGGGGCTGCGTGCCTCAGACGACCGTCTCGGCCTCGGCGTAGCGCTCGGCCGGGACCGTCTTGAGGTCGGCGACGGCGTCGGCCAGCGGCACCAGCTTGATGTCGGTGCCCTGGAGGGCGGTGATGTGGCCGAAGGCGCCCTTGTGGACGGCCTCCACGGCGTGCCAGCCGAACCGGGTGGCCAGCACCCGGTCGTACGCGGTGGGGGTGCCGCCGCGCTGCACGTGGCCGAGGATCACCGGCCGCGCCTCCTTGCCCAGGCGGTGCTCCAGCTCGCGGGAGAGCTGGGTGGCGACGCCGGTGAAGCGCTCGTGGCCGTAGATGTCGGTGGTGCCGGCCTCCCAGTGCATGGTGCCCGGCTCCGGCTTGGCGCCCTCGGCGCAGACCACGATGGCGAACTTCTTCCCGCGGTCGAAGCGCTCGCGGACGACCTCGGTGACCTTGTCGATGTTGAACGGCCGCTCGGGCACCACGATGGCGTGGGCGCCCGCCGCCATGCCGGCGTGCAGGGCGATCCAGCCGGTGTGGCGGCCCATGAGTTCGACCACCATGACGCGCTGGTGCGACTCGGCGGTGGTCTTGAGCCGGTCCAGCGCCTCGGTGGCGACCGAGACGGCGGTGTCGAAGCCGAAGGTGACATCGGTGCAGGCGATGTCGTTGTCGATGGTCTTGGGGACGCCGACGATCGGCACGCCGCCGTCGCTGAGCAGCCGTGCGGCCTTGAGGGTGCCCTCGCCGCCGATCGGGATGATCCCGTCGAGGCCGAGGTCCTCGCAGTACTTCCTGGCCCGCGCGACGCCGTCGCGCAGGTGGCTGGGCTGGACCCGGGTGGAGCCCAGGATCGTGCCGCCCTGGGCGAGGATGCCGCTCACCGAGTCCAGGGTCAGCGGCCGGTGGCAGCCCTCCAGCAGGCCGCGCCAGCCGTCCTCGAACCCGATGATCTCGTCACCGTGGTCGACCACTCCGCGGTGGACCACGGAACGGATCACGGCGTTCAGACCAGGGCAGTCACCGCCGCTGGTCAGCACACCAATACGCATCGCTTTGCAACTCCCGAGCAGAACCGGACGGCCGGACTACACGTTGGGACGACTCCGCCACCGTAGCGGCCGGCTCCGACGCCGGTCCGGCGAGGAGGTTGCCGCGGGGATGACGGAAGGCGTCGGATCGGATCACGGTCATCCTCATCCGATCATACCGGCCCCGGCGTCCGGCCAGACGGGGGCGGAGGCGGGGGCGGCGCCTTCGGCGCCCCCGCGCTGGAGGCCATCGCGGGGTGCCCTGCGGGTCGCGCGGGCACCCCGTGTGCAGTTGTTCGGCGTGCGGTCACCCGCGCTTCCCGCCCCAGCGTACGGGGCGGTGCCGTGCGGCACCCGGTGCCCGGTCGTCCTCCGGGCGCCGGGGGCTCCCGACGGGGCCGGCCGCCGCACCACGCCGGCCCGCGCCATGGGACAAGCCTCCCACGGCCGGGCGTCCCCGGACCCCGGCGCACGGGGAGCGCGGGCGTGCGGCCCGGCCCGTGCGTGCGCCGGGACCGCGGAAAGCCGTGGCGTGCGGCGGGCGCGGGCCCCGCCCTGCGGCGGTCCCGTGCCCCCCGTGCGGCCGTCAGGCGCTCTGCTGCTGCCGGGCCGCCGCGATCCGCTCCCCGCGCAGCGCGTCGTACCAGGTGTTGTCGGCCGGCGGCAGGGCGCTGACGTCCAGCGCCAGCTTGAGCAGCAGGTCGGCCATGGCGGGGTTGCGGGCCATCACCGGGCCGTGCAGGTAGGTGCCGAACACGGTGTCGCGCCAGGCGCCCTCGGTGCCGTCGCCGGTGCCGTTGCCGCCGCCGACCTGGACGGTCGCCAGCGGGGAGACGCCCTGGCCCAGGTGCGTGACGCCCTGGTGGTTCTCGAAGCCGGTCAGCGGCGGCAGGCCCAGGCGCGGGTCGACCTCCGCGAGGATGTCGCCGACGTTGCGGGCGCCCTCGCCGCGGGTGCTGTGCACGTCGAGCAGGCCCAGGCCCGCCTCGCGCTGCCCCAGGTCGTTGATGAACTCGTGGCCCAGGATCTGGTACCCCGCGCAGACCGAGAAGACGATGGCGCCGTTGTCCACCGCCCGCGGCAGGCCCGGGTCCACGCGCAGCCGCTCCGCGGCCAGCCGCTGGGGCCGGTCCTCGCCGCCGCCGATCAGGTAGATGTCGCCGCTGGTCGGGACGGGCTGGTCGGACCGCACGTCGATGCGGGCGACGTCCAGGCCGCGCTGGCGCGCCCGCCGCTCCACCACCAGCACGTTGCCGCGGTCGCCGTACGTGCTCAGCAGGTCGGGGTAGACCCACACCAGGCGCAGGCTGCTGTCACTCATGCTCGTCCCTCGATCTCCCACGTCATCGGTGTTGCCGCCCGCCGTCTCAGCCCGCGACCGCGCGGCGCAGCTGCTGGAACGCGGTGTAGTTGGCGATGGCCTCGATGCGGCCCTGCGGGGCCGTCCGGACCGCCTCCGCGAGCGAGTCGACCACCTGGAACGGCAGGCCCGCGACCTCCAGCCGGACGGCCAGGTCGAGCTTGCGCTGCCCCATCACGAACAACGGGTGGCCCACCAGGCCCTCGTAGTCCACGTCCCACAGCCACGAGGTGTCGGTGCCGTCCGCGTCCAGCGCGTTCACCGAGAGGACCACCGGCGTCGGCGGGCCGTCGATCAGCGAGAACGTCTCCAGCCAGCCGGCCGGGTTCTTCGCGAGCAGCAGGCGCACCTGGCGGCCCTCGTACGTCACCACGTCGTACCGGCCCGCGACCGCGGCCACCGACTGCATCCGCTGCAGCGAGGTCGCCGGCGGCACGCCGAACACGGCCGCGACCGCCGCCGAGGTGGCGGCGTTGGCCAGGTTCGCCCGGCCCGGCAGCTGGAGCTGGATCGGCCACGCGGCGCCCTGCGGGTCGTACACGTGGCTGCCCGACAGCGCCCAGTGCGGCTGCGGCCTGCGGAAGCCGCACTCCGCGCAGAACCAGTCGTCGCCGGGGCGCTGCATGACGCCGCCGCACGACGGGCAGGACCAGGCGTCCTCCTTCCACGCCTGTCCGGCGGCCACCCACACCACCCGGCGGCAGGACGACGCGGCCCAGGTCACCAGCGGGTCGTCCGCGTTGGCGATGACGACGGCCTCGGTGTCCTTCAGACCCTCGCGCCAGCGCTCGGCCAGCATGCGGGTCTCGGCCGCGCGGTCCAGCTGGTCGCGGGAGAGGTTGAGCAGGGCGATCGCCTTGGGGCGGGTGTCCCGGGCCACACCGGCCAGGTACTTCTCGTCCACCTCGATCACACCGAAGCGGGACTCGCTGCCGCCCGCCAGCGCCGCGGTGATGCCGGCGGGCATGTTGGCGCCCAGCGCGTTGGAGACCACGGGACCGGCGGCGCGCAGCGCCTCGGCGATCAGACGGGTGGTGGTGGTCTTGCCGTTGGTCGCGCTCACCAGGACGACGTCCAGGTGGTCGGCGAGCTTGGCCAGCAGGTCGGGGTCGAGCCTCAGCGCGACCTTGCCGCCGATGACCGAGCCGCTGCCGCGGCCCGCCGTGCGGGAGACTGCGGCCGCCACCCGGCCGGCAGTGACGGCGATCTTCGCGCGTGCGGGCAGCGACGCGTCGCGCCCGCCCTGCGCCGGGGCCTCCGAACCGGTGCCTGGCATCGTCAGTGGTTCCTCCTCGGTGCGGCGCCACCCTGGCCGGAACACGGCCGCTGGGGCAACGGGGACGCCGTCAGCCTACCGACTCCCGCGCCCGGCGCCGCGCGCCCCACCCCCGCAGATCGTGCGCGTCCCCTCCGGCGGACCCTCCGTGGCCTCGCCGGACGCGCCACGGCGGCCCTCACCGGGCGTCAGCCGGGGCCGCCCGGACGGCCGCCACCGCAGCCACCGCCACCGCAGCCACCGCCACCGCCGCGGCCGGCCGTGCCGGGGCCGGCCGCGGCGGGAGCGCCGGCGCCGCGCACGCCCCCACCGGCCGGCCGTGCCGGGGGCGCCTCCCGCCGACCCGACCGGTACGGACCCCGGCCGGGCCCGGATAGGCTCGGCACCATGGCAGCAGGCACCACCCGCGTCCGCATCCCCGGCAGCTCCGGCCGCGTCCACCCCGTGCGCGTCCTCGGCGACCCGGTCCTCCGCGAGCCCTGCGCGCCGGTCACCGCGTTCGACGCCGACCTCGCCCGGCTGGTCGAGGACATGTTCGCCACCATGTACGCCGAGGACGGTGTCGGCCTGGCGGCCAACCAGATCGGCGTCCCGCTGCGGGTGTTCGTGCACGACTGCCCCGACGACGAGGACGTCCGCCACCTCGGCGCCGTCGTCAACCCCGTCCTCGTCGAGGCCGACGGGGTGACCGTCACCGGGGAGGAGGGCTGCCTCTCGGTGCCCGGCGTCCGGGCCGGCACGACCCGCCCGGACCGCGCCGTGGTCGAGGGGTACGACCCGGCCGGGCGCCCGCTGCGGGTGGAGGGGACCGGCTTCTTCGCCCGCTGCCTCCTGCACGAGACGGGCCACCTCGACGGCGGCCTCTTCCTGGACGGGCTCACCGGCCTGCGGCGCCGCCGTGCCCTGCGCGCCGTCCGCCGCGCCGGCCTGCCCGCCGCCTGACGCCGACCGCCCTCCCGCTGCCCGGCCTCCCGCCCCCCGGCCTCCCCCCCCCCCCCGGCCTCCGCGCGGCGCCCCGGCTCCCCGACCCCGGCGGGCCCGTACGGGCCGGGGCCGGTGCCCGCGGGCGCCCGTCCGGCGACGGGTCCGCCCCTCAGCCGCAGCGGGCCGCCAGCAGCGCGATGTCGTCGCCCTTGCCGACCCCGAACACCGTCACCAGCGCGTCGCACAGCTGCTCCAGGTCGGCGGGGCCCTCCTCCGCCGTCCGCCGCAGCGCCGCGAGGCTGTCCTCCAGGTCCACCCCGCGGACCTCCACCAGGCCGTCGGTGACCAGCAGCACCCGGGTGCCCGGGGCCACGTCCTCGACCACCGGCTCCGGATGCCCCACGCCCAGACCCAGCAGCGTGCCGCGGGCCGCCGAGTACCGCGTGCCGCCGACCGGGTCGAGCAGCAGCGGCGGCAGGTGGCCCGCGTTGGCGATCCGCACCCGCCGCCCGCCGGGCTCCACCAGCGCCAGGCAGACCGTCGCCGTGACACCGGGCTGGAACCGCACCAGCAGCCCGTCCAGCAGGTCCAGCACCTCACGCGGCCCGTGGCCCTCGGCGGCGTAGGCCCGCAGCGCGTGCCGCAGCTCGCCCATGACCGCCGCCGCCTCCAGCGAGTGCCCGGCGACGTCCCCGATGGCCAGCAGCAGGCCGTGCGGCGTCTCCACCGCCTCGTAGAAGTCGCCGCCGATCTCCGCCTGGGTCGACGCCGGCACGTACCGGACCGCCAGCTCCACGCCCGCCACCCGCGGGAAGCGGCTGGGCAGGAAGCTCCGCTGCAGGGTCAGCGCCAGCGAGTGCTCCTCCGAGTACGTGCGCAGCGCCTCCACCGCCATCGCGGAACCGTGGGCCAGCTGGTTGAGCAGCTCCCGGTCCTCGGCGTCCTCCACCGACGACGCCTCCACCGCCAGGCACACCGGGGGCCGCGCCCGCTTGGTGCGGGCCAGCACCAGGCACACGTCGCCGTCGAAGACCGCGTCGGGCACCTGCTCCTTCCAGTCGCGGTGCGGCACCACCGCCAGGCCGGCCCCGATCCGGTCGCCCAGCGCGCAGCTCCCCAGCCACTGCAGCAGGCCCGGATGGGCCGCCCGCACCTCCGGGCGGCCCGCCGGCGTCGGCGACGTCATTCGCAGCACCCGCCCGTCGGGGGAGAGGACCACCGCCGCCGCGGGCGAGGACATCAGACGGGCCGCCCCGGACACGGCCGCTGCGGCCAGGGTCTCCACCCGGGTCGCCGCGTACACGGCCAGGGTGGCCCGGTTGAGCTGCGTCATCCGGGCCGCCAGCCGCTCGGCCCGCCGCCGCGCGCGCCCGTACCGCAGCAGGGCCCCGACGGTCGCCAGCAGCTCCTCCGGGGCGACGGGCTCGGTGAGGTAGGCGTCGGCCCCGCGCTCCAGGCCCCGCGTGCGGTCCGCCGACGCCGTCAGCGCCGCCGAGTCCGAGATGTGGACCACCGGGAGCGCCGCCGTGCTGGGGCGTCCTTTGATGTAGTCGCAGACCTCGTGGCCGCTCATGTCGGGCAGCCGCACGTCGATGACGGCCGCCTCGGGCAGGTCGTCGGGGTTGCCGAGGGCGGCCAGCGCCTGGGCGCCGTCCGCCGCCTCGACCACCCGGTGCCCGGCGCGCCGCAGCCACTCGGCCACCGGCCGCCGGCCGGTCCGGGCGTCGACCACCAGGACGGTCCCCGGCAGGCCCGCGGTCACGGCCCGCCGCCCGTCCGCGGGCGTGCCTCGACACCCCCGGCAGCCCCCGGACATGCCGCCGCGCGCGAGCGCGCGAGCGGTGCCGACCCCATCCGTACGACCGCACGCCTCATGCAGTGATCCTCGCCCAACCTGCGGCGGCGCGCCAGCGACGGGGGCCGCCGGGGCGCGGCCGCACGCCGCGGCGGGCCGGCGGGCCCCGGACCCGCCGGTCCGGTCAGGTCCCGTCGGCGGGCGCCCGGCTCCGGCGGCCCCGGCGCGGAGGGGCCCCCGTCACTCGCCCACGGCCTGCTGCATCCGCACCCGTGCGAAGTGCAGCAGGTCGGAGCCGGTCAGCGCGGTGAGGGCGAACGCGGCGAGCCGGGTGGCGCGGGGCGCGAACACCAGCCCGGCCGACAGCCCGGTGGCGATCCACATGCCCGCGCAGAACGGGCAGGTCAGCAGTTCCCCGATCGCCTTGCGGGCCCCCGACCCGCGGACCTCCTCCTTCAGCTCCGCCGGTCCGGTGGTGCCCAGGAAGCGGGTGAAGGGCATCCGCAGCGGGCTCGTCACCGGGTCCTTGGTCAGCAGCCGGCTGAGGCGGTGCGTCGCGCCGGTGCAGACCACCAGGTCCCAGGGCGTCGGCGAGGGCAGCGGCCGCCCGCTGAGGCGGGCGGCGCCGGCGAGCGCGGCGACCGAGGCCGCGTACACGCCCATGGCGCCCGCGTAGCCGCCGAGCGGGTGGTCGGACTCCCCGGCGTAGGCCCGCCGCTCCGCCTCGACCGCGCCGCGCAGACCCCCGTCGTCTCCGCGGTCGCCGTCGTGGCCGTCGGACCCGTGCGAGGACATGGCACCTCCAGAACGCCCGCCGGTGGAAGGTCCACCGGCTCCGGCCGCCTCCGCGTACCCGGGCCCCGGAGGCCGAAACGACGGCCGCGGCAGGGCCCGCCCGCCGCAGGGCCGCCGGGAACCGCGCGCCGCGCCCGGCGCCCGGCAGCCCCGGCCCCCGGCTCAGGCCGGGGGAGCGGCGAGCAGGCTGTCGTCGATGTGCTCCAGGAGGTCGCGCGGCCCCCGGAACACCTGGGCCGCTCCCGCCCCGCGCAGCTCCGCCTCCGAGACCCCGCCGGAGAGCACCCCGACGCACGGCACCCCGGCGCGGCCGCACGCCTCCACGTCCCAGACCGTGTCGCCGACGAACACCGCCCGGTCGGCGGGCACCCCGGCCCGCTCCAGGGACTGCCGCACCAGGTCGGGCGCGGGTTTGCTCCCCTCCACGTCGTCCGAGCTCGTCGCGTCGGCGACGGCGTCGTCCGCCCCCACGGCCTTCCGCATCACCGCCAGCTCCTCGGCCTCGGCGGAGCTGGCCAGCACCACCGTCCAGCCGCGGCGGGCGCACTCCCGCAGCAGTTCCGCGGCGCCCTCCAGCGGTGCCAGCCGCGGCCAGTACTCGGCGTACAGGGTGCGGTGCGCGGCGCTGACGGCGGCGTCCCCGCCGCGGTCGCGGTCCTCGCCCAGCAGGTGGTCCAGGAGATGGTCGGAGCCCATCCCGACGGCGCGGTGGACGTCCGCCATCGGCACCGTCCGCCCGGCCTGGTGGAACGCCTCCCACCAGGTCACCGTGTGCAGGTACGTGCTGTCCACCAGGGTCCCGTCCACGTCGAACAACGCCGCCCCACGACCCCCGCCGTCCTCCGTGCCCATCCGCCGCTCCGTTCCGTGGACCATCCGTGACTGGACCGCTGCCCACGGGAGCCGCGGGCATGCTCCGCCGTCCGGGAGTTCTGCGGCATGCCCGGCGGCATGCGCGCGCACGAGTGCGGCCGGCCCCCCGAGCCGGCGGAGGAGCCGCCCGCCCCGGCCGGGCGGCGGCAGGACACCCGCCCTGACAGGCAAGCAGGTACTTGCCTATGGTGGTGGTCGTGGAGGACGATGTCTTCAAGGCGCTCGCCGACCCCACCCGTCGGCGCATCCTCGACGGACTGGTGGAGCGGGACGGCCAGACCCTGTTCGAGATCTGCGCGCGACTGGCGGCCGAGGGCGGTCCGGGGCTGTCCCGCCAGGCGGTCAGCCAGCACCTGGCCGTCCTGGAGTCCGCGGGTCTCGTCGTCTCGCGGCGCCAGGGCCGCTACAAGTTCCACGACCTGAACACCGGACCCCTCGAACGCATCGCGGCCCGATGGCGCAGGCCCGACACACCGGAGAGTGCCCCATGAGGATCCACCTCACCAGCGTCTTCGTCGACGACCAGGACCAAGCCCTGCGCTTCTACACCGAGGTGCTGGGCTTCGTGAGGAAGCACGACGTCCCGCTGGGCGAGCACCGGTGGCTGACCGTGACCTCGCCGGAGGACCCCGACGGGACCGAACTGCTGCTGGAGCCGTCCGGCCATCCCGCGGTGGAGCCGTACAGGACGGCACTGGCCCAGGACGGCATCCCGGCCGCCTCCTTCGCGGTGGACGACGTGCGGGCCGAGTTCGACCGGCTGCGCGGCCTCGGGGTGCGCTTCACCCAGGAGCCGCTGGAGGCGGGCGCGGTCACCACCGCGGTGCTGGACGACACCTGCGGCAACCTGATCCAGATCCTCCACAGCAAGTCGTAGCACGTCCGTCACGGCCTGCCGTCCCCGCTCACCGGGCGTTCCGCCTCCGGTTCCGGGCCGGGTCCCACGCCGGGTCGGACCGCCCTCCCCGGGGGCCGGGCGCGGCCGTCGTCCGGCGGCTCCCGGCCGAGGCCGCCCCCTCGGCCGCGGCGCAGCGGCCCCGGGGATCCCGGGGTGCGGGCATGTCCGGCCACGGCCTGCGCCGGACGGACGCCCGGCTCCCGACGGGGCTCCCCGGCGGCTGCGGCCCGCAGCCGCCGGGGAGCCCCCCGCCTGGCCGCCGTGCCGGACCGCCCCGGTGTCCGCGGGGGTGACGGTGCATCCGGAGCGGTCCGGCGGCGGCGCAGGTCCGCGGGGGCGGGCGGCTGCCGCCGGCCGCCGTCCGCGGGGTCCGTCCGTGGGCGGCCGCGCCGGCTCCCCGGTGCGGGCCGACCCCGGGGGGATCCGCCGCCGCCCGCGTGCCGGCCGGGCGGTTGTCTATGATCCGTGTCGGCAGGGCGTCGGAACACGCGAGGGGGAGTGCCGCCATGGCCCGCGAGCACGAGATCGACGACACCGAACTGCTGGACGTGGCCGACGACCTGGGCCAGGCCGCGTCGCTGCACAAGGCGCTGCGGACCATCGCGGCCAACCCCTCGGTCGGCCCCGAGCTCCAGGACATGGCCAAGGGCGTGCTGAGCGGGCGGATCGGCATGAAGGACGTGATCGCCTCCGACCGCTACCTGGACGCGCTCGGCGACCGGCTCGGGAAGATCCGGGAGGCTGCCGAGGACATGACGCCGGAGGAGCGCCGCCGCTCGGAGCAGCGGGCGGAGCGGATGCTCCGCGAGGCGGAGGAGGCCGGACGGGGCGGGACGGCCGGCCGCTCCGGCGGCCCGGACGGCGGACGGGGCGACAGGCGCACCGGCGGCACCGGCGGTTGAGGTGAAGGTGTATGCGCGGAGTGTCGGAACGGTGAGGGTGCGTTTCCGGGCGGTCGGGGGAGCTGTCGGGGCGCATCTCCCGTAGATAGGATCTTCCGACTTGGCGGGGCGGCGTCGTGCCGCCGCCGGAGCGGCCGACTCGGCCGGTCCGGCCCGGTCCACGAAGTGCGGTGCCACGGGGGTGGTGGGGATGAGCGGGCGCATCGTCGTCGACGAGGCGAACCTGCGTGCGCAGGGACGAGCCCTGGAGGACGTCGGGCGGGACTTCCGGCAGGCGGCCGACACGCTGCGGTCGCGGCTCCGGTCGCTGGAGGGCGGCCAGGAGCCCCCGTGGGGTGACGACGACCTGGGGGAGAAGTTCGGCGTCGTCTACGAGGGCCTGCGCGACGGTATGGAGGAGTCCATGGACTCCCTCGCGGAGCGGCTCGGCGAGACCGGTCGGAAACTGCAGGCCATGGCCGACAACCACGCGGCGCACGAGGCCGACGAGGCGGGCCGGCTGGCCGCTCTGCGCGGCCGGGCGGAGGAGCTGGGCGGCGAGGTCGGCCGCCTGCACCACCCCGCCTTCTGACGACGTCCTCCGACGTCGCGCCACTGATCTGATGTTCCGCCCCTGCGCCGGGAGACGGCGCGGGGCGGCCGTACGGGGGAGTTGAGCTCGTGTCGCTGATGCTGCCGGACAGCCTCGAGTGGGTCCTGGAGATGCTCGGCTTCGACTGGCCGAAGGCGGACGAGGACAAGCTGCGCGAGTGCGCCCAGGTGTGGCGCGACTTCGCCGACGAGGTCGACGACCTCAACCACCGCGCCCTGGCGGCCGCGAACAGCGTCCGGTCGGCGAACAGCGGCGACTCGATCGACGCGTTCGGGAAGGCCTTCGACAGGTTCTCGACCGGCGGGGACGGGTACCTCGCGGACGCCTCCTCGGCGGCGCGGCTGATCGCGGCGGCCTTCGACGCGGCGGCGGTGATCGTCGTCGCCTGCAAGATCGCCGTCATCGCGCAGCTGGTGATCCTGGCGGCGGAGATCATCGCCGCGCAGGCGGCGGCGCCGTTCACCCTGGGCCTGTCCGAGGTCGGTGCCCTCGGCGCCACGCA
The DNA here is from genome assembly GCF_042895785.1 of Streptomyces sp. NPDC001380. Classification (NCBI taxonomy): domain Bacteria; kingdom Bacillati; phylum Actinomycetota; class Actinomycetes; order Kitasatosporales; family Streptomycetaceae; genus Streptomyces; species Streptomyces sp. NPDC001380. Next base: position 110,403 of record NZ_JBIAWP010000001.1, on the reverse strand, counting down.
GGCCACGAGGATGATCGTGCGCCGGCTGCTGAAGGAGCTCCGGGAAGCCCTGATCGAGGCGATCATCGAGACGCTCAAGGACCCGGTCGTCTCCGCCGTCCAGGCGATGCTCTCGGACCTCATCGCCCAGACCGTCGACCAGGGCTTCGGCGCCCGGAGCGGCTACGACCTGGGGCGTACCGCCGACAAGGGCTGGGAGGAGGGCAAGGAGTCCGCCAAGAACTGGCAGCAGACCTTCGGAGAGTCGCTGCGGGACGGGCTCGGCTCGCGGGCCGGCGGTGCCGCACGGCACCACGCGGAGACCATGGCCGGCCACGGGGACGGCGGGGCGGACCACGGCACGGGCAGCGACAGCACGAACAGCGACAGTCCGGCGGGTGACGGCAGTGACGGCGCCGGCAGCGACGGCGCCGGCAGCGACGGCACCCGCAGCGACGGCACCCGCAGCGACAGCGCGGGGAACCAGGGCGGCGACGGAAGCCCGGGGCGGCCCGGCTCCCCGGGCGCCCCGCACACGGGCGACCGTGCGGGGGCGCCCGGGACCGACGGCCCGTCCGGCTCCACCACGCCGGGCTCCCCCGTCCCGGCCCCGTCCGGCGACGCACCGCACCCGTCGCCCGCCGACGGGGGCGCGGGTGGCGGGCACCAGTCCGTGAGCGGCGGGACCACCACCGGCGGCGCTCCCGGCGCTCCCGGCGACCACGGCGGGACCGGCCGTCCCGGCCACGACACGCCCCCGCTCGACCCGTTCGGCACCCGGCTGGCCTCCGACCCCGCCCCCGCGCCCGCCCTCGCGCCGGACCCGACTCCGGCCCCCGCGCCTGACCACGCGTCCTCGGGCGGCGCGGGCGCGCAGACGCCCTCGCACACGCCGTCCTCCGGCGGCGCGGGCGCGCCCCCGCACGGCGGCGGCCCCCACCCCGCCCCGGACCCCGCCCCGGCCCATGCGGGGACCGATGCGGCGGGTGCGGTTCCGGCGGGTGGCGGTCATCAGGCGGGTGCCGGTGGTGCTGCGGGTGCCGGGGACCCGTCGGGGTCCCTGCCGCACGCGGGCGGGGACGGGCAGCCGTCGCCGGTCCACGCCGGGACGGACGGGCGGCACGGTCCGGTAGGCGCCGAGGCCGCGCCGCTGCCCCACGCCGGGGTGGACGGCGGGCCGTCCCGCGACCCGGGGCCGGCCGCAGCCGGCCCGGGGCCGGACCACCGCTCCGACGACCGCACGGCATCCTCGCCGCCCCCGGCCCTCGACGACCGCACCGCGGTCCCGTCGTCTCCCGCCCCCGACGGCCGTCCCGTCCCCGACCCCCTGCCCGGGCGGGTGCACACCGACGAGACGCCCTCGCCCGTCCCCTCCCACGACGGGGACGTGCGTCCGGCCGCCTCCGACGGTCCGCTGCACGTCGGCGGCGACACGTCCGCCACGCCCGACCACGCGGACGGGCAGGACGGCCAGGGCGGGCAGGGCGGGCAGGGCGGGCAGGGCGGGCAGGACCCGGGCCCCGTCCACAGCCACCGCGTGCCCGACCCCGGCGCGGACGTGCCCCTGCAGCGCCATGAGCCCGCCGACGTCCGGTCCGACGCGGCGCCGCAGCGGGACCACGCCGACGGGACCGACCCCGCCGGAGCGCTGCCGCACGCCGGAGCGGCCGTCCCGCACGCCTCCTCCGCCGATCCCTCCGACGCGTCGGACGGCCCCTACCGCCCCACCACCGTCCAGACCGCCTCCACCGCCGTCGCCGACGCACCCCCGGTCCACGCGCCCGCCCCCGACGGCACCACCGACCAGCCGGCCACGCAGCAGCCCGGCGCCCAGCAGCCCGCCGGGGGACCGGTCGCCCCGTCCGCCGGTGCCCCCCACTCCGCCGCGCCCGCCACCGGCGGTCCTGCCTCCGGCGCTTCCGCTTCCGGCGCCTCCTCCGGCACGCCCGCCACCCACCGCCCCGGCGGTCCGTCCGTGCCGGGCCAGGGCGGGCCCCGTCCTGCCGACGGCAGCCCCGACGTGCCCGGCCGGCGGGACAGCGGCCCGTCCCCGGCCGGTACGGGCCTGCGGCCCACCGACCCCCGCCCCGGTCCGAGCCCCGACCCCCGCACCGGGCCCGCCGCCGCACGCCCGGCCGACCGGCCCCCCACGCCCGACCGGCCCCACACCCCGGACCGGCCGCACACGCCCGGCCGCGGGGACGGGGCCGACGGCCCCGCCCGCCGTCCGGACGCCGCGCCCGACCGCCCGGCGGCCGACGACCGCACCCGGCACGGCGGCCCGCAGGACCCCGGCGCGAGGCACGACACCCCCGCCGCCGTCCCCGTCCCCGTGCCCGGCGGCGTCCGGCCCGGTGCCGCGGGGCACGCGGACCCCCGGCCCGCGCCCGACGCGCCCGGCATGCCCGACCACCGGCGCCCCCTGTCGGCCGACCGCCCCTACGACACCCCCGGCGGCCTGGCCCGCGTCGAGGAGCACCACCAGCAGGAGCTGGAGAGCCGCATCCCGCGCCATCCGGACGGCACCCCCCGGCGCCACCCCGACCCGTACGGCGACTGGCCCGGCGCGGTCAACGGCGACGGCCACCGCTCGCCCGGCCGCGACAACAACTGCCTGGACGTCGCGCTCTCCAGTGCCGACACCTACAGCGGGAACCCCACCGTTGCCGCCGCGCGCACCGACGACGGCAGTCCGGACGGCGAGCACGGCGGACGCGACCGCGCCGAGCGGCGGCTCGGCGCGCCCTTCCAGGACCTGGGCGACGGCGACCAGGCCTTCCACCGGCTGGAGGACCGGCTCCGCCGGGCCGGGCACGGCTCCCAGGCCGTCGTCGTCACCCAGGACGCCCACGGCCGCGCCCACGCCTGGAACGTCGTCAACCACGACGGCCGCATCACCTACCTCGACAACCAGACCGGGGCCCGCGGCGACAAGCCCCTGCACAGCGGCGACCACGGCGTCTTCGCCGTCCCCCTCGACCCCGACCGCCGCCCGATCCCGCCGGACCGCCCCGCCGCCGACGGCGGCCGCCGCCCCGCCGACCCCGCGGGCAAGCACGACCGTGAGGAGGACGACGGGACGCCCGGGGGGCACGATCCCAAGCGGCGCAGGACGGACGGCCCCGACGCGGGGACGGGGGGAGCCCCGGGCGCCGCCGCCGGATCCGGGCACACCGCGGGCGGCCACGCCGCCGGCGGCCACGACGGGCCCGGCTCCCCGCAGGACTCCGACGGCACCCCCGAGGACGGGGCCGAGCGGCGGTCCAAGGGCTCCACCGACTACGACCGGCGCCAGGACGCCGACCACACCCACTACGGCGTGCTGCCGGACGCGACCCAGCAGCACGCCCGCGGGACCAACGAGTTCACCCAGACCAACACCGAGGTGGCGCACGGCTTCCTCGAGAGCCACCTCGACGACGGCACGGTCGCCGCCGTCCTCCACGAGGCGGCGGGCCGGGCCCACAGCGACCCGCCGCAGCTCGGCTTCGACAAGCGGGAACTGGCCGACCGGCTCCCCGGCTTCGACGGTCTGACCCGCGGTCAGCAGGGCGCCGTGGTGGCCTCCCTGGGCCGCCTCAGCCTCGGCTTCCACCAGGCCCACGCCGTCGGCGCCAGCCCCGAGCGCGCCGACAGGCCGTACGCGTACGACGACGACGCCGACCGCAGCGACCTGTCGCCGCGGGAGCGCAAGAAGCAGAGGAACGACGACGCCGCGCTCACCGACACCGCCTCGCGCGGCGTCGCCTACCACGCGAGCCAGGACTTCCGGACCGCTGGCCCGCCGTCCGGCGGCGACGCGCCCGCCCCGGCCCACCTGGTGCGCGAGCACCTGGTCGAGGACGGCCGCTTCGGCGACCGCGACGCGGTGTACGCCCTCGCCGCCGGGCCCGGCCGCGGCGACCACCGGCCGGACTTCTCGGGCAAGAACTTCGCGGTGATCGAGGTCGTCGACCCCGACGGCAACCACCGGTACGTCGTCGACAGCTCCATCCCCGCCAACCAGGCGGGCCGGCGCCCCGAGCACTCCGAGCCTCACCTCGGCCGCTGGATGGACCGCCTCAACGCACGCCAGGAGGCCGGCGGCTACACGGTCGCCAGCCTGTACACGGAGCGCGAGCCCTGCGGCAGCAAGCCGGGCCATGCCGGCTGCTCGCGCTACATCGCGGAACGGCTGCCCGGAGTGCCGGTCGACTACGGTGTGGGCTACCGGAAGGGGGTGCAGACCGGCGACGGCGATCCCGCGCAGAGCGCGGCCGACATGACCGAGGACGCGCAGCGCGACCTGAACCGGCTGGGGACGATCTGGGCGCGCATGGCGCAGGCCGGCCAGCTCTGACCCCCCCCGCAGGACGGACACCGAGGAAAGACGGCTGTGACGAGGACTGACGACGGGACGGACCCGGGGGACCGCACCGCGGCGGAGCGCGCGGTGGGCCGCTGGGCCGCCGACGGGCCGCACGGACGGCTGCTGGTGCTGCGGGGCGCCCGCGGGGCCGGGAAGAGCGGCGTGCTGCGGCGGGTGCTGGCCGCGCTGCCCGGAACCGCCGTGGTGGAGTGCGCGGGCCGCGACGTCGACGACGTCGCCGCGGCCGTCCTGGAGGCGCTCGGCGCCCTCCCGCGCGGCGTCCGGCCGCGCGGGACGTTCCGCGACCTGCTCGACGGGGCCTCCGCGGTGCCCGGCCTGGTGCTGCTGGACGTCCACCTGGCCGGTGCGTACCGGGGGTCGGCGGCGCCGCAGGCGGTCCTCGACCGCGTGGTGCGCCACCTGGCCCGCCGCGGCGGGCCCGCGGGGTGGGTCGCCCTGGAGGCGGACGCCTCGCTCCGGGCGGCCCCGTCCGCCACGACGACCGCGGTGGACCTCCCGGCGCCCGCCGGTCCGCCGCGGCACGCCCCGGACCCGCGGGCGGAGCGCACCTTCGACCCGGCCGACCTGCCGGACCTCATCGGCAGCCCCGGCTTCCTCGCGGCGGCCGACCGGGCCGAGCTGGTGGACGCACTGCCGCTGGCCTGGCCGGACGGCGTGCCCCACAACTCCCTCGCGGCCGACGTCCACTACCTCGACCTGCTCGGCGTGCGCCCCGGCCGCGACCGGCACGGCGAGTGGCTGGCCGCGCTCCACCACCGGCTGGTGTGCCAGGGCGCCGCGGACCTCGCGGCCCGGCTCGCCGACGGGGCCGGCCTGCCGTGGCGCACCGTGTGGGCGCACTGGCTGCCGGCGGGCCGCTCGGCGGACGCCCGCCCGGTGCCGGGCCCGGTCGAGGCGGTCCTGCCCGCCGTGCTGGACGGGGACGGGCGGCAGGTCGTGGTCAGCCGCGACCCGGACGTCCCGGACGAGGACGTGGACACGGGCGCCGTGCGGGCCCGCACCGAGTACGTCTTCGACCTCGCCACGGGTGAGCGGCTGGGCGGCCCGTACCGGCGCACCGCCGGCTCGGCCGAGGCCGCACCCGTCCGGCCCGCCGACGACGGCTGGGAGCGGCTGACCTGGTCCGACGGACGGCTGCGGGCCGCCGGCAGGGTGGCCGCCCCCCGCTTCCCCTTCGAGGTCACCGGCGGCGTGCGCCGCGGCGGCGACCTGGTGCTGGCCGGCGCCGACGGGATCTTCCGGATCGGGCTGGCGGCCCCGGTGGACGAGGAGGCGCCCGGCTGGGCCCGCACCCCCTTCGTCGAACCGCTCGTCTCCGAGGCCCTGGAGGACCTGCCGGCCGCCGCCGTCCCGCCCGACCCGCGGTGGCTGGCCGCGCCCTTCGCCGGACTGTGGCGGCCCGCCGCGGACGACCTCCCCGACGGACTCGCGGACCCGGGGGCGCGGGCGTTCCTGACCGGCACGGGCATGCCGCTCGCCTCCGGCCGGGGCACGCTGTGGACCGGCCACCTGCCCGAGGAGGGCCTGGAGGAGTGGGACCGCGAGCCCGACGGCAGCGGCGGCGTCCGCGTCCTGTACCGGATCGGCCGGTGGCTGGGCGGCGACCTGCTGCTGGACGGCTCCACGGGCCGGGTGCTGCTGGAGGACCTCGACGGCGACACCGAGCACGCCGCCGACGCGCTGCCGGCCTTCTGCGCCATGCTGCGCCTGGTCTGCGAGCCGGGCCGCACCGTCCGCCAGGTCAACCGCCGGTACGTCGCGGACCAGCTCGACCACTGGCTGCGCGCGCTGGACGCCGAGGCCGCCGACGGCTGCTGGCACACCTTCCTGCACGAGCGGCAGGACCTCGACCCCGCCCTGTGGGGCGACGAGAAGTGACGCACCCGCACCCGCACCTGCACCCGTATCCGCACCCGCACCCGCCCGGCCCCCCGGGGCCCCCGCGCCCGGCCGCGCCGGGCGGGCGTCCCGGCCCGCGGCTGCACCGTCCCGTCTGGAGGCCACCCGCGTGACCGGCCCGACCACCCACCGGCCCCACCCGCACCTCGGCGGGCGGGCCGCCGCGCTGCGCGCCCTGGCCGCCTGGCGCTCCCGGGCCGACGGCGCGCCCCGGACCGTCCTGCTCACCGGGGGCCCGGGCAGCGGCCGCACGCGCCTGCTCGACGGGTTCCTGATGCTCTGCGACCCGGAGTACCGGAAGCGGATCGACACCGCCGTCCTGGACCCGTCCACCGTGCCGGCGGGCGACCTGCCCGAGCCCCTGGTGTTCGACGCGGCGGGCCTCACCGCCGGCCAGCTCCTGTGGGCGGTCGCCGACGAGCTCGCCCCCTCCGCCGGGCGCACCGCCGAGGCGCTCCGCCTGCTGGCGGAGCCGCGCGGGCGGCCCGCGGAGGTCGTCGTCGCGGACACCGACCGGGCGGGGGTGCTGCCGCTGCCCGGCGAACCCCCCCGGGTCGCCGCCGAGGTGCTGCTGCCGCTGGCGGAGTCCCCCGGGGTCCGGCTCCTCGCCGACGTGCCGCGCGAACAGGCCCGGTGGCTGGCGGACCGGCTGCCCGCCGCGGAGCTCCTCGTCGTCGACCTCGACGAGGAGCCGTGGGCCGACCCGGCCGGACTGCGGCTCCAGGCCGAGCACGCCCTCGGCGGCCCCGGGGACGGCCCCGACCGGGTGGCGCGGGCCGCCGGGAGCCCCCTGGCGGTGCGGCTGGCCGCCCGGTCGGCGCTGGCCGTCCCCGGGGGCGGCGTCCCGCTGCCGCAGGGCGTCGGCGACGCCCTCGACCTCCACGCCGGGCGCTGCGGCACGGACGAGCTGACCCTGCGCCGCCTGCTCGCCCCGCTCGCCCTGGCCGCACCCGGCGCGCCGCTGCCCCTGGCGCTGTGGGCGCCGCTGGCCTCCGCCGTCGCCGGGAGGGACCTGGGGCCCGCCCTGGCCGGCGGCCGGCTCCTGCTGATGCCGTTCGTCGAGCCCGTCGGGGACGACGGCGACCCCGCCGTGCGCATCGTCCACCCCGCCGTCGCCGCGGAGGTCCGCGAGCGCTTCGGGGGCGCCGTCCGCGAGGTCCAGCGCCGCATCGCGGCCGCCCTCCTCGCGGCCGTCCCCGGCGCGGAGGCCGGCGCGGGGCCCGGCCGCTGGGAGCGCGCCGCGCCGTACGTGCGCGGGCAGCTGGCCGGGCACGCCCTGGAGGGCGGCGTCCTGCCCGAGCTGCTGGACGACCCCGGCTTCCTGCTCCACGCCGACCAGGTGCGGCTGCGCGCCGCCGTCGGGCACCTCGCCGCCTCCGGCGCCGACCTGCCGCCGCTCGCCCGCACCTGGCTGCGGCTGGCGCCGCTGTTCACCCGCCACGAGGCCGGTCCGGTGCTGCGGGCCGCCCTGCTGGAGCACGCCTGCCACCGCGACGGCCTGCCCGCCCCCGACCTCGGCCCCGGACTGCCGTGGCGGACCCTGTGGACCCGGCCGCTGCCGGGCGTCACCGCCCTCACCGCGGCCGTCACGCCCGACGGCACGGTGGTCGCGGCCGCCCACGTCCCCGGGGCGGAGCCCCCGCTGAGCGTCCACGACGCCCTCACCGGGGAGCCCGTGGAGGCCGCTCCCGAGCAGCTGGCCCCCCTGCCGGAGGAGCGGCGCGAGGCGTGCCCGGTGCGGCTCGGCACCGGCGGGGACTACGTGCGCCTGTGGCCGCGCGAGGGCGGCGGCCCGTCCGGCCTCTTCCTCTCCGCCGGACCGCTCGGCGGCGCCGACGTCACCCCGGACGGGGTGCTGCTGGTCGCCGACGCCGCCGGCCTCGGCGCCCTGCGGCTGCACCTCCCCGCCCCGGGGCGGGCCCGGGCCGCCGCTACTGTGGAACCCCCCTCCGGCTCCGAAGGAGAGCGACCCGCGTGACGACCCGTGAGCAGGCGATCGAGGCGGCCCACCGCTGGATCAACGGCGACCGACCCGAGGAGCGGTGGCGCCGCATCGGCGTGCACGAGTTCGACCTGGGCTGGGTGCTGTGGGCCGAGCCGCAGGAGGCCCCGGCGGACGCCGCCCCCGGCGCACGGCGCGCCCCGGCCGAGATCGGCTCGGCGTGCGCGGTCGTCGACCGGGGGACCGGGGAGCTGACCCACTGGCCGTCCGTGCCCGTCGAGGAGGTCGTCCGGCTCTACCGGGACAAGCTCGGCGCCGGCACGTACGACCCCGCCCTGCCGCCGGCCGTCGGCCCGGGCGCCACCGCCGTCCTCACCTACCGTGACGCCGCGGGCGAGGAGCGGAGCCTCTTCCGGATGTCCGCCCCCGGCACCGGCCACCCCGAGGTCGCCGCCTGGCGCGAGCTCCGGCGGCAGGGCGTCCGCCCGGACGACGTGCTGGCCGTCCACACCGACCTGCGCCCGTGCGAGCTGCCCGGCGGCTACTGCGCCGCCGCGCTGCTCGCCGAACTGCCCGCCGCGTCGTTCTCCTACAGCCACGACTACGGCCCGCGCTACGACCGCCGCGCCGCCGCCGTCCGCGCCCTGGCCGACGCCACCGAGGAGGTCTTCCGCAGCGCCGGCCGCCCGGTCCCGCCGCGCCCCAACCGGGTGCCGTTCCCCCGCGACGTCCCCGCCGCCGGGCCCGAGCGGGACGCCGCCCTCGGCCGCCGCCTCGCCGGGCTGTTCGGCGCCGAGGGCGTGCACCGCGCCGACGCCGACGACACGGCCGCCTCGCCGCTGCCCGAGCCGGCCCGCCACACCCTGGTCTGGGCCGGCCTGCCGGTCCGCGTCGAGGGCTTCTTCGAGGTCCTGCCCGGCCTGGCCGACGTCGCCTCCCACCTGGCCGCCGCCGGCCGCGGGGCCCGGGTCCCCGAACACACCCGCGCCCTGCTCGCCGCGTACGTGCTGCTCGGCACCGACGGACACGCCCTGGTCGCCGTCCAGTGCGGCGACGGCGGCACCGGCACGGGGGCGGGCACCGGACGGGTCTGGGCCGTCGACCCCGACAACGGCACCGGCCGCTACCTGAACGCCGACCTGTCCGCGTACGTCCGCTGCCTCGCCCTCCTCGCGGAGCGGCGCCCCGCCCTGCGCGGTCTCGACCCGTACGCGGCCGCCACCGCCGTCGACGCCCTGCAGCGGGACCTCGCCGCCCTCGACCCCACCGTCTTCCAGGACCCGGAGCACTGGTGGGCGGTCGTCGTCGAGCAGATGTGGGACGGCCTGCTCTGACCGCCCGCTCCCGGCGTGGCGGGCCCCGGCGCCCGGGCCGGGCCCCGCCCCCCCCGGGCCGGGGGCGGGGGCGGCCCCCCCCCGCCCCCCCCCCCCCCGCGCCCGCCCCCGCCCGGGCCCCCGCCGCCGCCGGGGGGGGGGGGGGGGGGGGGGGGGGGGGGGGGGGGGGGGGGCGGGGGGCCCCCCCCCCCCCCGCCGGGAGCCGGGCGGCGGCCGCGCACCCCCGGCTCCCCCCCGGCAAGGGCTCACTCCCCGGGCGGCCGCCGGCTCTCCGGCCGCTCGCCGCGCCGGCGGATCCAGTACGGGACCAGCAGCCAGCAGACCGCGAACCAGACCATCACCGCCGCCGTGGTCCACACCGCGGCCGCCCGGCCCGTCGCGACGTGCAGCAGGAGCAGCAGCGAGGAGCCCACGGTGAGGGCCAGCAGCACCACGCCGAGCCCGGTCAGCCGGGCGGCCATCTGCACCAGCTCCGGCTTCAGCCGCCGCCCGCTGAGCATCCGGTGGAAGGAGACCGGCGCGATCAGCGCCCCGGTCGCCGTCGCCCCCAGCACCACGGTGACCAGGTAGACCCGGCGGTCGAAGTCGCCCAGCCGGGCGAAGCGGGGCGTGAAGGCCACGCTCAGCAGGAAGCCGAGCAGGATCTGCACGCCCGTCTGGGCGACCCTGACCTCCTGGAGCAGCTCGGCCCAGCGGCGGTCCGCCCGCTCCTCGGGCGTCTCGTCGCGGCCGTGCCGCGGGCCGGGGGCCCGCTCGGGGCCGGTACTGCCCGGATCCTCGCCCATGGCCGCCTTCCGCCGCTCGTCCCCGACCGGGTGCCCGCTGCGCGGGGCGCCATGCCCCGCCGAGCGGGTGCGGTCCCGCCCGGGCGGGGCGCCGGGGCCCCTGGCGGCGGCGCGCCGGGAGCCCCCGGCCGGGGCGGCCGGGGGCGGAACCGGGCCGAGGGGGCCGGGACTCCCGGCCCGGCAGGCTCGGGCGGGCGGCCGCTCGGGCGGGCTCAGGCGGTGCCGGCGCTCCCCAGGCGGTCCGCCGGCCGCACGCCGTGGCCGACGCCGTCCGCGGAGATCTCCAGGACCGCGTCGGCGTGCCGCAGCAGGGCCGGGTCGTGCGTGATCAGGACGGTGGTGCGCCCCGCCATCAGGCGGTGCAGCGGCTCCACCACCCGCGCGGCGGCCTGTGCGTCCAGCCCGGCGGTCGGCTCGTCCAGCACCAGGACGGGCGTGCCGCGCAGGAAGGCCCGGGCCACGGCGATCCGCCGGGCCTGGCCGCCGGACAGCTGCAGGCCGTCCTCCCCGAGGACGGTGTCGTAGCCCTGCGGCAGGGCCCTGACGAAGGCGTCCGCGTCCGCGTCGGCCGCGGCCCGCTCCACCTCCTCCGCGGTCGCGCCCGGGCGCCCGTAGGCGATGTTGTCCCGGACGGACGCGTGGAACATCTGCGGCTCCTGCGGGAGCAGGGTGACCGCGTCCCGCACGGAGACCGCGGTGGCGTCCCGCAGGTCGGTGCCGTCCACGCGGACGGTGCCGCGCTCGGGCTCCATGAACCGCACCAGGAGCTTGGCCAGGGTGGACTTGCCGCCGCCGCTCGGACCGGTCACGCCGAGGACCTGGCCGGGGGCGACGTCGAAGGTGACGTGCCGCAGGGCCGGCCGGTCGCGCCGTCCCGGGTAGGACGCCCGCACCCCCTCGCAGGACAGCCGGCCGCGGACCCCGGTCAGGGGCCGGGCGCCGGGCCGGTCCCTCACGGGCGGCTCGGTCGTCAGCAGTTCGGCGACGCGCTCGGCGCCGGCCCCCGCCGCGCCGAAGGAGGCGACCAGGCCCGAGAGCTCCTGCGCGGGTCCGAAGAGCTGGGTGAGGAAGGCCGCGAAGGCGAGCAGTCCGCCGATGGTGAGGGCGTCGCGGGTGAGCTCGAAGGCGCCGAGCCCGACGACGAAGAGGCCGCCGACCACCTCCAGGACGTTCAGCAGTGCCGGGTAGGCCAGGGCGGTGCGGGCGGTGGCGAGGTCGGCGTCCATCAGGGCCCGTCCCTGCCGCCGCACCCGCTCCACCTCGCGGCCCTGCTGGTTGTAGGCGTGGGCCAGCGCGGAGTTCGCGAGGCTCTCCTCCACCACCGCGGTGACCCCGCCCTCGCAGCGGCGCGCCTCCCGGGAGAGCCGCTGGATGCGGGCGCCGAAGCGGCGTGCGGTGAACCAGAACAGGGGCGCGGCGGCGAACGCCGCCAGCGCCAGCGGCCAGCTGAGGAGGAAGGCCGCGCCCGCGAAGAAGACCAGGCTGATCAGGGCCGTCGCCGCCTGGATCACCCCGGAGGCGACCAGCTGCTCGATCTGGTCGATGTCGGTGGTCAGCCGGGCCACCACGTCGCCGTGCCAGCGGCGGCGCAGCGTGTCGGGCGGCAGCGTGTGCAGGTGCTCGACGACGGCGGTCCGCAGCCGCAGCAGGAACCGCTCGGCGACCCGGGTGGCCGCGTACTGGCCCAGGTACGCCAGCAGCGCCCCGAGGGCGGCGGTGCCGATCATGGCCGCGGCGAGCGGCCAGAAGGCGGAGAAGCGGCGGGGGATGAGGACGTCGTCGACCAGGTCCTTGAACAGCCACACCGACACGACCTCGCCGGCCGAGCCCGCCACCAGCAGCACGACGCACACCGGCAGCCACCACCGGTCGGGGTGCACCCACGGCCGGAAGCGGCGGAAGATCTCGCGGAAGGGGAGGGCGGGGGCCAGGGCCACGGGGGCCCGGTCAGGGCCCTGCGGGCCGGCGCCGCCCGCCCCGGGCGGCCGCCCCGCGGCCAGTTGTGCCGCTGTCGCGCCGTTCGGCTCCTCGGTCACGTGCACCTCCGGGCTGCGCCTCGGCAGTCGCTGCAGTCCCTGTGCCCTGCAGTCCCTGCGCTCTCTGCGGCGGGGCGGGGGCGCCCCCTGCAGTGGGGCGGGGGCCGGCGCTCGGGCCGGCCCCCGCGGTGAGGATCACTGTGAAGCGCTGCTCCTAGTAGTAGTAGCGCCGGTGGAAGCGGCGGAACCTGCGGAACCGGCGGTGGCCGTAGCCGCCCCAGCCGCCCCAGTCGTCGTCGTCCCAGTCACGGCGGCAGCGCCTGCCGTGTCCACCACCGAACGGTCCTCCGAAGACGCTCATGGTGCGTTTCCCTTCTTCGGCTCGGGAGGGAGGTGCTCCGACCCTGTGGTCGACCTCCCCGCAGAGATGTACGTCCCGGACCGCCAAATGGATTTGTCTGATTGGTTGCTTTATGACACGCTTTAAGAAAGCTTGACCTTTCCCGCCGCCGCACCGAGGAGGCGTCAGTGCTGAGGAGCGCAGCGTCCCGGAACCCCGCGGCGGCCCCGGCCGCCGAGGCGGCCGGGCGGCTGCCGGACGAGGCCCTGCTCGCAGGGCTCGCAGCGCGCGACCCGGAACTGGCCGCCGCCTTCGTCCACCGCTTCCAGCGGGGGATCCTCGGCGCCGCGACCGCCGTCCTGCGCAATCCGCGGACCGCCGAGGACGTGGTCCAGCAGACCTACGAGCACGCGCTGCGGAACGCCCGGGCCTACGACCCCGACCGGGGGAGCGTGCGCCGCTGGGTCACCGCCATCGCCCACAACCTGGCGGTCGACGCCGTCCGCACCCGCTGCCGCACCGTGCCGGTGGACCCGGACGTCGTGGCCGCGCTCGACGGAGGGGCCGCGGAGAGCTCCGAGGACCAGGCGCTGGCCCGCGAGTCCGCCCGCCGCTGCCGGGCGGCCCTGGCGGCGCTGCCCTGCGAGCAGCGGCGGGCCCTGGTGATGGCCGGCCTCTACCTGATGACCGCGCGCGAGGTCTCGGAGCGCGAGCACATCCCCCTGGGCACGGCGAAGACCCGCATCCGCCTGGCCAAGGGCAGGGTGCGCGAGGCGCTGGCGGCGCAGGGCGCCGCCCCCGGCCGCTGACGCCCGGCCCCCGTCCCCGTCCTGTCCCGGGCCCCGGCAGCGCCCCCGGCCCCGAGGCCCCCCGGCCCGCCGGCCCCGCGGCCCTGCCGCCGCCGTTCCGCGGGCCCTCCGCGGGTCCTGTCCTACTCCTCCGGCTCCCGCTCCCGGGAGGCGGTCCCGGTCGCCGCCACCGGCCGCTGCCCGGCCGCCGCCAGCCGCCCCCACAGGAGGTCGGCGAGGGCCCGGACCATCTCCTCGCGCGGGCAGGGCCGCTCCGCCAGCCACCAGTCGCCCGCCGCCAGCACCATCCCGGTGATGCCGCGCCCCCAGGTCTCGGAGAGCAGGTCCGCCTGCGCCCCCAGGTCGACGTGGCGGCGGACGGACGCGGCGATCTCGTCCGCGATCTTCTGCAGCGCCGGCGCCAGCGGGCGGCCCGGGCCCAGGCCGTCGGCCGCCTCGGGGTGGGTGAGGAAGCGGTACACCTGCGGCCGGGCCTCGATCGCGGCCAGGTAGGTGTCCAGCACCGCCTCGACCAGGTCGCGGCGCTCCAGCGGCAGCGCCAGGGCGGACCGCATGGCGCTCAGCAGCCCGGCGGTGTGGCGCTCCGCCAGGGCGGCGAAGAGCCCCTGCCGGTCGGTGAAGTGCCGGTACAGGATCGGCTTGGTGATGCCGGCCTCGGCGGCGATGGCGTTCATGCTGGCGCGCGGGCCGTCCCGGCGGATGACCCGGTCGGCCGCGTCCAGCAGTTCCTTCCTCCGCTGCCCCGGCCCGCCCGCGGCTCCCGCTGGTGCCGCCGTTCCGTCGCCCGCCATGGCGCCGCTCCTCCCTGGTCGCGCCCGGTGGGCGTTGACATCCACTACTGATCGGTAACAGACTTCGTACGAGGTTACCCGAGGTAACACCAAGGCGCGCGCGTTCCGCGGACCCCACCGGAGAGACCGATGACCTTCACGTTCGAACTCAACGACGACCAGGCCGCCGTCCGCGACTGGCTGCACGGCTTCGCCGCCGACGTCGTCCGTCCGGCCGCGGCCGAGTGGGACGAGCGCGAGGAGACCCCCTGGCCGGTCATCCAGGAGGCCGCCAAACTCGGCATCTACTCCCTCGACTTCTACGCCCAGCAGTACTTCGACCCCACCGGCCTCGGCATCCCGGTCGCCATGGAGGAGCTGTTCTGGGGCGACGCGGGCATCGGCCTCGCCATCGTCGGCACCACCCTCGCCGCCGTCAGCGTCCTCGCCAACGGCACCGAGGAGCAGATCGGCACCTGGGTCCCGCAGATGTTCGGCACCCCCGACGACGTCAGGGTCGCCGCCTTCTGCTCCTCCGAGCCCGACGCCGGCTCCGACGTCTCCGCCATGCGCACCCGCGCCGTGTACGACGAGGCCAAGGACGAGTGGGTGATCAACGGCACCAAGACCTGGGCCACCAACGGCGGCATCGCCGGGGTCCACGTCGTCGTCGCCGCCGTCGACCCCTCCCTCGGCGCCCGCGGCCAGGCGTCCTTCGTGGTCCCGCCGGGCACCCCCGGCCTCAGCCAGGGCCAGAAGTTCAGGAAGCACGGCATCCGCGCCTCGCACACCGCCGAGGTCGTGCTCGACGGCGTGCGCGTCCCCGGCCACTGCCTGCTCGGCGGCAGGGAGAAGCTGGACGAGCGCCTCGCCCGCGCCCGCGAGCGGGCCGCCGCCGCCTCCCGCGGCGAGTCCGCCGGCAAGCGGGGCGGGAACGCCGCCATGGCCACCTTCGAGGCGTCCCGCCCCGCCGTCGGCGCCCAGGCCGTCGGCATCGCCCGCGCCGCCTACGAGGTCGCCCTCGACTACGCGAGGACCCGGGTCCAGTTCGGCCGCCCCATCATCGACAACCAGGGGATCGCCTTCACCCTCGCCGACATGCGCACCCGCATCGACGCGGCCCGGCTGCTGGTCTGGCGCGCCTCCTGGATGGCGGCCAACGGGAAGCCGTTCACGGCCGCCGAGGGCTCGATGTCGAAGCTGTACGCCGGTGAGACCGCCAAGTGGGTGACCGCCCAGGCCATGCAGATCCTCGGCGGCAACGGCTTCACCCGCGAGTACCCCGTGGAGCGCATGCACCGCGATGCGGCCATTTATACGATTTTCGAGGGCACCTCGGAGATCCAGCGCCTGGTCATCGCCCGCACCCTCGCCGGTGTGCCCATCCGCTGACCGCGCCCCCGGTGCCCCGGGCCGGCGCCCCTCCCGCGTGCGGGGGAGGGGCGCCGGCCCGGCCCGTTCCCCGGCCGTCAGCCGTCAGCCGTCAGCGGCCGCCCGGCTTCCGTCGGCGGCCGTCCGGCACCCGTCGGCGGCCGCCCGTCACCCGTCCGCCGCGGACCGGCGGCGCAGGCCGTGCACCAGTGCGTCCGTCACCGCCCGCGCCTGCCGGGCCAGCTCCTCCAGCCGCGCCCCCTCCGCCTCGTACAGCCGCAGCGCCTCCTCGACCACCGCCGGCCCCGTCCCCAGGCCGGCCAGGTCCACCCGGGCCGAGCGGTACCCCTTGCGCAGCGCCACCAGCTCGGCCTCGACCTGCAGGAGCACCTGCCGCGCGAGGAGCACCGGCTGCCGGTGGAGGACCCCGTACCGGCGGTAGGGGGCCGGCAGCAGCCCCCACAGCCAGCGCTCCGCCTCCGCCTCCCACCCGGGCACCCCCGGCGGCGGCACGTCCGGCGGCCACCCGACGGGTGCGCCCCCGGAGCGCCCGGCGGGCGCGCCGGAGGACTGCCCGGCCCGTGCGGCGCCCGGCGGACGGGGGTCCTCGCTCATCCCTCCACCGTGGCCCCGGTCCCGCCCCGGCGCCACCCGGCCCCGACGCCGGCCGCCGGGGCCCCGCCGCCCGCAGCCCCGCCGGCTCCCTCCTCGGTGCCCCGGTGCCCCGGTGCCCCGGGTGCGCGCCGCGGGTACGCGGCGGCCCCCCGGGTAGGCGGCGGACACGGCCGACCGGCCGCCCGGGACCGCCGTGCCCCGGCCCCCGGCGGCCCGCAGAGCCCGGGGTCCCCGCCCGGCCGGGCGCCCACCGGCGCCGGCCGGACCGCCGCGCCCCGCCTGACGAGTGGAGGAGAGAGAGACGATGCACAGCCCAGCCCCGGGAGGACGGGACGCCGCCGGGCGGGCCGCCGCCGGCACGGTGCCTCCCGTCCCCGAGCCCGAACCGCTCCGCCCCGGCCCGGACCGTCCCGAACCGGAGCCGCCGCAGCCCACGCCGCCGCCCGGACCCGTACCGCCGGGTCCCGTCCCGCCCGCCCCCGGGCCGCTGCCCGGCCCCGGACCCGAGCCGGAGCCCGTCCCCGCGCCCCCCTCGCCGGGGCCGCTCCCCGAGCCCGAGCCGCAGCCGCTGCCCGCGCCCGAGCCGCCGCCCCCGTCGATGGGCTGACGCCGTCGAGGGCGCGGCGGCGCCGGTGAGCTGACGCCGCGTGACCCCCGGGCGCCGGACCGGCCGCCACCGGTCCGGCGCCCGCGGTGCGCCCGGCACCGGGGCGGCGGGCACGCCCCTCCTTCTGGTTGAATGGGGGCATGGACAGCACCACGACGGACGGAGCCCGGGGTCGCCACGACCTCGAGCCGTTCTGGCCGTCCCGGCAGGGCCACCACTTCGACCAGACGTGTCCCCGCGTGCCCGGCGCGCACGGACACGCCTCCGCCTGACCGCCCGGACTCCTCCGGGGTCGGGCCGTCGTGTCCGTACCGCGCGCAGACGCCGCCCAGCAGCCCTCTCGCGCGAAGGACCCGAACCCGCCATGTCGAACGTCTCCACCCTGCCGGCGACCCCGCCCACCGCATCCTCCCCCGTCCCGCACCTGCGGGCCCTGCCCCCGCACGCCGCGCGGACCGGCGCGGCGCCGCAGTCCCCGCCGCAGCTCCCGCAGCCGTTCCCCCTGCAGCTCCCCGAGGGCGCCACCGTGCTCGCCGCACTGCCGGACACGGCACTGCCCGAGCAGCTGCTCGCCCGGTACGCCGCCGACCGCTCCGGTGTCCCGATGGTCGGCTACCTCGTCCTGGTCCCCGCCTCCGCCGTCCCGCCGCCCGCGCCGCTTCCCGGTCCCGACCCCCTGCCGGAGCCGGACCGGGGACCCGGGCCGGGCGTCGCCGTCGACACCGACCGGCGCACCGTCCACGTCGACGGCGTGCCGCTGGACCTGACGTACCTTGAGTTCGAGCTCCTCGCCCACCTCACGGCGCACCCCCACCGGGTCCACACCCGCGACCACCTGGTCTCGGCCGTGTGGGGGTACGGGCACGTGGGCGACGGCCGGACCGTGGACGTCCACGTCGCCCGGCTGCGCCGCAAGCTGGGACCGGCCCACCGCGACAGCATCGTGACGGTCCGCCGGGTCGGCTACACGTACGCGCCGCCCGCCCGGGGTGCGGGCGCCTGACGGCAGGGTGTGGCAGCCGCCGGCCCCGGCGGCCCCGGCGGCCCCGGCGCGGTCCGTCCGCGCCCGGCCCCGGGGCCCGGCGGCACCGGGCCCGCCGGTGCGGTCGCCCTGGTGTGACAAGGACCACCCGCGCGGGGGGTTTGGGGTGCCGAAAGCGTGATTAGTGTGGACGGATGCCCCACGAGAGCCCCATCCCGGACCCGCTGGCCTGGCTGACCGCCGCCTACGGCCCCGAGCTGTCCCGCCTGGAGGAGGACCCGGGCCTGCTCGCCGCCGTCGACCAGCACGCCGCCGCGGTGCGCGACGCCGTCCCCCTCGACGCCCGGCACCTCTCCGACTACCTCCTCGGGTTCCTCGACGAGCTGCACGACCGGGGCTGGCGCCCGCACGACCCGGAGCCGTTCCCGGCGCTGCGGCTCACCGCTCTGTGCTGGCTCGCGCGCCGCGCCGGGCTCCTCCCCGCCGACGACTTCCTGGCGTGACCCCGGGTCCGCGCCCGGCCGCCGTCCCGCCGGGCCGTACGGCCGCTGTCCCGCAGGAGGACCTGACCGCAGTGCCCGGTGCCGCCCCCCGCCCCGCGGCGGACCCTCACCCCGCGGCGGACCCGCCCTCCGCGGGGTCCGGCTCCGCGGCCCGGCGCCGCTCCGCGGCGACCGCTCCGGCCGTCTCCACGAGGAAGCGCCGGACGGCGTCCAGCTCCGCCTCGTCGTAGGACCCCGCGGCCGCCACCACCCGGCGGATGAGCGGTCCGAAGAACGACCAGCCGAGGGCGACCGCCCGGTCCTCGACGGAGAGCAGCACCCGCCGCCGGTCGCGGGTGTCGCGGACCCGGCGCACGTGCCCCTGCCGCTCCAGCCGGTCCACCAGCGCCGTGACGGACGCCGAGTTCAGCCCGAGCTGCTCGCCGAGCAGGCCGGGTGTCGCGTCGGTGCCCGCCCGGTCGGCGTCCAGCAGGTGGATCAGGGCCCGCAGGTCGGTGGGGTGGAGCCCGTGCCGGGCGGCGAACTCCGCGCCCAGCAGGTCGAGTTCCACGGTGATGCCGCGCAGCAGGTGCACCAGCTCCAGGCCGGGCTCCTGCCCCCGCGCCCGCCCGTGCCCCCCTCCGCGCCCGCGCCCTCCCTCGCCCCCGTGCCCCTCTTCCGGCCCGTGCTCGTGCGCCTGCCGGTCCGCGGTGTCCTCCACGGCTGCCCTTCCCGTCCGCCGCCCGTCTGCCGCGCCACTCTGCCACGGGACCCTGCCGCGGGACGGCCCGCACGGCTATTGTCTCGATGAACGAGATGATCGGCCAGTGAGGTAAACGCTCCCTCGGAGGTCCCCCGTGCCCGGAACCGCCCCCGCCCCTGCCGCCCCGGCCTTCCGCAGCCCGGCCGACGCCGAGGCGTTCTCCGCCGCCTACGACGCCCTGCTCGCCCGCTGGCCCGTGCCGTTCGAGGCGGTCGACGCCCCCACCGCGTACGGCACCGCCCGCGTCCTCGTCTGCGGCCCGCAGGACGGTCCGCCGCTGGTTCTGCTGCCCGGCGGCGGCGCCACCTCGGCGGTCTGGTACGCCAACGTCGGCGCCCTGGCCCGCGTCCACCGCGTGCACGCCGTGGACCTGGTCGGCGACGTCGGCCGCAGCATGCACCGGGGGCGCCCCCTGCGCGGCGCCGCCGACCTGGCGGCCTGGCTCGGCGAGGTCCTCGACCGCCTGGGCCTGGACCGCACCCACCTGTGCGGCCACTCCTACGGCGCCTGGACCGCCCTCCAGTACGCCCTGCACGCCCCCGCACGGGTCGACCGGCTGGTCCTCCTCGACCCCACGCGGTGCTTCACCGGCATGCGGGCGCGCTACCTGCTGCGGGCCCTGCCGCTGCTGCGGCCCACCGCCGCGCGGGTGCGCTCCTTCCACACCTGGGAGACCGGCGGCCTCCCGCTCGACCCGGACTGGCTGGAGCTGACCGCCCGCGGCGCGGCGGGCGTGCGGCGCCGGAGCGTCGTCGTCATGCGCCGCCCCCCGGCCGGGCGGCTGCGCACCCTCACCGCGCCCACCCTCGTCCTGGCCGCCGCGCGCAGCCGCGCCCAGGACCCCGGCCGCGTCGTCGAGGGCGCCCGGCGGCTGCTGCCGCACGCGCGGACGGCCGTGCTGGCCGGCACCTCCCACCACACGCTGCCGATGCACCCCGCGGACGAGCTCGACCGCCGGATCCTGGAGTTCCTCGCCCGGCCCTGAGGGCGGGGGACCCCCTCCCCGCGCCCGCGGCGCGCCTGTGGGCGCCGCGTCGGCCACCGGGGCCCGGGCCGGGGCGGAGGAGGGCCGCGCCCCGCCGGTCCCCGGGGAGGACCCGAACGGGGACCGGTGGTGGCCGCCGGCACGGCACGACGTCACCGGGCGGGCCCGGTCTCCGTGCGCGGGCCGGGACTCCACCGGCCCCGGAGGCGGCGAGGCCGGCGTGCGCCGCCTCGGCGGCGACCGCGCCTCCTCGCGGTCGGCAGGGCGATCCGGACCGGACGCCGCTGCGGGGCGGAGGCGGCGCCCGGCGTCGTCCGCGCCGCCCCGCGACGGGTCCTGGGCGACCTCCCGGGTCTTCCTCAGCCGTTCAGCAGCCGCCACGCGGTGAGGGCGAGCCCGACCCGTACCAGTCCGGTGGGTGCGGCGAGGTCGACGCCCAGGGTCTCCCCGAGCTGTCCGAGTCGGCGGGCGACGCTCCTGTGGTGCAGGTGGAGGAGGCCGGCGGCCCGGCGCAGGGAGCCGGCCGCGCAGTAGGCCTCCAGGGTCTCCAGGGTCTCCGGGGCCTCCGGGGCCTCCGGGACGCCGGCGACCCGGGCGAGCGCGGCCACGTCGGCATTGCCCCGTGCGGCGTCCCGGGGCACCTCGGCCAGGAGGGCCGGCGCGCCCAGCTCGTCGTAACGGACGACGGGTTCGCGCGAGGTGGTGAAGCGGAGGGCGGTGCGCGCCTCACGCCAGGACCGGTCGGGGCCGGCGGCGGCGCCGATGCCCGCGCGCACCTCCGCCGGCAACCGGGCCCCGTCCAGGGCCGCGGCCAGGACGACGCCCACGTCGGCGAGGGCCGCCGCCTTCACCGGGCGGGCCGGGCAGAGCAGGCCGGCGACCCGGTCGAGGGGAAGCCGCGAGCGTACGGCGGCGACGCACAGGGGAGGACCGGCGGCGAAACCCAGGAGCTGCAGGGCACGTGCTCTGGCCGCCTCGTCGGTGCCGGGGCTGACGGCCAGTTCGACGAGGGCGGGGTCGGCCATGGTGGTGCGGGCCGGTCCGTACCTCTCGACCACCGCCGCGGCGGCCATGGCGAGCCGGTCCAGCAGCACGCCGTCGAGGGCTCCGGGCGGGCCGGGGCGTTCCAGCCACACCGTGCCGATCTCCTCCTCGTCCAGGGTGACCGGCGCCGTGGTGGAGGCGGGTGACGGCGCGGCGGGCGCCTCCCTGCCGTCGGGTGCCATGCGGATCGCACGCCCCGGGCCGCGGAGCCGGATCCCGGCCACGCACTCGGCCAGGCCCGCCGAGGCCCGGGCGAGGGCCGGGAGGCCCGCCCGATGCCGGACGCGCCCGTCCCCGGCCGCTGCTGACCCGGCCCGGCGGTGGGGCCGCCCCGCCGCCCGTCCCTGCGAGGACGGCCGGCGGGCCCGTCCGGCGCGTGCCGCCGTCGGGCCCCTCCGCGGCGCGCGCCTTGCCGCCGTCGGGCCCTCCGGCGCGCGCCCTGCCGGTACGCCCGCTCAGTACGCCCGCGCCCGCGCGCGGTAGGCGGGCGCGAGCCGGGACTCCTCCGCCTTCGGGAAGGCCACCGTGGCCGGGTCGCCGTCCGAGGTGTAGCGGGACGAGGGGTTCGCGGCCAGCCTGTCGAGCCACGCCGTGGAGCCGTACTCCGCCTCCTGGCCGTTGGCGCCCTCGGAGCGGATGCGCGGGATCGCGGCCGCGTCGAAGGAGGCGGAGAACGGGGACGGCGCCGGGTTGGCGCCCACCAGGTACACCCCGCGGTGCTGGTACGACACGCCCTGCGAGGAGCCGCGCACGGCGAGCGCCGCCTGCTCCGGCATGGACCCGAACGGGAGCGCGAACGAGACCACCCGGGCGCCCGGCGCCAGCTGCCGGATCTCCCTCAGGTCGCCCGCGATCTCGTGCTGCACCTCCTCGTCCCCCAGGGTGCGCAGGTTGGAGTGGTCCATCGTGTGGTTGCCGACCTCGAAGCCGTGCGCGGCGAGCCAGCCGAGGGCCTGCTTCCCGCCGGTGGCGGAGAAGGGCTCGCTGTTGACGAAGAAGGTCGCGGTGGCGCGGAAGCCGGGGTGGCGGCGGGCGACGTCCAGGAGGATGCCGAGCGCGCTGTCCGGGGCGGGCCGGCCGTCGGCGCCGAGGCGCACCTGGCTGTTGGTGGAGTCGTCGAAGGTCAGCACGACGGGGTGCGCGCCGGCCGGGACGTCGATCCGCCCGCCGGTGAGCTCGGCGGCGGTGATCGGCACGTACCCCTCCCGGGCGAGCCGCTCCAGCTCGGCCCGGAAGTCGGCGGGGGTGCGGTCGTACACGCTCGCGGGGTGCTCGGTCAGCTGGTGGTACATCAGGACCGGGACCTGCCCGAGCTCGTTCGCCCGTACGGACGCCGGGTCCCTGGGCGCGTGCGCGGACGCCGACCCGGCGTCGCCGGCGGGCCGGGCGAAGGCGGCGGAGGAGTCCGTGCCGGCGGACCCCCCTGCCGAGCAGGAGGTGGCGAGCAGCCCGACGAGCAGGGCTGACAGGACGGGGACGGAGCGGCGGCGCACGGAACCTCCCGGGTGGTGGTGGACAGGCAAGACGTTGCCTGCACGGCCCCCGGCCACAACCGTCCTGGCGCCGAACGGCCCAAGGAATGCCCGCCGGAGGGGGCGCGGCGGGGGCGGGAGGCCGCCGGAGGGGGCGCGGGAGGCTGTCGGAGGGGGTGCGGGTGCGCGGCGGGCGGGTCCGCGATCCGTCCGGGTGATATGCGGCAATTAACAGGATTATCCGACTGTGATCGGTCAATGACTCAGCGACGGGTCAGTCCACGATCAGGTTGGTGTCGAATGTCCCCTGCATCCGCAAGCCGGGCCGGTGCGACCCGGAAGCACTCCTTCCTGCGCACCCGCAGGAGCCGCGTGGCACTCGCGGCCGGCGTCGTCGTCCTCGCCTGCGGCGCCGCCGGCGCCTTCACCGTCCAGGTGCTCACCCCGCAGCTGACGGTCCGGGGCCTCGGCGCCGACTCCGTGCTCAACGCCGCGCACGCCAGGTCCCTGGCCATGTCCGTCACCGCCGACGACACCTCCCTGCTCCACACCCTCAAGGTCACCCTCGACGGCCACCCCGTCCCCACCCGCCTCCACGGCGACCGCCTGGAGATCCAGCCGGGGGCGCTCGCCGAGGGCCGCCACCGCCTCTCGGTGGAGGGCAGCCGCGGCTCCATCCCCTTCACCAGCCCCCGGGCCACCCGCACCTTCACCGTCGACACCACCGCCCCCGTCGTGCGGCTGGAGAGGACCCGGGCGAGGACCCTGCGCTCCCCGGTCACCGTCAGCGGCACCGCGAAGGGCGCCTCCAGGGTCGAGGTCGACGGGCACGAGGTGAAGCTCGGCGACAACGGCTCCTTCTCCACCGTCGTCGAGAACCCGCCCCCGCGCGTCACGGTCACCGCCGTCGACCGGGCCGGCAACCGCACCACCGACGACGTCCACGCCGTGGTCCCGCACCCGCTCATGCGGGCCGCCCATCTCACCGCCATCGGCTGGACCTCCACCGAGCTGCGCGAGGGCGTCCTCGACCTCATCCGGCAGAAGAAGCTCAACGCCGTCGAGCTCGACATCAAGGACGAGGACGGCGAGATCGGCTACGCCTCCCAGGTGCCGCTCGCCCGCAAGATCGGCGCCGCCAAGGGCTACTACGACGCCCGCAAGGCCATCGCGGAGATCCACAGGCTCGGCGCCCAGGTCGTCGGCCGCATCGTCGCCTTCCGCGACCCGATGCTCGCCAACGCCGCCTGGAAGGCCGGCCACCGCTCCTCCGTGGTCCAGACCCCCGACGGGCAGCCCTACGGGGGCGGCAACTACGGATCGCTGTCGTTCACCAACTTCGCCGACCCCACGGTGCGCCGGTACAACACCGACCTGGCCGCCGAGGCCGCCTCGCTGGGCTTCGACGACGTCCTCTACGACTACGTCCGCCGCCCCGACGGGCCCCTGTCGAGCATGCGGTTCCCCGGGCTCGGCAGCGTGACCCCCGAGAAGAGCATCGCCGACTTCGTGGCCGAGACCCGCGCTGTCGTCCGGCCCAGGGGCGCCTTCCTCGGCGTCTCCGTCTTCGGTGTGGCCGCCACCCGGCCGCGCGAGATCGCCCAGGACATCGGCCTCATGGCCCAGCAGGCCGACTACATCGCCCCCATGGTCTACCCGTCGCACTGGGGCGCCGGGGAGTACCGGGTCGACAACCCCAACTCCCAGCCCTACGCCATCGTCCAGCGCTCGCTGGCGGACTTCGTGCGCAAGACCAAGGGCAGCGAGTCCCAGGTCATGCCGTGGCTCCAGGACTTCTCCCTCGGCGTCCACTACGGCCCCGACGAGGTCCGGGCGCAGATCCGCGCCGCGGCCGACGACGGCATCCACTCCTTCCTGCTGTGGAACGCCGGCGCCAAGTACCAGGGCGACGCCCTGGCCGTCGTCCGCTGACCCGCGCCGCCGCCGCACCCCCGCGCGCCGCCGCCCCCGTCCGACGAGCGGACGGGGGCGGCGGCGCGCGGCCGGTCCGCTCAGGTCAGCACGTAGCCGTTGGTGCCGTCGTGCTCGTCCGCGTGCTCCTCGTCGAACCAGTGGCCGTCCTCGGCCAGGTACCGGAATCCGAACCGCTCCTTGGCCGGCAGCGCCACCGTCACGGCGCGGCTGCCGTCGGGGCGCTGCTCCATCGGGTGGGCGCCGGGCCGCCACTCGTTGAAGTCGCCCACCACGCTCACCTGCGTGTGCGGGTGGTCGGCGGGCAGGACGAAGGTGACCTCGACGCGGTTCTTGTGCTTGGTGCGCTCCAACACGGCGGTCCGCTCCTCGCTGGTGGGGGATGTCGAGGCGATCCTCACCCACCGCCGCCGTCCCCGGGGCGGATCCCCGCCCCGCCGCCGCCGTGGCTCACCCGCCCGGCGTCATCCCGAGCCCACGGACCGCCCCTCGACCGCCCCCGGACCGCCCCCGGCCGCGCCCGGACCGTCCCGGGCCGTCCCGGGCCGCGCCCGGACCGTCCCGGGCCGCGCCCGGGCCGCGGCGCCCCGCCGCCCTGCGGCGTCCGGCGGGGTGCGGACGGCCCCGGGGCGAGGTATCACGGGTAGAGGCGTGCGGCCCGCCCGCCTCCGCAGCCGTGCACCCCGCCGCCGCGACGGGCCGTACCGCCCGACGGGGCCGGCCCCGCCCGGCGGGGCGCCGCCACCACGGCGGACGCCGCCGCGAGGGGGCCGGCCCGACCCGGCCCCGCCGCGGGGACCGTGCCGCCACGAGGAGGGAGCCGACGGTATGGCCGCGGATCCCGCGCCGCAGCAGCGGGCCGCCGATGCGGGCGTCACCGCCGCACCGGGCGGCCTGCTCGACCTGCTGCGGGTCGCCGCCGTCGTCCTGGACTCCGACGGGCGGATCGCCCTGTGGAGCCCCGAGGCCGAGCAGGTCTTCGGCTTCACCGCCGCCGAGGCCCTCGGCCGCTACGCCGCCCGCCTCTTCGTGGCCCCCGAGAACCGGCAGCTCGCCATGACCCTCTTCGGCCGGGTGCGGGCCGGCGCCGTCTGGGCCGGCGTCTTCCCCGTCCGGCACAGGGACGGCTCCGACCGCCAGGTCGAGTTCCGCACCATGCGCCTCGTCGACCGCGGCGGCGGCG
This sequence comes from Streptomyces sp. NPDC001380, assembly GCF_042895785.1. NCBI lineage: Bacteria > Bacillati > Actinomycetota > Actinomycetes > Kitasatosporales > Streptomycetaceae > Streptomyces > Streptomyces sp. NPDC001380. Next base: position 84,764 of record NZ_JBIAWP010000001.1, on the reverse strand, counting down.
TCCTCGCCCTCGGCCTCGCCGCGGACGTCAGCACCGTGCGCCGGGTCGAGACCGACATGGCCCTCTCCGAGCGCCTCGTCGAGCAGTCGCCCGTCGGCGTCGGCGTCTTCGACACCGGGCTGCGGTTCGTCCGGGTCAACGCCGCCCTGGCCGGGCTCGCCGGCCGCCCGGCCGCCGCCCTCCTGGGCCTCACCCCGGGCGAGGCCCTGCCGTCCGCGGACGCCGACGAGGTCGAGTCCGCGCTGCGCCGGGTGCTCGCCACCGGCAGGCCCGTCCTGGACCAGCGGGTCTCCGGCGGCCCCCAGGACGAGACCGGGCGCGACCACGTCTGGTCCGTCTGCCACTACCGGCTGGACGACTCCACCGGCCGGGTCCTCGGCCTCGCCGTCTCCGTGATCGACGTCTCCGAACGCCACTGGGCGTCCGCCGAGGCCGTGGAGGCCCGCGAGCGCCTCGCCGTCATCGCCGACGCGGGGGTGCGCATCGGCACCACCCTCGACCTCCAGCAGACCGCCCGGGAACTCGCCCAGGTCGCCGTCCCCCGGCTCGCCGACCTCGCGGCGGTCGACATCCTCGACTCGGTGCTCGGCGACACCGACGACCCCTTCGGCTCCGCCACCGCCGCCGACGGCTCCACCCGCTTCCGCGCCCTGGCCGTGGCCGCCGGCTACCCCACCCAGGCCATCCACGCCGCCGACCCGGTCGGCGCGATCGCCCACTACGACCCCTCCCGGACCATCAGCACCGCCGTCCGCGAGGCCCGCCCCGTCCTCGTCCCCCTCACCGAGGGGCCGCTGATGGGCGAGGTCGCCCGGGACGAGGAGGCCGCCGGGGTCCTGGCGCGCGCCGGCGTCCACTCCTACCTCGCCGTCCCGCTCACCGCCCGCGGCGAGGTGCTGGGCACCCTCAGCCTCTACCGCACGGTCACCCCCCGCGCCTTCGGCCGGCAGGACGAGACCCTCGCCTGCGAGCTCGCCGCCCGCGCCGGCGTCTGCATCGACAACGCCCGCCTCTACGGCCGCGAACGCGAGACCGCCCTCACCCTCCAGCGCAGCCTGCTGCCCCAGGAGCCCGCGGCGCACACGGCCCTGGAGACCGCCACCCGCTACCGCCCCGCCGCCGCCGGCCGCGAGATCGGCGGCGACTGGTTCGACGTCCTGCCGCTGGCGGACGGCAAGGTGGCCCTGGTCGTCGGCGACGTCATGGGCAGCGGTGTGCGGGCCGCCGCCGTCATGGGGCAGCTCCGCATCGCCACCCGCGCCCTCGCGGGCCTCGACCTCGCCCCGGCCGACCTGCTGGCCCACCTCGACGACATCGCGGCCGGCCTCGGCGACTCCTTCGCCACCTGCGTCTACGCCGTCTGCGACCCGCGGCGCTCGCGCTGCGAGATCTCCTCCGCCGGCCACCTGCCGCCGGTCCGGGTCCTGCCCGACGGCCGGGCGGCCCTCGTCGAGATCCCCGTCGCCGCGCCCCTCGGCGTCGGCGGCGTGCCGTTCTCGTCCGTCACCGTCGACACGGCCGACGGCACCCTCCTCGCGCTCTACACCGACGGGCTGGTCGAACGCCGCGACCGGCCGATCGACAGCGGCCTGCGCGAGCTGCTGTGCCTGCTGGAGGGCCCCGCCCGGCCGCTCCAGGAGACCTGCGACACCGTCCTGGACGCCCTGTACCGCTCCCCGGACGACGACGTCGCCCTCCTGCTCGCCCGCCTCGGCGGCGGCACCGCGGCCTTGTAGGGCGGACCGGCGGGGCCTGCGGGTGCCCCGCCGGAGCACCCGGTGCACCATGGGGGCGGGCACGGCACGGGCGGACGGAGGGGCGTATGCACGGACACGCCGGCGGGCACGCCGACGGCGGCGGGGGCGCCGCGGTGTGGGTCGTCGCCGGGGCGCCCGGTGCCGGCAAGTCCACCGTGGCCGACCTCCTGCTCGCCGCGCTGCGCCCGGTGCCCGCGCTCCTCGACAAGGACGTCCTCTTCGCCGGCTTCGTCGCCGCCGTCCAGCGGGCCCACGGCCGGCCGCCGGGCGAGCGCGAGGGCCCCTGGTACGACGACCACGTCAAGCTCCACGAGTACGCCGGCATGACCGCCGCGGCCCGGCAGATCCGCCGGCCCGGCTGCCCCGTGCTGCTGGTCGCGCCGTTCACCGGCCAGATCCGCGACCCCGGCCGCTGGCGCGCGTGGACGGCGGAGCTCGGCGGCGACCCCGTCCGGCTCGTCTGGGTGCGCTCGGACGCCGCCACCCTGGCCGCCCGGCTGCGTGCCCGCAGCAGCCCCCGCGACACGGGCAAGCTCGCCGGCTTCGACGCCTTCACCGCCCGCACCCTCCCCGACGTGCCGCCGCCCGTGCCCCACCGGGAGATCGACAACCGGACCGGCGCGCCGCCGCTGGCCGAGCAGGTCGCGGCCCTGGTCCGGGACGGCTGACGGCGGCGCCCCGCACCTCGCCGCCCCGCCCCGCGGCGGAGCGTCCCGCTCCGCCGCGCGGTGCGGCGAGGTGCGGCGCGGCGGCTACCGGCGGCCGCGGGGGACGTGCGGCCGGTGCAGGCGCAGCCCGTGGAACCGCAGCCCGTGCGGCCGGGGCCGGTGCAGGTGCAGCTGCGGGCGCCCCGGGTGCGTCCGGCGCGGCCGGGCGTGCCCCGACGGCCGCAGGTGCACGTGCAGGTGCGGCCGCAGCCGCTCCCGCTCCTCCACCAGCTCCCGCCCCACCAGGGCGCCGCCGAAGACCACCACCCCCGCGCCGATCAGCCACGACTGCACGATCAGCACCGTCCCCACCGCGCCGTAGCTCACCGCGTTGGAGACGATCAGCGGTGCGAAGACCAGGGAGGAGAAGACCCGCAGACCCACCAGCCCGGCCACGGTCGTCACCGCCCCCGGCAGCAGCCGCCGCCAGGACAGCCGTCCGCCGAGCAGGAAGTGCTGGCTCCACCAGAAGAACAGCACGGCGGCGGTCAGCGTCACCAGCACCCGCAGCGAGCCCCGGCCCGCCAGCAGCCCGCCGCTCAGCACGTCCGCGAAGAGGTAGGCGGTCAGCACGGTCAGCCACACCACACGCCGCCAGGCGGTGTGCCAGGGCCCCGACGGCATGTCCCACACCCGCTCGTACCCGGTCTGCACCACCGAGGCGAAGGAGAGGCCGAAGACCGCCAGCGCGGCCACGCTCAGGGCGCTGGTGGTGCTCAGGACCTTCGCCGGTGCCGCGAAGAGCTCCTGGACGGCCGCTGCCGACCGGCCGGAGATGCCCATGCCGTCCACCACCCACTGGGCGAAGCCGTGGCCGCCCACCGGGTCCGCCGCCGCGACCACGATCAGCAGCGGGACCAGGGTGACCAGCCCCAGCGCCGAGAAGCTCAGCGCCCGGTGCATCAGCTCCAGCTCGCCGCCGCGCCGCCAGCCGCGCCGCACCCCCGAGCGGTGCCAGGTCAGGTGCAGCCGCCGGTACCAGGGGACCGCCGACGGGCGCGGCCGCATCGGGCGGACCGGGTGCAGGATCCGCCGCCCCTCCGGCCCGGTGCCCGCCCGGTCCGGCCGCCCGGTGGCAGGGCCCCCGGGACCGGTGCCCTCGTGACCGGTGCCCCCGGGACCAATGCCCCCGGGACCGGTGCCCTCGGGACTGCGGCCCTCGGGGCCGGTGTCCGCCCGCCGGGGCCCCTCCGGGCAGGGCTCCTCCGGGCAGGGCTCCTCCGGGCAGGGCTCCTCCGGGCAGGGGCCCTTCCGCTCCCCGCCCCCCGGCTCCTCCCGGCCGGTCCCCGCACCGCCGGGTCCCTCCCGGTCAGGCATGCCGGTGCATCCGCTCCCGGATCCCGCGGACCAGCGCGTCGGTGACCGTCTGCAGCTGCAGGTCCACCTCGCGCAGGCGCTGCCCCTCGACGGCGTACACCTCCAGCAGCCGGTCGACCGTGCGCGGGTCCATGCCGGCGTCGGCCAGGTCGCGGCGGGTCGTCGACCAGCCGTGCCGCAGTCCGGCGATCTCCGCCCGCAGGTGCAGGTCGGCCTGCCGGGCCAGCAGCAGCGGCTGGTGGTGGAAGACGTCGTACTGCTCCCAGGCCGCCGGCAGCAGGCTCCACATCCACCGGACGGCGGTCTCCTCCCAGCCGTCCGTGCCCGGCGTGCGGACCGCGTCGGGCCAGCCCCGGGTCACGGGGGCGCGGCGCCGTTCATCGCTCACCCCTCCAGCGTGCGGCGCCGCCCCGGCTCCCGCGACCGGGCGGGGGAGCGCCCGGCCGCCCGGGGGCCGGACGCGGTCCGGGGCCGGTCACCGGACGTGGCTGTAGCGCTCCCACGCCTCCTCCAGGGTGTCCACCGCGCCGGTGTCGGCGCCCCGGGCGACCAGGCGCTCGCGGCACCGCTCCAGGTCGACCGGCCCCTCCGGCCACTCCGGGTCGTCGAGCACCGTGCGGGCCAGGTCGCCGAGTGCGCCGTGGATCTGCGCGTACGAGAGGAGCCAGGCGCGGAACGTCCTGTTCTGCTGATCGTTCATGCCGGGCATCCCTACCCCCGGGACCGCCCGGGGCGACACCCCCGGGCCACATCCACCCGTGAGGGCCGCACGGCCCCGGCGGCCCCTCCGGCCCCGGCCGCTCCTCCGGTCCCTTCGGCCCCGGCCGCCCCGCGGGTCGCGCCCCGCACCCCCCGGCGGGACCCTACTCCTGCCCCGACGCCGGGAGCCGGGCCCCGTCGGCCGCGACCGCCACCCGGTCCCGCCCGGTGCTCTTGGCCCGGTACAGGGCCCGGTCCGCCCGGTCGAGGAGCGCCTCCGCCGACTCGGTCCCGTCCCACAGCGCCACCCCGGCCGAGAACGTCTGCCCCAGCGGGGTGGCCCCCCGCAGCCGCTCCAGCACCGCCGCGGCCTGCTCGGCCCGCAGCCCCACCACCAGCACCCCGAACTCCTCCCCGCCGTAGCGGGCCAGCAGGTCCCCCGAGCGCAGCTGCCGCTGCCAGGCCGCGGCGGCGCCGCGCAGCAGCCGGTCGCCGGCGAGGTGGCCGTGGGCGTCGTTGAACCGCTTGAAGTGGTCGAGGTCCAGCAGCGCCGCACAGACCGGGTCGCCGCTGCGGGCCGCGCGGGCGAGCTGCCGCGCCACCTCGAGGTCCTAGGTGCGCCGGTTGGGTATGCCGGTCAGGCCGTCGCTGCCGGCGAGCTCCGCGAGCCGGTCCGCCTGGACCTGCACCTGCGCCGCGAGGTCCGCCACCCGGACCACCACCAGCAGGAACAGCACGGCCGAGGCGACGCTCACGGCGAGCCAGTCGATCCGCTCCGCCCCGCAGGCCCCCTGCGCGAAGAGCACCCCCGGGGCCAGCAGGGTCGCCGCCGCGAGGACTGCCAGCCGCCTGCGCGTCAGCTTCGACGCCGCCCGGCCCGCCACCTCGGAGAGCGTGCGCATCGAGGGGTGCAGCGCGGCGGCGCCCCACAGGAGGTAGGAGAGCAGCCAGCCCGCGTCCAGGATCCGGGCGTCGCCACGCCCCGCGGCGGACAGGGCGGCGAAGGCCGAGTCGGTGAGGGTCAGCAGGACGAGGGAGGCGGCCAGCAGCCAGTACGAGCCGTTCCGCAGCCCGGCCGGGACGAGCACCCGCAGCACCATCGCCGCCACCACCAGGTCGGCGGCCGGGTAGGCCAGGGACAGCAGCTGGGCGAACGGGCCGTTCAGGCTGCCGCCCGCCGCCGGACGCATGAGGAAGACCCAGCACAGGAGCCCCAGGCCGGTCGCGATCAGCGCGCCGTCCAGCAGCCCGGCCCGGTCGGAGCCCGGCCCCCGGCGCCGGGTGAGGGCGTGCAGCGCGGTCGCCAGCACCGGGTAGGCGGCGAGGTGGAGGACGTCGGCCGCGGAGGGGAACGGCGGGCGGTGCAGGACGTCCTCACGGAGCCCGTAGACGACGTCGCCGCACGTCCGCAGCAGCTGGGCGGCCGCCAGCAGGTACCACCGGCCCGCGGCGGCGGGCCGGTGCAGCCGGGCCCCGAGGACCACCGCCAGGGCGCTCGCCACGCCGGTCGCCGCGTAGAGCGCGTCGCCCGCCCGGCCGCGCGGCAGGGCGGAGCAGCAGCCCGTGAGCAGGGCGCCGACGGCCAGCCACCGGACCCACGCCGTGCCGCGGAGCCGCGCGCCGGCGGGGGAGCGGGCCGGGAGGACCGCCGGTCCGGGGCCGCCGCCGCGGGCGCGTCCGGACGCCGGGGCCGGCACGTTCGGGGAGGGCGCGGCCGGGGCCTTTGGGGACGGCGGGACCGACGACCGATTCTCCATCCACCTCTCCCTGACCGCTCTCCCCGCGCGCCGACCGCGACCCTCCCTTATAACGACTTCGCTCACCTTCGGGCGGGTTTTCACCGGATTCTCCGCAGGAAGCGCCACTTCCGAAACCCGCAACCGCCGCCCCACCTGCGGGGCAGCCGTCCCGGGGGCCCCGGGGCGCCGGACGTACCGGGTGGTAGGACACCCCTTGTGCGTATTTCGGGGAGTAGGTTACGTTTCGTTTCCTACCACCCGGCAGGGTGCCGGTACGGCCGTACGCGGCCGGGACCGGCCGGTACCGCCGCGGGGGAGCGGCCGTCCGGGCCGCGGCCAGGCCCCCGCCGCGTCCGGTCCTGCCGGGCGCCCCCTCCGGACCGGGATGCCCGGCCGCCGCACCGCACCCCCGTGCGTGCCGTGTCCGGACCGGGACGGTGAGCAGCAAGGGAGCATCACGTGGCACGTCCGACACCCCCGCAGGAGCCCACCCCCGACCCCCGCCGCCCGGTTCCCGGCCGGTCCGTCCCGGGACGGCAGGCCGCGGGCCGGCCGGCCCCCGGCCGTGCCGAGCTGCGTCCGTGCGGCCCCGGCGCCTCCGTATCGTCCTCCCACTGGCCCGGAGCCGTCTGCCCGCCCACCTCGGCCGGGTTCCAGCAGTCCGCCAAGGCGTGGCTGTTCGAACTCGCCCCGGCCCGCTGGTGGCACGAGGAGCTGCTGCACCGGTACCCCGTGGAGCTGGCCAGGATGGTCCGGCTGCGGCTGGAGGCCGACGTCGCCGCCATGCACGCCGGGCTGCGGACCGTCGCCGGTCCGTCCGCCGCCGGTCCCGTCCCCGCCGCCGGGCCTGCGGCCCGGCCGGAGCCGCTCCTGGTGCCGGTGCAGCCGGCCTCGGAGCTCTACATCCGCGAGCGGGAGTGGGCCCGGGCCATGCTGGAGCAGGTCAAGCTGGTCGAGCAGGCGCTGCGGGCGGCCTGCGTGCGCCCCCGGCGCCGCCGCGCCTCGGCCGCCGCCTCCCCGGGCGTGGCGGCGGGCCCGCTCCGCTCCGCGCTGCCCAGGCAGCGCCCGGCCACGGGCTGACCCGGCGGCCCACCCGCCCGGTACACGGGCCGGGGCCCGCAGGTCGCCGACCTGCGGGCCCCGGCCCGTACCCGTCGCCGTGCCCCGGCGGTCCGGGGCGCGGCTCGGGGGCGTCAGTTGAAGGCGTCCGGGTCCGGGCCGATCCGGGTGCCGGACTCCAGGGCCCCGATCGCCGCCATGTCGTCCGCGTCCAGCTCGAAGCCCGTGACGTCGATGTTGGCCCGGATCCGCTCCGGGGTGACCGACTTGGGGATCACCACGTTGCCGAGCTGGAGGTGCCAGCGCAGCACCGCCTGGGCGGGGGTGGTGCCGTGCTTCTCCGCGACCGCGGCCACCGCGGGGTCCTCGAGCAGCTCGCCGCCCTGCGCCAGCGGGCTCCACGCCTCGGTGGCGATGCCGTGCTCGGCGTGGAAGGCCCGCAGCTCGGCCTGCTGCAGGTGCGGGTGCAGCTCCACCTGGTTGAGGGCGGGGACGACGCCCGAGTGGTCCATCAGCCGCCGCAGGTGGGCGGGGGTGAAGTTGGAGACGCCGATGGCGCGGGTGCGGCCGTCGGCGAGCAGCTTCTCGAAGGCCCGCCAGGTGTCCAGGTAGCGGTCCCGGGCGGGGGCGGGCCAGTGGATCAGGTACAGGTCGACGTGGTCGAGCCGGAGCTTGGCCAGGCTCTCGTCGAAGGCGGCCAGCGTGGAGTCGTAGCCCTGGGCGTCGTTCCACAGCTTGGTGGTGACGAAGACCTCCGAGCGGGGGATCCCGGAGGCGGCCAGGGCGTCGCCGACCCCCTTCTCGTTGCCGTACACGGCAGCCGTGTCGATGCTGCGGTATCCGGCCTCCAGGGCGGTGCCGACCGCCGCGGCCGTCTCCTCGTCGGGGACCTGGAAGACGCCGAAGCCGAGCTGCGGGATCCGGACGCCGTTGTTGAGAGTGACGGTGGGGATGGAGTTCATGCCCCCGACACTAATTGCGGACGCCTTCTATTGCAAACGCACACGCCCGGGAAAACCCCGCGCCGGTGTCCGACCCGTCCCCTACCCTGGGGCACATGTACGAAGCACTCTCCGACGCGGCGCGCGACACCCGCGCGCTCCAGCGCGACCTCGACGCGGCCAACGACGCCGTGCGGGCCTTCGCCGCGCGTCGCACCGACTGGCCCCCCGAGGCCGTCCTCGAACTGCAGCGCCTGCAGACCGGCTACCTGGCCGCCCTCGACGCCCTGCGCTCCGCCCCCCGCGGCGGGCTGTGCACGGCCGCCTGACACCCGCAGAACCGCCTCCTCCGCGCGCCCCCGCACCGCTCCCGGTGCGGGGGCGCGCCGCTCTACCACAGCGGACGGCTCCCGTCCCGCAGAGTCCGCCAACTGCTCCGACACCGTCCCGGAGCGGGCAGAATCCAGCCGTGCCCTCCACTGCTCACGCATCCGGCCCCGCTCCGCGGCCGGCCGCCCCCGCCGGCGCCTCCGCCGGACCCTTCCGCGTCGCCGCCCTCGAGGCAGGCGCGCCCCCCGCGGCCCCCTCCCTCGGCGCGCGCAGGCGCGCCCCCCGCGCGCGCTGAGCACCCCCCGGGCGGAACAGGCGCCGTCGAGTCGTCGAAACTCGTCATGCATATGCCAAAGGCATGGCACCATCGTGAGCATCCCCGGTCGGACAGCAGGAGTAGCCCCGTGGTTTCCTCGACGGCGTTCTGGTGCACCAGTTCCGCGGCGCAGGTGGCGGGCGAGCGGCGCACCTACGCCCTCGGCGGCCGGTTCACAGCGACCGCGGAGGCGGCGATGGACTGGCTCTACGCCCGGCTGACGGCGATCGCCGAGCAGCTGGACCCGCCCGCCCCCACCACGGTCCGCGACTGGCTCGGCGATCCGGCCCGCTACGCCGACGGGCTCCGCGGACTGCACGCGGGGCGCATCGTCGCCGTCGACCTCCAGCAGGACGAGGTCTGCTACACCGTCGGCGTGCGGGCGGTCCGCTGCGCGGCGCCGCCGGTCTCCTGGCCGGACCCGATACCGCCGCTGGTCCCCGCCGCCCTCCGGCCGGCCGTCCTGCCCGCCCTCCTCGGCTGATCCGCTCCGGGCCCGCCGTCCGCCGGGGCCGGCGCCCGCCCGGCGCCGGGGCCTCCCCTCCGGCGGGCCCCCTCCCCGGCGGAGCCCGCCCGGAGCTGCGCTCCGCGCCCCCGGGGCCGGCCCGGGCGGTCCTCACGCGGCGACGGGCGCCCCGTCGGCGCGGACGGTGAACGCCACCACCTTGCCGTCGGGCGTGCGGCGGATCTCCGGCGGCGCGCCCAGCAGCGCCCGCACCAGCGGCAGGCCCCGGTGGTGCTCGTCGTCGGCCGCCGCGTCGGTGGGCTCCGGCAGCCGCGGGCTGGGGTCCCCGACCTCGCAGCGCAGGGCGTGGCCGCAGACCGACACGTGCACGGTCATCCGGCCCCCGGCGTGCTCCACCGCGTTGGAGACGATCTCGCCGAAGACGTGCACCGCGCGGTCGACCGCGTCCCCGTCGCGCCAGGACAGGTCCAGCAGGGACTGCAGCCAGCGGCGTGCCAGGTGGGCGTGGAGGGCCTGCGCGGGCAAGGACCACGTCACGGAGGCGGCCTGCGCGGCGCACCCGTCCGTCCGGTCCGCCCCGGCACCCCCCTGCCGGGGGACCGTGCAGGGCGACGGCGGACGCCCCCGGTTCACCGGCGGTCCGCCGCCGGCCCCCGGCGGCGGGAAGAGGCCCGCGCGTGCGCCCGGGTCGAAGAGGGACGGCATCACCATGCCCGCTCCAGTCTGTGGGGGGCCGCGGCGCGGAGGCCGCGGATCGGTCCGGGACGGGCAGGAGGCGCGGCGGTCCGGGCGGGGCGGCTGTTCGCCGCCGAGGCGGGCCTGCCGTGAGACGCGGCGGCGAAATGTCCCATAAGGCACACTAGCCGTGTGTCGCACAGGACGGAAGGGAAGCCGCCGCCGGCGGCCCCGGGGCAGGGTCGCACACCCCCTCCGAGCAGGGACGACCTGCTGGAGCTCGCCCGGACCCGCTTCCAGGGGGACGGCCTGTTCGAGATGCGGGAGCTGGCCGACGCCCTCGGCGTCTCCCGGGCGACCGTCTACCGGTGGGCGGGCAACAGGGAGCTGCTCCTCGGCGAGGTGCTCTGGGATCTCACCGGGCGGACGCTCGCGTGGGCGCGCGAGCAGGCGCGCGGCGACGGTGCGCCCTACCTCGTCGAGGTGTTCGAACGCTTCGTGGTCGCGGTCGACGAGTCCGCCCCCCTGTGCCGCTTCCTGCTCCGCGATCCCGAGCTCGCCCTGCGGGTGCTCACCTCGCGGCACGGCGTGGTCCAGACGCGCCTGGTCGCCGCCGTGCGCGACATGCTCCGGGCCGCGGAGGAGCGGGGCTCCTTCCGGCCCGCCATCGACCTCGACACCCTGGCGTACGCCGCCGTCCGCCTCGGCGAGGCCTTCGTCTGCAGCGACGTGATCACCGGTACCGACCGTGACGTCCGCCGCGCGGTGGACGTGCTCCGCCTGCTGCTCCGCGGCATGTGACGCACCCCCTCCGGCGGGGCCGCCGGACCCCGGGCGTGCGGGGCCGCCCGGGGCGCGCCGCCCGCCCGGGGCCGTCGGCGCGCCGCGGGCGCCGGCGGCCCCGGCGTTCCTGCGGGGGCGTCCCGCGTCCCGCGTCCGCGGGCGGACCCCCGTTGCGGCCACGTCGGGGCGCGTGCCCCGGACGGTCTATCCGGGCACCCCTCCGCCCGGCGGCCTCGATCCGCCCCCCTCGCCCCCTCTGACCTGCGGTGACGCCGCGTGTGCGGGGGAAGCGGAGCGTGTCCGAGGGGTGACGCAGAGGAGTCCTCGGCGTGCGGGCCGGGTTCGAACTTGCTTACGTTCGTGCCACCGGTTGTTCGGATCAACCCGAAGGGAAGAACCATGAGCAAGCGCATCACCCGCATCGCCGCCACCGCGGCCCTCGCCGCGGCCGTCACCGTGGTCCCGCTCGCCGGCACCGCCAGCGCCTCCTCCTGGGGCCACCGCGGCCACCACCACGGCCACCACCACGGCCACGGCGGTTACGGCGGCGGCCACGGCGGTTACGGCGGCGGTTACGGCGGCCACGGCGGTTACGGCGGCTACGGCTTCGGAAACCGCGGACTCGGCTACGGCGGCCTCTTCGGCTTCGGCGGCTACGGCGGCTACGGCGGCTTCGGCGGCTTCGGCAACAACGTGGCGATCGTCTTCTGACGTTCCATCACCAGCGCCACCGCCACCGGCGGGGCCCGGACCCGGTCCGGGCCCCGCCGGCCCGTGTGCGCCCGTCGGCCCGGCCCTCCGGCCCCCGCGCCGCCAGCAGCCGCACCACCGTCCCCTCCGACGCGAGGACGTACCCCAGGCTGACGGACGCCGTCACGGCCGCGCCGACCACGATCAGCCAGGAGAGCAGCATGAACACCGCGCCGTACGCCCCGAACTGCCGGACGGCGCGGTCCAGGGCCCGGGGCAGGTACAGGCGCGCCGCCCCGCTCAGCACCACCACGGAGACCGCGCACAGCACGGCCCCCGGCAGCAGCGGCCTCCACGGCACCCGGCCGCCCAGCAGCAGGTGCTGGGTCCACCACCACAGCAGGACGTCGACCAGCAGGACGAGCGGCAGCCCCAGCAGCGGCCCCACGCCGAACCCGTTGCGCAGCGGCCCCTGGAGCACGAACACCGCCAGCCACACCGCCAGCCAGACCGGCCACCGCCACGCCGCGATCCGCAGGCCCGACCGCGGCAGCCGCCACGCCCGCTCGCACACCCGCTGCAGGGCCCGGCTGCACGCCGTCGCCGAGACCAGCGTCACCACCGCGCCGACCACCCCGAACGTCTCCCGCGTCACCCCGTCCGGCGACTGCAGCAGCTGCTTGACCAGCTCCAGCGACTCGCCGCGCAGCCCGAACTCGCTCCGCAGGGAGGACAGCAGCTCGTCCCGCACGGGCGCGGGCGCGAACGCGCTGAAGACGAGGAGCGCCGGCAGCGCGGCCAGGAACACCTGCGCGGCCAGCCGCGTCCCGTTGTCCAGCACGTCGACCCGCAGCAGCTGCTCGGCCACCCGCGGGAGGAGGGGGATCCGCGACCACAGCGCCCGGGCGGTCCGGCGCAGCCGCGCCGCCCGCTCCCGCGCCCTCACCGGGGGACCCCGCGGGCGCCGTACCCGCATCGCACCTGTGACACCCGCCGCTCCTCGACGCCTCGCCGCCGGCCCCCTGCGTCCACCCTGCCCGATCCCGCCCCGCCGGGCCCGTCCGCAGGACGGAACCGGGGTGTCGGCCGCGGGGGCGGGTACGGTGCATCCCGCGGGCGGCCGGCCACCGGGGCCCGCCGACCGGCCGCGGCGGCGGACCGCCGCGGCCGACCAGCGCGAGGAGAGCCGATGGACATCGCCGTGACCGACGCCCCCGGGCGGAGCCGCTTCGAGGCCAGGGAGGGGGACCGCCTGGCGGGCTTCGCCGAGTACATCCGTAGCGAGAACCTCGTGGTCCACCCGCACACCGAGGTCGATCCGGCCTTCGAGGGGCGCGGCGTCGGCAGTGCGCTGGCCCGTGCCGCGCTGGACGACGCCCGGGCCCGGGACCTGGCGGTCCTGGCGACCTGCCCGTTCATCGCGGGCTGGATGGGGCGCCATCCCGAGTACGCCGACCTGGCCTACCAGAACCGCAGCAGCGTCCAGGACTGACCCGGCCCGGGACGGCCCGTCCGACCCGGGCCGGGACGGCCGCGGGCCGTGCCGCCGGACCGTGGCGGCGGCACGGCCGCCGCCACGGTCCGGCCCCGCCGCCGCGCGTCGCCTCGGTCCCGGCGGCCGCGCCCCCTACCGTGGCGGCAGCACTGCGACGGACCCGGCGGACGGAGACCACGATGGCGGCGGCGGACAACGACCCGATCGACGTGCTGGTGGTGGGCGCCGGCATGGCAGGCCTCGCCTGCGCCGCCGACCTGGCGGCCGCCGGCCTGAAGGTGCGGGTGGCGGAGGCGTCCGACGGGGTCGGCGGGCGCATGCGCACCGACGTCCGCGACGGGTTCCGGCTGGACCGCGGCTTCCAGGTCTTCAACACCTCCTACCCCCAGGTGCGGCGCCGGTTCGACCTGCGGTCCCTGCGGCTGCACCCCTTCACGCCGGGCGCGCTGCTGCACACCCCGCGCGGCAGGCTGCGCTTCACCGACCCCACCCGCAGGCCCCGCGACTCCGCCGACCTGGTGTCGGGCCGCCTCGCCTCCCCGCGGGACCTGGCCGCGCTCGCCGTCCTCAGCGGCCGCGACATGCTGCTGCCGCCCGCCGTGCTGCGCCGGTCGGCGGACGTCACCACCCGGGAGGCCCTGGCCCGGGCGGGGGTCTCCGAGGCCCTGGTGGAGACCTTCTTCCGGCCCTTCCTCTCCGGGGTGTTCCTGGAGGACCGCCTGGAGACCTCCGGCCGGTTCTTCCACCTGGTCTGGCGCTCCATGCTGCGCGGCACCCTGTGCCTGCCCGCGGCGGGCATCGGCGCGGCGCCCGCCGCCCTCGCCGAAGCCCTGCCCCGGGGCACCGTCCGGCTGGAGCAGCCCGTCGAGGGGCTGACCGGGGAGGGCGCCCTGCTCGGCGGCGGCCGCGAGCAGGCGGCCCGCGCCGTGGTCGTGGCCACCGGCCCGGCTGCGGCCGCCGTCCTGCTGCCCGGGCTCGCGGTCCCGGACACCCGGGCGGTGACCACCTACTACCACGCGGCCCCGACCGCGCCGCTCGCCGAGCCCACGCTGCTCGTGGACACCGAGGGCGGCGTGCTCAACACGGTGGTGCTGAGCGAGGTCTGCCGCGGCCTCGCCCCGGCGGGCCGGGCCCTGGTGTCCACCTCGGTGCTGGGCGGCGGGGGCCGCGAGGCGGAGGTGCGGCGGCGGCTGGCCGACCTGTACGGGACGGACACCGCCGCCTGGGAGCCGGTCGCCGAGTACCCGGTGGCCCAGGCGCTCCCGGCGATGGCCCCGCCGTGGCCGCTCACCCGGACCACGCGGTTCGCACCGGGCCGGTACGTGTGCGGCGACCACCGGGCCACGGGCTCCGTCCAGGGCGCGCTGGCGTCCGGGGCGCGGGCGGCCAGGGAGGTGCTGGCGGACCTGGCGGCGGCCTGACCCCGGCGGCCCGGCCCGGCCCGGACCGGGGCCGGTTCGGCCCGGGGGTGCCCGCGGGCCGGCCCCGACTGCCGCCCCGTTCGCCCGTTCGCCCGTTCGTTCGGGCGGCGGAGGGAGTGCCGAGCGAGGAAACGTATCTGCGGTGACACCCGGTCCGCCGCCGTTTCACCGTCCGCGACGGGAGCAGAAGCGCAGCCGTGAACGATCACGATTCCTGGTTCCCGGACGCCCTGAGCCTCCTCCCGCTGCCGCGCGCGGAGGCCGCGGCCGACGAGGTGGTGCTGAGCGCCGCGGGGGCCCTCGACGGCGACAGCGCCGACGAACTCGCCCGCAGGGTGCAGGCCGAGGCCGACGGGGGCGCCCGCTGGCTGGTGCTGGAGATGTCCGGGGTGCGGTTCGTCGACTCCTACGGACTCGCCGCGCTGCTGCGCGTCCGCCACACCCTCGTGAACGCCGGGGGCGGGCTGGTGCTCGCCGCCCCCGCCCCGTCGGTCACGAGGATGCTGGAGATCACCCGGATGCAGCACGTCTTCCCCGTGGCTCCCGCCCTGCCCGCCGCCGTCGACCACCTCCGCCGCTCGCGCGGCGCCGGCCTCCCCGCCGGACCGTCCGCCGACCGTCACCCGGACGGCCGCCGCTGAGCCGCGCCGAACCGGGCATGCGAGCCGTGGGCCGGGCCCCGCCGGGCGCGGCCCACGGCCGCGACCGCGGCCGGACCGCCCCCGACCGTGGAACGGAGCAGGTGCCGTGGACGCCCTCCTCTGGCTGCTCATCCCCGTCATCGCCGCGGTGGGCGCGGCCGTCTGGGCCGCCCGGGCGCAGCGGTCCCGCACCCCCGGCCTCTGGCGCGACCTCGAACAGCACCGCCGCATGTCCGACGCCCTCGCCCGGACCGGCACGGACGCACCCCCCGCCCCCGCCCCCGCACCCGCACCCGCAGCCGGGGACCCGGCCGGAGCCGTGCGGACGGCCCCGCCGCCCGAGGCGACCCGGCTGCGCCCGGCGGGTGCGCCCGGCGGCGGGGCCGTCCGTGCGGTCGGGGTGCGCCGGCTGCGCCCCGGGACGCGCCGGCGCCCGGTGGCCGCCCGCGACCGCGCCGACTCCTCCTGGCCGTAGGCCGGGCCTCGGACACCGCCGGCGCCCCTGGCACCGCGGGCCCGGGGCGGGCCCCGTCCGGCCCGTCCGCAGCACCGGGCTCCCCGGCGGCACGGCCGCCGCACCACGGCTGCACCGCCTCCGCACCACGACCGCGGTGCCACGTCCCGCGCCGGTCCCGGCGGCCGTGACCGCGCCGCCGCCGGCCCCCGGCCGGGACACCGCAGCCGCAGGCCCGGGACCGGCGGACCGCAGCACCCGCCCCGACGGGCGGCGGGCCCGCGGTCCCGGGCCGCGGCCGTGCCGCGGCGGACACGGCACCGCCCTGCCCGGAACTACCCCGTGTAGAGCGGCAGCAGCACCTCGGCGCGCTCCGCGACCAGCCGCTCCGCCGCTGCCACCGACGGCTGCGCCGCCAGCTCGCGCGGCGGCGTCCGCAGCACGTCCTCGAAGCGCGCCGCCCGGGCCCGCTGCCTCCTGCGGGCCTCCGCCCGCGCCCGCGCCGCGTCCTCCGGTTCACGCCACCGCCGCGCGCCCTCGCGCACCAGCTGCGACGCCCGGAACAGCAGCCGCGTCACCACCACGGAACCGATCGCGCCGGCGCCCAGCCACGCCGTCAATCCGCCACCCATGACGGGCTACTGCCCGCCCTTCGCGGATGCAACCCGGTCCGCGGCCCCCTCGTCCGGGCCCTCCTCCTCCGGGCCCTCCTCCTCCGGGCCGGTGAGCGGCAGGCAGACCACGAAGCGGGTGTCGCCCGGCCGCGACTCCACGCGGATGTCGCCGCGGTGCCGGTTCACCACGATCCGGTACGAGATGTCCAGTCCCAGGCCGGTGCCCTCGCCCACCGGCTTGGTCGTGAAGAACGGCTCGAAGATCCGCGGCCGCACCTCCGGCGGGATGCCGTGCCCGGTGTCGCCGACCTCGACCAGCAGGTGCCGCCCGTCGCCGCGGGTCCGCACGGTCAGGGTGCCGCTGCCGTCCATGGCGCCGAGCGCGTTGTCGAGGAGGTTGGTCCACACCTGGTTGAGCTCCGCGGCGAACGCCGGGATGCGGGGCAGCCCCCGGTCGTACTCCTTCACCAGCCGCACCCCCGGCGGGACCTTGGCCTGCAGCATCACCAGGGTCGCGTCCAGCAGCTCGTGCACGTCGACGGTCTGCTGCGGGGCCCGGTCCAGCTGCGCGTACTGCCGCGCGGCCCCCACCAGGTCGGAGACGCGCCCGACGGCGTCGTCGATCTCGCCCATGAGCAGCTCGGTGTCGACGCTGTACGCGATCCAGCGCACCGCCGCCTCCAGGTTCTCCGCGCCCACCGCCTCGCCGACGGCCGCCAGCCAGCGGGCGTCGATGCCGCCGGAGACCAGGGTGGGGGAGAGGTCCCAGGCCCCCTGCACGCCGTGCTCGTCCAGCCAGTCGGCGAGGCCGTCCTCGGCGTCGGTCGCGGCCAGGGCGGCCAGCTGCGGCGCCTCGGCGGCCCGCTCCACCGCCGCGTCCTGCAGCTCCACCAGGGCGCGCAGGCGGCTGCCGTCCAGCCGGCCGTCGGCGATCATCGCGAGCTTGTGCCGCATCCCGGCGACCCGCTCCCGCAGCGCCGCGGTGGCCCGCACGGCGGCCGCGGCAGGGTTGTTCAGCTCGTGGGTCAGGCCCGCCGACAGGGAGCCGAGCGCGATCAGCCGCTCCCGCTCCCCGAGGAGGACGCTGCTGGCGCGGGCGCCGAAGAAGAGCCCCTCCAGCAGGTGCAGCGCCATGGGGAACCAGGTGCGGACGGCGGTGGCGAACTCGTCCGCGGGCAGCACGAAGAAGTCGGTGTCGACCAGCGCCCG
Source organism: Streptomyces sp. NPDC001380 (assembly GCF_042895785.1). Taxonomy (NCBI): domain Bacteria; kingdom Bacillati; phylum Actinomycetota; class Actinomycetes; order Kitasatosporales; family Streptomycetaceae; genus Streptomyces; species Streptomyces sp. NPDC001380. The sequence goes on along the minus strand of NZ_JBIAWP010000001.1, from coordinate 67,451 downwards.
CAGGCTGTGCTGGTACACCTGCTCGACCCTGTCCCCCAGGTAGGACTGGACGGCGCCCGCGTAGACGCCGCGGTGGTCGGTGCGGGAGATCTCGATGTCGTCGCCGTGCAGGCGGCGGCTCAGCGCCACCGCGCCCCGGAGCATCACGAAGAAGCAGGTGGCGGGCTCGCCCTCGGCGAAGACCGCGCTCCCGGCGGGCCGGTGCTCCACCCGGCCGCGCTCCGCCAGCCACTCCAGCTTGTCCCGGTCCAGGGCCTCGAAGAGGAAGAGCGTCCGCAGCCCGTCCGGGGTCAGCCGCTCCCCGGCGGGTGCCGCGCCGGTGCCGGGGGCGCCCGCCCCTGCGGTGTGCGCCCCGGCGGTGTCCGGGCCGGCGGTGTCCGGGCCGGGGGAGTGCGGGCCGGGTCCGTTCACTGCGCCTCCAGGTACCGGTGCACCAGCGAGACCGCCATCGCGCCCTCGCCCACGGCGGACGCGACCCGCTTCACCGAGTCCGCCCGCACGTCCCCCGCCGCGAAGACGCCCGGCACGCTCGACTCCAGGTGGTACGGGGCGCGGTGCAGCGTCCACCCCGCCGGGCGCCGGCCGCCGGAGAGCAGGTCCGGCCCGGTGAGGACGAACCCGCGCGGGTCGCGCTCCACCACGTCCGCCAGCCACTCCGTGCGCGGCTCCGCGCCGATGAAGACGAAGAGCGACGCCGCCTCGACGGTCCGCCCGCCGCCGGACCGGGTGTCGCGCAGCACCAGCCGCTCCAGGTGCCCGTCGCCCTCCCCGCCCGCCACCTCTGTGTACGGGTGGACCGCGATGTTCCCGATGCCCTCGATCTGCTGCACCAGGTAGTGCGACATGGAGCGACGCAGGTCCGGGCCGCGGACCAGCAGGTGCACCTGCCGGGCGTAGTGCGAGAAGTGCACGGCCGCCTGGCCCGCGGAGTTGGCGCCGCCGACGATGTACACCTCCTCGTCGCGGCAGTTCATCGCCTCCGTCGTCGCCGAGCCGTAGAAGAGGCCCGCGCCCGCGAAGTCCGCCAGCCCCGGCGCGTCCAGCCTGCGGTAGGAGACGCCCGTGGCCAGCACCACCGCGTGCGCCGTGATCGTGCTGCCGTCGCCGAAGCGCAGCACCCGGCCCGACCCGGCCGCCTCCAGCCCCGTCACCTCCCGGGTGGAGAGGATCTCCGCCCCGAAGCGCAGCGCCTGGCGCCGGGCCCGGTCGGTCAGCTGCGCCCCGGAGACGCCGTCGGGGAAGCCCAGGTAGTTCTCGATGCGGCTGCTCTGCCCGGCCTGCCCGCCTGCGGCCTGCCGCTCCACCAGCACCGTCCGCAGGCCCTCGGACGCGCCGTACACCGCCGCCCCGAGCCCGGCCGGACCGGCGCCCACCACGACCAGGTCGTAGAAGTCCGCCGCCGGGCTGGTGCTCAGGCCCACGTGTGCGGCCAGCGCCGCCTCGTCCGGCGCCACCAGGGACTTCCCGTCGGCGGTCACCACCAGCGGCACGTCCTGCGGGGTCAGGCCCGCTGCGGCGAGCAGCCGCCCGCCCTCGGGCTCGTCGGCGGGCAGCCACCGGTAGGGCACGAGGTTGCGGGTGAGGAAGTCCCGGACCGCGAACGACGGCGCCGACCAGCGGTGCCCCACCACGCGGGTCTCGGAGGCCGCAGGGTCCGGCGTGGCGAGCCACGCCTCCAGCAGGCCGTCGACCACGGGGTAGAGGTTCTCCTCCGGCGGGCTCCAGGGCTTGAGGAGGTAGTGGTCGAGGTCGACCACGTTGATCGCCTCGATGGCGGCCCCGGTGTCCGCGTACGCGGTCAGCAGCACCCGCCTGGCCAGCGGGAAGAGGTCCATCACGGCCTCGAGGAACGCGATGCCGTCCATCCGCGGCATCCGGTAGTCGGCGAGGACCAGCGCCAGGCGCTCGCCCCGCAGCTTGAGCTCCCGCACCGCGTCCAGCGCGTCCTCCGGGGAGGCGGCGCGGACCACGCGGTAGCGCTCGCCGTACCGGCGCCGCACGTCCCGGGCGACCGCGCGGGACACGGCCGGGTCGTCGTCGACGGTCAGGATGACCGGGTTTGCCGCCACGCCTCCCATCATGCCCCCGCCCGGCGGCCGCGCCACCCCTGGGAGCGGGGCGTACCGTGCCCGCAACCTCCCCGAAACGCGCCGCCCCACCCGCCGTCCTACCGTCGGAGGAGGACGCGCGCGGCGGGCGCGCCGCGCCGCGACGAGGCGGGAGGTGGGGCCCATGCGCTCCTCCGCGGCACGCACCGCCCCGGCCGCCCGGCTGCGGCCGGTGGCCGACGGCGACCTCGCCCTGCGGTACTGCACGGTGCACGGCCACCGGCGGGCCTTCCGCATGGCGGGTGAGGGGCCGGCGCTGCTGCTGGTCCACGGCATCGGCGACTCCTCGGCCACCTGGTCCGAGGTGATCCCCGCCCTGGCCCGCAACCACACGGTGGTCGCCCCCGACCTGCTGGGCCACGGCGCCTCCGCCAAGCCCCGCGCCGACTACTCGGTGGCCGCCTACGCCAACGGCATGCGGGACCTGCTGGGGGTGCTCGGCATCGAGCGGGCCACCCTGGTCGGGCACTCGCTGGGCGGCGGGGTCGCCATGCAGTTCGCCTACCAGTTCCCCGAGCGGACCGAGCGGCTGGTGCTGGTCGGCGCCGGCGGGGTGGGGCGCGAGGTCGTCCCCGTCCTCCGGGCCGCGACCCTGCCCGGCGCCGAACTGGCACTGGCGGCCCTGCGGCTGCCCGGCGCGGGCCTCCAGGTGCGGCTGGCGGTGCGGCTGCTGCAGCTGCTGGGCACCGGCCTCGGCCTGGACGCCCCCGACCTGCTGCGGGCGGTCGACGCGCTCCCGGACGCCACCGCCCGCGCCGCCTTCGTCCGCACCCTGCGCGGGGTGGTGGACCGGCGCGGCCAGGTGATCACGCTGCTGGACCGCTGCTACCTCGCCGAGGGCATGCCGACCCTGCTGGTCTGGGGCGCGCGCGACGGGGTGGTCCCGGTGGTGCACGCGCACCGGGCGCACGCGGCGATGCCGGGCAGCCGGCTGGAGGTCTTCGAGCGGGCCGGGCACTTCCCGTTCCGCACCGACCCGGCGCGGTTCACGGCGCTGCTGGAGGAGTTCGTCGCGTCCACCGCCCCGGCGGACTGGAGCGCGGAGCAGTGGCGCGCGCTGCTGCGGGCGGGACGGTCCGGCGTGCCGCCCGCCCCGGGCGCCCCCGGCGGCGCGCCCGCCGCGGGGAGCGGCGCCACCTGACGGCGGCGGCGCGCCGCCGGGGGTGTGCCGCGGCGGGCGGGCGCGCTGCGGTGCGGGCGCGCTGCGGTGCGGACGTGCGGCAGGGGTGCCCGGCGCGCGCGGCGGGCGTGCGGCCCGGCCGCGGGCGCACGCGCCCGGGCCGCACGCCTCAGGTCAGGCCTTCCCGAGCAGGCCGCGCTTGGCGAAGATCCTCGCCACCCGGTCCGCCGCTGCCTTCCCGTTCAGTGCGCGGGCGGCGCCCACCACGTTCTGCGCGGCCTGGGCGAAGGTGGTGTCCGGGCGGTAGTAGAACTGCGACTCCACGATGACCCGGTCCGCCTGGACCCGGCCGAGGGTCCGGTTGACCTCCCACAGCGCCGCCGACCAGATCTCGCCGTCGTCGTGGACCTCGCCGGTCCTGTCGGCGACGGTCTTGGCGGTGTCGGTCCGCCGCAGGCAGTGCGGGGCGTCGGTGTAGGACGTGGCGTCCCAGTCGGCGACGCAGGGCCGGTCGTAGCCCTTGCCGCGCGGGACCGACAGGGTGACGGCGAGGTAGTCGCCGAAGCCCTCGCCGATGGCGCCGGCCTCCTCGGTGGCGCCGAAGCCGGGGGACTGGTCGTCCTGGACGGCGTGGCCGTACTCGTGCCACACCACCTCCAGGTCCTCCGCGTCGTCGACCCCGCCGGTGCCGAAGGAGATGGTGTCGGTCTCCGGGTCGTAGTACGAGTTGTCGTCGGCGAAGGCGTCGGCGGCGAAGCGCTGCGGCTCGGCGTTCGCGTCGGTGAAGCCGATGCTGCGGAGGTACCGCTGGGCCGCCGTGATGCCGTAGTAGGCGGAGACCTGCTCGAAGCCGGGCCGGTCGCGGTGGAACAGGAAGCGGTGGCGGGTGGACGACACCGCGTCGTCGTTGGTGTCCTGCGCCCAGCGGCCGATGAGGAGCCGGCGGTCCGTCAGGTCGTCCAGGGCGACCGTGCGGTACGCCCCGGCGAGCCTCGGGTAGTCCTTGTTCCCGCGGTCGGTCAGCCTCTGGTCCCGGAGGGCCGCGACGGGGTTGGGGTCGAAGACGCGGCCGGCGCCGCGGAAGCCGTCCGACAGCCGGGTCACCGCGACGGTGGAGCCGGTGCGGGCGTCCACCAGGGTGCGTATGCTGCCGCCGCCCGCGGTCCGGGTGACGACCTGCCAGACGAGCCGGGGGTGCGCGCCTCCGACCACGGAGAGCCGGGCGTCGCCGCTGACCCGCGGGGCGGGGCCGCCGGGCAGCGGGCGCTTCCCCGGGGCGCCGCGCCGGGCGCCGTCCTGCGCGGCGAGCCGGGCGGCGGCGGCGAGACCGGCGGTCCGGGCCCGGCCGGCGGTCACCGCCGGGCGGACGTCCAGGCCGGCCGGGACCGGGCGGCGGCCGTCGACGACCGTGGCGGCCTTGCCGTTCCTCGGGGTGTGCCGGACGAGGAAGCCGTCGACGACGGGCAGGCCGCGGTAGAGCTGCCGGTACCAGGTGTGCGTGCCCGTCAGGGAGACGCGGGTGCGGACGCGCTGGAGGTCGGCGGTGCCCCCCGCGGCGGCGCCGGCGGTGCTGCCGACGGGCGCGGGTGCGGGGGAGGAGGCGGCTGCCACGGCGGTGGCGGGCAGCAGGCCCAGGAGCAGGGCGGCGGATGCCGCCGCGGTGAGCGCACGCTTGGGTGCAGGCACGGATGTCCCTTCGGGGATGGGGCCGGGATGCGAACGTGCGCTCCAGGCAACCACCTGTGTGCGGCTCCCCGGCTCGCCCGCGGGGAGGAACCGCCGTCCTCCCGGCGGGTGAGCTTCCCGGCCGGACGGCGGGAGGAGGGGGGATGGTGCCGTGCGGTCGGCGCCGGCTGTGGTAAGAGCGCGCGGTGCCGGCGGTGCCGGCGGTGCTCGGGGGGCGCGCGAGGGCGCACTGCGGCGCACCGGGGCGGATGTGCCGCAGTCCCTTGCCATGGGCATGCTCAAGACGGCACCCTGAAAGCCGGGGGAGCGGAGGGTGTCGCTTCGACCTCGCAGCGCCACACGGTCCTCGGACGTCCCGCGCAGGGGGAGGCGGCAGCCGCCATGGGAGAACCGGCGGCCGCACAGGCAGGTCGTACACGCACGGAGCAGGCCGGAGAATATGCGGCCCCCACGCGGGGCGCGGCACCGGCGGCACCGGCGGAAGGGGTGTGCCGTGTGTGACGGCGGCGCCCGCTTCACCTGCGAGCAGACCGCCCGCTCCACGCGGGACGGGGGCGGCCCGTACCTGCCGGCCCGCTCCGAGGCCGCGTCACCCGCCCTGGCCGCCTCCTGGCTGCTGTCCCGCGCCCTCGACCTCGGGGTCCAGCGCGACGGCGTCGGCCTCTGCGCCGTCCGGGGCGAGCTGAGCGACGCGGACGAGTGCCTGCGGGCCCTGGCCGTGCTCGGCTCCGGCTCCGCCCACGTGCTCGAACGCGCGGTGGACGACACCGTCCACCGCTTCACCGCGCGGCCCGCGGCGCGTCACGGGCGCGCCGAACCGGCGGCGGGCCGCACCTGGGACGCCGGCCTGACCCGCGGTCACGGCGCCGGGTGCGACGCCGGACGTGACGCAGGCCGGGCCGGCGTGCCGGCCCGGCCCAGGACTCACGCGGCGGCGGTCCCGACCGGGTCCTGAACGCCGGTCCCGCCGTCGCCGCACACCCACGCCAGCGCGTCGTGGACGCCGCGCGCGTACTCGCGCTCCGTGTCCGACCACGGCGCCGCGTCGGCGGTCCGGCGGGCGGCCGCCCGCTCCTCCGCGGCGAGCACGGCCGCGAGCGCGACCGGGTCGGCGGCGGCCGCCCGGAGCGCGTCCCCGGCCGGGGCCGAGCCGCCCCTGCCCAGCGCCCACCGGTACGCGGCGGCCGCGCCCCGGAAGAACGGCAGCCGCGGGCTGCGGGCCGCGTAGGCGTACGCCCGCCGCACCTCGGCCCGGTGCCGCGCCCCCACCCGGAAGTCCCCCGCCCGATCCGCCACCGGACCCCCCGCCGTCGGAATCCGAGCCGTGAAACCGTCCGCCGTGAAACGCTCCGCCACTGCCCCGCCCTTCGTCGTCATGCAGGTGCTGCTCCCCGCGATGCCGCCGTCCATGCCTCCCCGCGCAGGTGTCAACAGGCCCGAAACACTTCTTCACCGCCCCGAAACGCCGTCGGCGCACCGGTGTTGCCCTGTCCTCCCGCCGCCGCCCCGGCGCTCACCGAGCCGGACGGGTCCGGCGTCGGCGCCGCCGATCCCGTGCCGACGGGCCGCTCGGAACGGCCCCCCCTCCCGGCGCGCCGGGTCCGTGCGGACGCGCCTGCGCGCCGTGGGCCCGGCCGCCGTGTCAACCAAGGTTGACAGCTTTCCTCTGTCAACCTACATTGACAGCATGAGCGACGGAGTACGGCTCGCCCAGGAGGCGAGCAGCCGCGACCCCGCGGTGGGACTGCGGGCGGTGCGCGCCCTGCGCGAGCTGGCCGACCGGCTGGAGTCCCTCCAGGTCGGCAACGCCCGCGAGCAGGGGTGGTCCTGGCAGGACATCGCCGTCTGCCTCGGTGTCAGCAGGCAGGCGGTCCACAAGAAGCACGGCGGCGGCCGGGGGCTCCTCGGCAGGGAGAGGTAGGCGATGTTCGAACGGTTCACGGGAGAGGCGCGCGAGGTCGTCCGGCTGGCCCAGGAGGAGGCCCGGCGCCTGCACCACCCCTCCATCGGCACCGAGCACCTGCTGCTCGCCCTGGCGGCCGGACAGGACGGCACCGGCCGCGCCCTGCGGGACCGCGGCCTGGGCCCGGACGGCCTGCGCCCCCGGATCACCGCCGCCCTCGACGTGGGCCTCGACGCACAGGCGCTCGCCACCGTGGGCATCGACCTCGACGAGGTGCGGCGGGCCGCCGAGGCCAGTTTCGGCCCCGGGGCCCTGGCCCGCGCCGGCCGTCCCGCGGCCAAGGGGCACCTCCCCCTCTCGGACCGGTCCAAGAAGGTGCTGGAGCTCTCCCTGCGCGAGGCGCAGCGCCTCAGGAGCGGACACATCGGCTCCGGCCACCTCCTGCTCGGCCTGCTCCGCGAGGGCGGCGGCCTCGCCTGCCGCGTCCTCACCGACGCGGGGGCCGACCTCGACGCCCTGCGGGACGAGACCGCGGCCCGCCTCACCGCCGGGACGGCCTGACACCGCGCCGCGCCACGGCGGCTGCGGCGGGACGGCCGGGAGGGAACGGCCGGGAGGGAACGGCCGGGAGGGAACGGCCGGGAGGGGACGGCCGGAAGGGAAACGGCCGGGACGGACACCCGCCCCGGCCGTCCGCCTGCCGCGAAACGCCGTCCACGTACCGGACCCGGTACGGCAGCATGGCGCTCATGCCTGCCCTGACCCGCACCGAAGCCGAGACCCGCGTCCGCCTCCTCGACGTCCACCACTACGCCGTCGACCTCGACCTCACCCGTGGCGACGAGCTCTTCGGCTCCACCACGGAGATCACCTTCACCGCGCGCGAGGCCGCCGAGACCTTCGTCGAGCTCAAGCCCGCCGCCCTGCACCGCGCCGTCCTCGACGGCCGCGAGCTCGACCCGGGGACGCTGCACGGCAACCGCCTGCCGCTCGCCCTCACCGCCGGCGAGCACCGCCTGCGGATCGAGGCCGACATGCGCTACTCCCGCACCGGTGAGGGCATGCACCGCTTCACCGACCCGGCGGACGGCGAGGCGTACGTCTACACCCAGCTCTTCATGGAGGACGTGCAGCGGGTCGCCGCCGCCTTCGACCAGCCCGACCTCAAGGCCGTCTTCGAGGTCGCCGTCACCGCGCCGTCGGCCTGGACCGTCCTCGGCAACGGCGTCGCCGCACGCACGGAGGAGGCGGACCCCGCGGGCGGGGAGGCCGCCCGCTGGCGGATCGCCCCCACCCCGCCGATCAGCACCTACCTGCTGGCCGTCGCCGCCGGACCCTGGCACTCCGTCCGCACCGAGCACGCGGGCCTGCCCTTCGGCCTGCACTGCCGGGCCAGCCTCGCCCCCCACCTCGACGCGGACGCGGACGAACTGCTCGACACCACCCGCCGCTGCTTCGACCGCTACGCCGAGATCTTCGACGAGCCCTACCCCTTCGACTCCTACGACCAGGCGTTCGTGCCCGAGTTCAACGCCGGGGCGATGGAGAACCCGGGACTGGTCACCTTCCGCGACGAGTTCGTCTTCCGCTCCGCCGTCACCGCCACCGAGCGGCAGACCCGCGCCATGGTCGTCGCCCACGAGATGGCCCACATGTGGTTCGGCGACCTCGTCACCCTGCGCTGGTGGGACGACATCTGGCTCAACGAGTCCTTCGCCGAGTACATGGGCTACCAGGTCCTCTCCGAGGCCACCGGCTTCACCGGCGCGTGGACCGAGTTCGCCGTCACCCGCAAGGGCTGGGGCTACGACGCCGACCAGCGGCCCTCCACCCACCCCGTCGCCCCCGACCCCGAGGCCGTCCCCGACACCGCCTCCGCCCTGCTCAACTTCGACGGCATCTCCTACGCCAAGGGCGCCTCCGCGCTGCGCCAGCTGGTGGCCTGGCTCGGAGAGAAGGACTTCCTCGCGGGCATCAACGACCACTTCGCCCGCCACCGCTTCGGCAACGCCACCCTCGCCGACTTCGTCGACTCCCTGGCCCGCGCCACCGACCGCGACGTCCACGCCTGGGCGGGGCAGTGGCTGCGCACCACCGGCGTCGACACCCTCACCGCCGTCGTCGACGCGCACCCCGACGCGTGGACCCTCACCCTCCGCCGCGACGGCAGCCGTCCGCACCGCGTCTCCGTCGGCGTCTACGACCGGGAGCCCGGCGACGGCCGCACCCTGGTCCTGCGCGAGCGGTACGAGACCGACGTCCCGCAGGCCGAACCCTCCCCGCGCCCCGGCGCCCGGCCCGCCCTCGTCGTGCCCAACGACCTCGACCTCACCTATGCCAAGCTCCGTCTCGACGAGGCCTCCCTGGAGGCCGTGCTGCGCGGGCTGTCCGCCATCCCCGACGGCCTCACCCGCGCCGTCGTCTGGAACACCCTGCGCGACATGCTCCGCGACGGCGACCTCGCCCCCGCCGACTACCTCGCGACCGCCGCCGCCCACCTCCCGCAGGAACGGGACCTCGCCGTCGTCCAGGGCGTCCTCGGCTTCGCCCGCCTCCACGTCGCCGACCACTACCTGCCCGCCGAGCGGCGCCCGGCCGCCCTCGCCGCCCTCGCAGCCCTCGCCCGCGAGCTGCTGCGCGCCCCCGACCCCGGCCTGCGGCTCGCCGCCGCCCGCACCCTCCTGTCCACCGCGGGGCCGGACGACCTCCGCGCCTGGCTCGCCGACGGCGCCGTCCCCGGTGGGCCGGACCTCGACCCCGACCTGCGCTGGCGCCTGCTGCTGCGCCTGGCCGTCCTCGGAGCGGCCGGCCCCGCGGACATCGACGCCGAACTCGCCCGCGACCCCAGCGCCACCGGGCAGGAGGGCGCCGCCCGCTGCCGCGCCGCCCTGCCCGACCCCGCCGCGAAGGAGGCCGCCTGGGCCGCCCTCTTCGAGGACGACGCCCTGTCCAACTACCTCTTCAACGCCACCGCCCAGGGCTTCTGGCAGCCCGAGCAGCACGACCTGCTGCGCGGCTTCGTCCCCCGCTACTACCCGGCGGCCGTCTCGCTCGCCGCCCGCCGCGGCGCCGCCCTCGCCGCAGCGGCCGCCCGCCACGCCTTCCCCGCCCACGCCGTCGAGCCGGAGACCCTGCGCCTGGGCGAGGAGTGCCTGCGCACCGCCGACCCCGTGCCGGCGCTGCGCCGCGGCCTCGCCGACCAGCTCGACGACCTCGCCCGCGCCCTGCGGGTGCGGCGCGCCGGATCCGACGGCGCCCCCGCCCCCGCCGCGGACTGAGCGCGGCGCATCATGGGAGGGAGCCGCCGCGGCCCCACGGCCGCGGCGGCCCGGCACCCACGGCGGCCCCGCCGCCCGCCCCGGGAAGGAGCGCCATGAGCCCGCAGCCCGTCGCACCGCACACCGTCCCGCCCGAGGGCCTGTTCGGCCCCGCATCGGTCAGCTGGCGAGTCCACTCCGACCCGGTCATGGGCGTCGCCGGGCTGCGGGCGCTGCTCCTCCAGGCCCTGCACCCGCTGGCCATGGCGGGGGTCGCCGAGCACTCGGCGTACCGGGAGGACCCCTGGGGGCGGCTCTACCGCACGGCCTTCTTCATCGGCGCCGTCACCTACGGCACCGGCGAGGAGGTGCGGGAGGCGGTCGACCGGGTGCGGAAGGTCCACCGGCACGTGCGGGGCACCGACCCGGCCACCGGCCTGCCCTACCGGGCCGACGACCCGGAGCTGCTCACCTGGGTGCACTGCACGGAGGTCGGCTCCTTCCTGGAGGTCTGCCGGTCCGCCGGCCTGCGCCTGACCGACGCCGAGGCGGACGCCTACCTCGGCGAGCAGGCGCGCGTCGCCCGCCTGGTCGGCGTCCCCGCCCGCCACCCGCTGCCGCGCACCGCGGAGCAGCTGGACGCGTACTTCCGGCAGGTCCGCGGGGACCTGCTGCTGACCCCGGCGGCCCGCGAGGCGGCCCGGTTCGCGCTGGCGCCGCCCTTCCCCGCCTGGGTGCGGTACGCCACCCCGGCCCGGCCCGCCTGGGCCGGCCTGACCGGCCTCGCCTTCGCCCTGCTGCCCGACTGGGCCCGCCGCATGTACGGGCTGCCCGGCTGGCGCGCCACCGGCATCGTGGCCCGGGCCCAGGTCCGGGCGCTGCGCACCGCCCTGCTCGCGCTGCCCCGGGCCACCCGGGAGGGCCCGCACCTGAGGGAGGCCCGCCGGCGGCTGGAGGCCCCGGCGCAGGTCCCGGCGGAGGCGCCGGCCGGCTCCTGACGCACCGGGGCGTCCGGCCCGTGCCCGGCCCGCGCACGGGGCGCCCACGCGGTCCTGAGCACCCGTGACGACGACGGCGCCCTGCTCCGCCCCACCGGCGGCCGCACCGCCGGCCCCGTCCCGCCCCGCCCCGGGCCGCGGGCACCCCCGGACGGCTCCCGGGCGGTGGACGGGGCCCGGATCACGAACGCCCCCCGCTGCCGGTGCCGGGACCGCCTCCGGCGGGGGACGGACGACGGCGCCCGGGGGCCGGCCCCCCGCGGCCCCCCCCGGGCGGGGGGCCCCCCCCGGGCCGCCGCCGCCCCCCGCCCCCCGGGGGGGGGCCCCCCCCCGCCCCGCCCCGCACACCCCCCC
>NZ_JBIAWP010000001.1:0-56015 GCF_042895785.1 Streptomyces sp. NPDC001380 | reverse complement strand
GGGCGGTGGGCGGGGCCCGGGACCCCGACCCCCCCCGCGCCGGGGGCGGGGCCCCCCGCCGGGGGGGGCGGGCCGGGGGCGCGGGGCCCGGGCGCGCCGGCCCGGGGCCCCGGCGCCGTCGCCGCCCGCGGGCGTCCGCCCGGCTGCCCCCGGGGTGCGGGGGCCGCCGGCGTCTCAGCAGGCGAGTCCGGCCGTCCTGGCCTCGCCCGCCCCCGGCGAGAAGCGGAACAGCCCGCTGACCCCCGCCACGTCCAGCAGGCGGGCGGGCTGGTCGTGCACGCCGGCCACCACGAGCCGGCCGTCGGAGCCGGCCAGCAGCCGGCGCAGGTCGAGCATGAAGTGCAGTCCGGCGGCGTCCATGAAGGTGACCCGGGACAGGTCGAGGCGGACCGCCGCACCGCCGGGCAGCGACGCGGCGGTACGGCTGAGGGTCGGCCGGGTGTCCACGTCGATCTCGCCCTGCACGGCGATGACGGTCTCGTCCCGGTCCTGTTCCATGACCACGGTGAGGTTGAGCATGTCCGTCCCCCTCTCGGGGTCGGAGCCACGACAGCGGCACCTCGCCGGGGCGCCGCCGAAGCGCGCGGTGTCTTCCGCACGCGGTCCAGCGAAGAACCCGCACCGCGACCGGGCCGGTCGTGCCGACCGACGGACGCCGACCGCAGAGCGGCGCGGGGCACCTGCCAAACCAGGCTGGTGTCCCCCCACCGTCCCACACTCGCCCGGGGAAAGCCATGTTCCCCGCCGGAAGGGCCTTCCGGCCCTAGAGTGGTGCCGTTCCGTCCTCATATGCGCACCTCCTCCTCCCTCCGCGGCGGAGAGGACGCCCCGGCTGTGGAGGTCCCCGTGGCCCAGCGCCCGCACTGGCTCTTCGGCGACCAGCTCGGGCCGCACTTCGCCGCGGCCCCCGACCCCGCGGCCGGCGGCTCGGCGGCGGGCCCGGACCCGGACGCGCCGCTCGTCATGATCGAGGCCCTCTCCGTCCTGCGGCGCCGCCGCTTCCACCGGGCCAAGGCCCACCTGGTGCTCTCCGCCATGCGCCACCGGGCCGCGGAACTCGGCGACCGGGTCCGGTACGTGCAGGCCGACACCTACCGCGAGGGGCTGCGCAAGGCCGTCGGCGACGCCGAGGTGACGGTCTGCCACCCCACGTCGCGCCGGGCGCTCGGCCTGGTGGAGTCCCTGCCGCAGGTCCGCGTCCTGCCCGACCGGGGCTTCCTGGTGCCGCACGCCGACTTCGCCGCCTGGGCGGACCGGGGCGGCCGCCGCCTGCTGCTGGAGGACTTCTACCGCTGGGTGCGGCAGTCCCACGACCTGCTCATGGACGCCGACCGGCCGGTCGGCGGCCGCTGGAACCTCGACGCCGACAACCGCGAGCCCCCGCCCCGCGGCCGCGCCGTGCTCGGCGTCCCCGCCCCCTGGGAGCCGGCCGAGGACGCGGTCGACGAGGAGGTCCGCCGCGACCTGGACCGCTGGGAGCGCGCGGGCGAGGTCCGCTTCGTCGGCCGCGACGGACCGCGCCGGTTCGCCGCCACCCGGAGCGAGGCGCTGGCCGCGCTGGAGCACTTCGCCGAGCACCGGCTGCCCTCCTTCGGCCGCTGGGAGGACGCCGTCCTGGCCGCCGACCCCGTGATGAGCCACAGCCTGCTGTCCGCGCCGCTCAACCTCGGGCTGCTCCACCCCGCCGAGGTGGTCGGCCGCGCCGAGCGGGCGCTGCACGACGGCACCGCGCCGCTCAACAGCGTCGAGGGCTTCGTCCGGCAGGTCGCCGGCTGGCGCGAGTACGTCTGGCACCTGTACTGGCACTTCGGTGAGGACTACCGCGGCCGCAACGAGCTGGGGCACGGCGCGCCGCTCCCGCAGTGGTTCCTCGACCTGGACGCGGACGCCGTCGGGGCCCGCTGCCTGTCCACCGTCCTCGCGCAGGTCCGCGACACCGGCTGGACCCACCACATCCCGCGGCTGATGGTCCTCGGCAGCCTCGCCCTCCAGCGCGGCTGGGACCCGGCCGCGGTCACCGACTGGTTCCACCGCTGCTTCGTCGACGGCTACGACTGGGTGATGCTGCCGAACGTCGTCGGCATGTCGCAGTACGCCGACGGCGGCCTGATGACGACCAAGCCGTACACCTCCGGCGGCGCCTACATCAACCGGATGAGCGACCTGTGCCGCCCGTGCCCGTACCGGCCGCAGGAGCGCACCGGCGAGCGGGCCTGCCCGTACACCGCCGGGTACTGGGCGTTCCTGCACCGCCACCGCGAGCGGCTGGCCCGCAACCACCGCACCGCGCGGGCCGTGCACGGTCTGGACCGCCTCGCCGACCTGCCCGAGCTGCTCGACGCGGAGGCGCGCCGCGGGGACGCCGCGCCCTGATCCTGCGGCACGCGCCCGCGCGCACGCCCCCGTCCTGCGTGTCCCGCCCGTGCGGCCCCGCCCACCAGCCCGCGGTGCCCGGGCCTACCAGCCCGCGGTGCCCGGCGCGCCCTTGAAGGGGCCGGTGACCTCGGAGGTGATCCAGCCGCCGTAGAAGTCGCCCTCCTGGGGGACGACCTCCTCGCCGGCCACCGTGCAGCGGCCCACCCGTGACGGGTAGAAGGCCAGGTGGTCCCGGATCGCCTCGAAACCGCGGGAGGGGTCGGGGTAGCTCCACGCCGCGTCGGCGGACTCCTCGCCGCCCGCGACCAGGTCCCAGTAGACGGCCTGCCCCTTCCACTCGCACCAGCTGCGCCGCCGCGACGGTCGCAGCAGCCGCGCCGCCACGTCCTCCCGGGGGATGTAGAAGACGGGCGGATGGCTGGTCTCCAGCACCCGCAGGGCGCTGCGGGTGTCCGCCACGGTGACGCCCGCGAACTCCACCGTCACCCGCTCGGGCGAGGGCCGGACCGCCGGGGGGCGCGGGTAGTCCCACACCGACTCCGGCCGGCGCTCCTGCGGCTCCCCCGACCGGGCGCTCACCGGGCACCTCCGCGCCGTCCCCGGCCGTCCGCGCCCGGGTTGCGCCGGGCGATCGCGGTGTTGAGCGCCGTGGCGAAGCCGGTCCACGCCACGTACGGCAGCAGGGCGGCGCCCGCCCGCCGGTCGGCCGCCCAGGAGCGCCGCAGCAGGTCGGCGTTGGACGCCTGGAGGGCCGCGATCTCGGCCACCGCCGCGCGGGGCCGGCGGGCGCGGAAGAACACCCACGTCCACCCCGCGTTGAGCAGCATGTTCCCGGCGAACGCGGCCGCGTACCGGCGCCGCGCCGGCCCGTCCAGACGCGGCAGGACGCGGTACGCCGAGTAGGCGATCAGCGTGTACACCGGCGTCCAGACCAGGCCGAACGCCTGCGGCGGCGGCTGCCAGGACGGCTTCTCCAGGCGCCGGTACCAGGCGTCGTCCGGCGTGGTCGCCGCCGCGCCGGCCGCGGCCGTGGCCGCGACCGCCGCTGCGGGCAGCAGCCGTGTCGTCGTGTGCAAGGGATCCCTCCTCGACTCGGACCCTGCTCCTACCCGGCCCCCGCCCCGCCGCCACCTCACCCCGGGCCGCCGTCGCCGTCCAGCCACTCGATCCGCTGGACCACGTGCGCCCCCACCGACATCTCGCGTCCCCCGCCCTCGGGGCGGAAGTGCACCCAGTGCCCCTCGACCCACGCCTCGCCCACGAGGTGGGTCACGGCTGCGTCGGGCCCCACCGTCTCGCCCTTGCGGCAGTACATGACGGCCTTCGCCCACGTCTTCTTCGTCATGCCCCCAGCCTCGCGGCACCCGGCCGCCTCCTCCACCGGGACTGCGCCGCCCGGACCGCACCGCCGTGACGGCGCCGCCGTGACCGCGCCGCCGTGACCGCGCTGCCCGGTCGTGCCACCGGGACCGTGCCGGGCCGGGCCCGGGCCGCGGGTGCCGTCCGGGACGGGCGCGCGAGGCGGGCGCGGGTGACGGGCGGGGGAGGGGAAGGGGGAGGGGAAGGGCGGGGGAGTGGCGCGGACTGACGGGGGGTAGGGTCGCCTGCACCCGCCTCCGGCGCCGCCGGGGCCGCGGAGGCACACGCGTACGGAAGGATGCCCATGGTCGCCGTGGAGAGGACGCTCACCGTCGCCGGTCCGGTGGAGGAGGTGGTCCGCTACCTCCAGGACTTCTCCCGCACCGAGGAGTGGGACCCCGGCACCGTCTCCTGCACCCGGCTCGACGAGGGGGAGGTCCGGGAGGGGGCGACCTGGCGCAACGTCTCCCGGTTCCGCGGGCGCACCACCGAGCTCACCTACCGGCTGGTCCGCCTGGAGGCGCAGCGGCTCACCTTCGTCGGCGAGAACAAGACCGTGACCTCGGTCGACGACCTCACCTTCCGGCCCGCCGCCGACGGCTCCTCGACCACCCTCACCTACCGTGCCGACCTGCGGTTCAAGGGTCTGGCCAGGCTCGCCGCGCCGTTCCTGCGGCGCGACATCGAACGCCTCGGCGACGAGGTCGCCCGGCAGCTGCCCGAGGTCCTGGCCCGCCGCTGACCTGACCCGCCGCTGAGCTGCCCCGCCCCCGACCGGTCCGGCCGCGCCCCCGGCGCCCTCCGCCGCGGGGCCGCCCGGCGCCCGGTCAGCCGGGCACCTCCACCCAGATGCGCTTGCCGCCGGACAGCACCTCCACGCCCCACCGGCTGCCCAGCCGCTCCACGAGGTGCATCCCGTAGCCGCCGCCTATGCCGGGCTCGCGCTGCGCCGGCACCGCGGAGGCGTTCCCGTCGCCCACGACGACCCGCACCCCGCCGGGCAGCGCCCGCACCTCCAGCTCGGCGGGGCCCCCGGCGTGCCGGTGGGCGTTGGTCACCAGTTCGGAGACCAGGAGCAGCACCGCGTCCGTCTGCTCCCGCGGGCACTGCCAGCCGGCCAGCACCTGCCGGACCCTGCGGCGGGCCTCCGCGAGGGCCCCGCGCTCCCGGGGCACGTGCCACCGGTGGCGGGTGCCGACGCGGTCCCGGCCCGCCGCGGCGTCACGCATCGCGCAGTGCGTCGTCGACGGTGGGGTACTGGGGCAGGCGGTCGCGGATGCCGAGGGTGGCCAGGAGCTGGTCGACGGCCGGGCTCACGCCCACCAGCCGCACCCCGCCGCTCCGGGCCGAGAGGGAGCGCCACGCCCCGAGCAGGGCGTTGACCATCGAGGAGTCGCCGAAGCCCACGCCGCTCACGTCGAGGACGACGTACCGGGCGCCGTCGCGCAGCGCGCTGTCCAGCGCGCCCTCCAGCTCGTCGACGTTGTCGTGGTCGATCTCGCCCCTCAGCACGAGCAGCGCGCACGCGCCATGAGCCCGCGCCTCGACCTCGAGATCGCCCTCCCACGCCTGCTGCAATGCAGCACACCTCCAGATGCCACAGCAGCCTGCCCCCGTCGGGAAGCCGCGGTACGGACCGGGCCCTGCGTACGACCCGGCAGGGCCACCAGGGTAGTACGACACGGCCCGGTACCGGTGGAGAGGACCGGCCCGCCTCCGCGCCCGCCGGGTGCTGCGCCGCCGGTCAGAGGCGGTCGGCGCGCCCGCAGAGGGCCTCCAGCAGGTCCAGGGCCTCCCGCAGCCCGCGCGGCCGGAACGCACGCGCCGGGCTCCGCCGCCCTGCCCAGCCCGGACCCGCCAGCACCAGGGCCGGGCTCCACCGCGCCCCGCGCACGCCCCACGCGACGTCCTGCAGCTCCCGGACGACCTCCAGGCCGGCCGTGGGCCGCGTCTGCGACCACAGCACCACCGCGACCGGACCGGTCCGCTGCACGGCGTGCGCCAGCGCGTCCGGCGGCACGGAGGCGCCGAACATGCGCAGCGGCAGCCCCCGTTCGGCGAGCCCCGCCGCGACGGCCTCCAGCGGCAGCGTGTGCATCTCGCCGGGGGTGCAGGCGAGCAGGACGGGCGGTCCCTGGACGCGGCCGGAGGGCGCCGCGGCGACGCGCCGCAGCAGCGAGGAGACGTGCCACGACAGCAGGTGCTCCACCTCCACGAACCGCTCGCCGGACCGCGCCCACTTGCGCCCCACCGCCCGCAGCGCGGGCATGACCACGTCCTCCCAGGCGGCGACGAGGCCCTGCTCGGCCACGGCCAGGTCCAGGATCTCGTCGATCGTCGGACCGTCCAGCCGGACGGCGGCCCGTGCGAGGCCCCGGCACTCCTCGCGGGCCTCGCCCAGCGGCAGCGCGGTGCGCCCGCCCGGCCGCCGGGGGCCGGGCGGCGGACCCGGCCGCCGCCCCTCCCGCCCGGCGGTCCCCGCCGCCCCGGCCGCCTCCTCCTCCGCCCCGGGGGCCGCGGGTGCGCCGGGGGCCCCGTCCGCCGGACCCGTGCGGACCAGGCGGGCGGCCTCCGCGGGGGCCACCCCGGACGCGGTCAGGCGGCACATGCGCCGCAGGCGGGCCATGTCCTCCTCGGTCCACCGGCGGTGGTGGCCCCCCTCCCGCGCGGCGGGCCCGAGGCCGTAGCGCCGGTCCCAGGAGCGCAGCGTCGTCGGGGCCACGCCCAGCTGCTGGGCGGCCGCGCCCGTGGTGAGTCCGGCGCCTGCGGATGCGTCCATGCCCTCACCATACGACGCAACAACGACGCAAGTTGCCTCCGGCGCGCAGGCCTGACGATGCTGGGCGCGTCGGCGGTGCTGCCGTGCCCGGAGGCGGCCGCCGGACTCCAGCCGACCGGGCCGCGGCAAGGAGCGCCACCGATGGCACCGTGCGACCTCGCCACCACGGCGACGCCGGACCTGGCACAGGGGGTCCGCATCCAGGGGGACGCCGCGAGCGCCTGCGCGGCGGGCGCGCCCGGCGGCGACCTGCGGGAGGAGGACCGGTACGCGCCCGGCGGGTCCCGGGCCGACCCGCACGGACCCGACCGGCACGTACACGACCCCTGCAGCGCCGACCTCTGCGGCGCCGACCCCTGCTGCGACCACCTCTGCTGTGCGGACCCGTGCTGCCCCGGCCTGTGCGGGGACGACGCCTCCGACGGCTGCCCCGACGGCGACGACTGGTGGCTCAAGGCCGCCTACCGGCTCTGGTCCCCCGTCGTCCGCGCCGTCGCCCTGCGCGCCCTCGGGGACCCCTCCGACGCGGACGACGTCACCCAGCTCGTCTTCGTCGCCGCCTGGCGCGGACGCGCCGGCTACCGTCCGGACCGCGGCAGCCTCCAGTCCTGGCTGATCGGCATCACCCGCAAGAAGATCGCCGACGTGCAGGCCGCGCGGGCGCGACGGGACCGGCAGGCCCGGGCCGCCGCCCTGGCCGCGTCCTGGGCCGCCGAGGGCCCCCGCGTCGAGGGCGTCGTGGACCGCGTCCTCATCGACGGAGAGCTCGCCCTCCTGCCGCCCGCGGAGCGGACCGTCCTGGTGCTCGCCTACTGGGGCGACCTGACCCACACGCAGATAGCCGAGCGCACCGGCCTGCCCCTGGGCACCGTCAAGAGCCACGCCCGGCGGGGCCTGATGCGGCTGCGGCGGCGCCTCGCGGAGGAGGCCGTCCGCTCCGGCGCGTGAGCACGATCCGACGCGCGAACGACGCAAGTTGCCCTCCCGCCGCAGCCGACCGACCGTGGAGACGCGGGCCGGACGGCCCGCCCCCCGAGGAGGTGCCATGAAACTCCGCGACGAGATGCCCGTCGACCACCGGCTCGCCACCGTCTACCGGTACGGCGCCGGGGCGAGCGGCGTCGTCCTGCTCGTCTTCGGTTCGCTCGGATTCGCCGACCACCTCTCCTTCTTCGACACCCAGGGCTCGCCCCTCATGGGCATGTCGACCAACGGCCTGCTCAGCCTGGTCTCCGTCGTCGTCGGCTGCGCCCTGGTCGCCGGCGCGGCGGTCGGCGGCAACGCCGCCTCCACCCTCAACATGGCGGTCGGCGGCGCCTTCGTCCTCAGCGGCTTCGCGAACCTCGCCGTCCTGGACAGCTCCGCCAACATCCTCGCCTTCCGCATGCCGAACGTGCTCTTCAGCTTCGTCATGGGCCTGCTGATCGCCACCTTCGGCATGTACGGGAGGGTCAGCGGCGGGCTGCCCCACGACAACCCCTACTGGCGCAGCCGCCACCCGGACCGCGTGTCGCGCGAGCAGGAGGCCCGGGAGCGCGCCGCCCGCGCCGCCGTCCTCACCGCCGCCGCACCCGCCCCCGTCCTGCAGGCGCGCGGCCCCCGGCCGGACCGGGCGCGCTGACGCGTCCGCCGCCGCCGGGAGGGGGCCGTCCGCCGCTGGTACCGGCTCCGCGTGCGGTCCCCGGCCCGTGCCCTCCGGAGCCGGTCCGGCACACGGAGCCGGACGTGTGCGGAGCGGGCGCGGGTGGAACGCAGTGCATCCGAATGCACACCCCGCGCCGAATACCCGGTGACGAGCGACGGCTTCGGCGTCACACCGGCCGTCCGCTCCAGGCCCTCGCCCGCTGCTCTGCCGCCGCGGGCGGGGGCCGATCAGCCCCCGGGCACCCGTACCGCCCCTGACGTGCGCCCCCTTCCCGCCCCCGTCCGGGTCCTGCGGCGGGCCGCCCACCGGTGCGGGCCCGCCCGGCGTGCCGCCGCCCGCCGCACGGCCGTAACCCGCCGCACCGCCGGACGCCGCACCGCCGTCCGTGCGTCCGGCGGCACCGCCGGACGCACCGCGGCCCGCACCGCCGGTCACGGCGCGGGCTCCCCGCGTCCCGTCCCGACGTGCTCCGCCGCCACGGTCCGGCCCGTCAGCCTGCGCAGCCGCCGGTTGCGCAGGCCGCGCCGCTCATCCGCCGTCATGCCGCCCCACACGCCGTCCTCCTGCCCGGTCCGCAAAGCCCACTCCAGGCAGTCCCGGGCCACGGGGCAGCCGGCGCACACGGCCTTCGCCTCGGCCAGTTGGACCAGGGCGGGCCCGGCGCTCCCCACCGGGAAGAACAGGTCGGGGTCCTTGTCCACGCATGCCGCCGTCCGCCACCACCACATCTCCGCCTCCTTCCGCCGGCCCGGCCGTCCCGCTGCGGGCCCCGGTGGCCGGGGCCCCGATGGCGCGGACGGAGCAGGCAGACCGCCCGCGCACCCCCTCCCCAGGTTGATTCGCCCGGATCGTCCCCCTCGGATGCGCGCAGGGGTGTGAATCGGGGAGCCCTGCGGGCGGCGTCCCCGGCGCGGCCGGCCCGCGGCACGGCGTGGCCCCGGCCGTGCCCCGGCCGTGCCGTGCCGGCCCGGCGTCAGCCCCGCGGCGCCCCCATGGCCGCCAGCAGCCGCGGCGCCGCCCAGGCGGGCCCGCGCCCCCGCACCGCCGCGCCCAGCGCCGCCAGGCCCGCCGGAGGCGCCGCCAGGAGCCCGGCCACGGCCCGTCCCGCCGCCTCCGGCGTCAGCGCGTTCGGGTCCAGGCAGACCCCGGCGCCCGCCCGCTCCGCGTCGTGCGCGATGGCGAACTGGTCGCTGGAGAACGGCAGGACCAGCGCCGGCACCCCCGCGTACAGGCACTCGGTGAAGGAGTTGTTGCCGCCGTGGTGCACCATCGCGTCGGCCAGCGGCAGCAGCGCCCGCTGCGGCACCTCCGGTGCGACCGCCAGCCGCCCCTCACCGGCGCCGCCCGGTGCGGCGAGGTCCGCGAGGGACGCCGTCCTGCCCCCCGCCGCCGCGACCACCGCCGCCTGCGGACAGTGCCGCAGCACGCCCTCCACGACCGTCCGCAGCACGTCGTCGCGCGCCGACAGGAAGGTCCCGAGCGCCACCAGCACCAGGCGCCGCCCGCCCGCCCGCAGCCGGTCCGCCTCCGCCCGCCAGTCCCCGGGCAGCGCGGGCGCCGCCTCGCCGGCCGTGCTGCAGTGGCCCAGGTACAGGGCCTCGGGGCCCTTCGGCGGCTCGGGCAGCCACGGCAGCGGCGGGTAGTTGTACAGCACCGCCTCCGGCGAGGCCAGGGCGAACGCCCGGCCCGGGGCCGGGCGGTCCGGCGCCGCGCGGGCCGCCTCCTCGGCGAAGAGCGCGGTGAACGCCGCGTCGTTCCCCCGTGCGGCGGCCGTCAGCGCCGCCAGCTCCTCCGCCGGCGGCCGCACCGCCCGCGGCCACGCCGCCGGGACGCCGAAGTACGCGTCCGGACCGGTCGGGATGTACCCGGGGTGCCCCGGGCAGAAGGTCGCGTACCGCAGGCCCAGGCAGTGCAGGGCGAGCGTCACCGGGTAGCTCAGCTGGTCCACCACGTACCAGTCGGGCCGCAGCCGGGCGTCCAGCCCCGCCAGCGCCGCGCGCACCCCGGCCGGGTCCGCCAGCATGTCCGCCCGCCGGTGGCGGGCCTGGGTGAGCAGCGCCGGCACCGCGCCCGCCCGTGTCGCCTCCAGGAACTCCGCCAGCCGCGCCGCCTCGCCCGCCCCCTGCTGCGTGGTCTCGGCGATCCCGGTGTTGGCGTTCCGCGTCACCGTCAGCGGCGCGAACCCCGCCCCCGCCTCCTCCGCCAGGACCTCGAAGCCCGGCGCGCAGGCGAACACCGCCTCCGCCCCCGCCGCCCGCAGGGCGGCCGCCAGCACCGCCAGCGGCTGGGCGTGGGACCGGAACGGGGGACTGACCACGACGACCTTCGGCACCGGCGGCCTCCTCGGGCGCTGACGGGACGGATGACGGCACCGGCCACGGCACCGGGGGCGGGGGCCGGCGGCCCCGGCGGGGACCGTCGCCCACCGGAACCGGGGACCGGCGCCCGGCGGGAACCGCCGGCAGCGGCCTCCGACGGGAGTCGGCATGCTACGGCCCGCCGCCGTCCGCGCCGCGCACCCCGCGCTGTGACATTCCCCGCCGCGCCGCGTGCATCCGCCCGACCCCGACGGAAAGAAGACCGGATGCAGCCCTCACCCCACCTCCCCGGGAGCCGCCGTGCCCGACGCATCCGCCGCCGCCGCCGTCCGGCCCGTCCCGCCCGTCCCGCCCGGCCGCCTCCCGGCGCCCGCGCGCCCCGCCCCCGCGCCGGCCGCCGACCCGGACCCGCTGGCCGCACTGCGCGCCCGCTTCTACCGGCCCGCGGCCGCCCCCGCCCCCCGCCGGGCGGACGGGTGCGAGGGGCCGCTGCTGCGCCTGGCCCGCCCCGAGTACGAGGCCCCGGAGGACCCCCGCGACACGCCGGACGCCTCCGACGACGCCGCCGCCGCGCGTGTGCGCCGCGCCTGCCGCACCCGGCGGCCCCTGCACCCCGCCGAGCTCGCCGCCCACCTCCAGGGGCCGCCCCCGCTGCGCACCGCCGCCGCCGAGGCGTGGCCCGCCGCCCTCGCCGCCCACGGCTCCCACGCCGGCGCCGCGGCCCTGCGCCGCCGCCTCCTGGCCGGCCCCGGCCCCGGCGCGGCCGAGGCCCTCGACCTGGCCGACGCCTGGCGCCTGCGGCCCCTCGGTCCCGCCGAGGCCCGGCTGCTCGCCCCCGCGCAGGGCGGTACGCCCGCCGACCGGGCGCTGCGCCACGCCGTGTGGCGCTACCTCTCCGGCCTGCCCGCCGGAGCCGCCCACCTCCCCGACCCGGCCCTCCACGAGGACGACCCGTACGAGCGGCTGCTGCTCGCCGCCGCCGCGTGCCGCCGCGCGGCCCGCCCCGGCGCGCCCGGGTCCGCCCTGCGCACGGCCCTGCCCGCCGCGCCGCCGCCCGCCGGCGGGGCCGTGGTCGCCCAGTCCATGCTGCTCGGCCGCCTCGACACGCCCGGTCAGGGCCTCAGCGGCGGCCTCAGCGTGCTGCTCTCCTCCCTCGGGGACACCCTCGCCCGCACCCCCGGCATCGGCCTCGCCCTCACCCTGGTGGCCGCCGACCGGACCGCCCTCGCCGCCGACCCCGTCCTGCTGCGGACCGCCGCCGAGCCCGGCCACCGGGTGCTGCGGCTGCCCGTCGACACCGACGGGCCGCTCGTCCAGGAGGCCATGCCCGAGCACCGCGCCGCGCTCGCCTGGTGGGCCGAGCAGCTCCTCGGCCTGGCCGGGGCCGTCCCCGACGTGGTGCACGTCCGGTACGCCGACGACGGCTCGCTCGCCGTCGCCGAGGCCGCCCGCCGCCTCGGCAGCCGCGTCGTCTTCACCGCCACCCCCGACCCGCACCGCTTCCTCGCCGCCCGCCACGGCCGCGCCGCGGACTCCGACCCGCAGGCCGCCGCGGCCCTCCGCCAGGACCTGCACCGGGTCTTCGCCGCCGACCGGCTCGTGGAGCGCGCCGACGCCGTCGTCGGCATAGGGGGCCGCGCCGGCGGCCCCGAGGAGCTGCTGCGGTACTTCCCGCAGCTCGCCGACGGCCACCGCGGACGCCTCCCGGCCTCGCCCCCCGAGGGCATCGCCCCGCACCGCCCCGCCCCCGGCGACGCCGAGGAGCAGCGCGCCCTGCTGGCCCGCCTGTACGCGGGCGGCCTCGCCCCCGAGTGCCTGGACCCGCAGGCCCGCGACCTGCCGCTGCTGCTCAGCGTCGGGCGCCTGCACCCCGTCAAGCAGCAGCACCTGCTGGTCGAGGCGTGGCTCGCCGCCGGCCTGCACCGCCGCACCGCGCTCGTCCTCGTCGGCGGCGCCGCCGAGCGCCCCTCCGAGGCCGAGTCCGCGATGCGGCGGCGGATCGCCGACCTCCTCGAGGCCGTCCCCGGCGCCCGCCGCCGCTGCGCCCTGCTGCCCGCCCTGCCCAACCGCTCGGTGCGGCTGCTGGAACGGGCCCTCGCCTCGCCCGCACGCCCCGCCCCGGCCGTGTACGTCTGCCCCAGCGCCAAGGAGGAGTTCGGCCTGGCCGTCCTGGAGGCCATGGACGCCGGGCTCGCGGCCGCCGGGCCGCTCCGCGGCGGCGTGCCCCACTACCTGCGCCACGGCGCCAACGGCTGGCTGCTGGACACCTCCTCCGTGCGCACGCTGGCCGACGGCCTGGAGGACCTGCTCGCCCTGCCCGCGGCACGGCTGCGGGCCCTGGCCGAGGAGGGCCGGCGGACCGTGCGCCGCGACTACTCGATCACCGCCATGGCCGACCGGCTCGCCGGGGAGTACCTGCGCCTTGCCGAGGAGTCCCGGGAGGCCGTGTCGTGACGGCCCCGCCCCGGCCGCCGGCCCCCGGCGCGCCGCCGCCCCCCGAACCGGTCACCGCCCTCCCGCCGCGCGGGCTGCGCCGCACGCTCCTCACCCAGTGGTGGCGCCACCTGGTCTTCGTGCACTGGCCGGTGGAGCCGCGGGCCGTCGCGCCGCTGCTGCCCCCGGGCACCCGCCCGGACGTGCTCGACGGGGTGACGTACGTCGGCCTGGTGCCGTTCCGCATGGAGCGGCTGGGCTTCGGCGGCGGCCCGCCCGTCCCCCTGCTCGGCACCTTCGGCGAGATCAACGTCCGCCTCTACAGCGTCGACCGCCGCGGGCGCCGCGGGGTGGTCTTCCGCACCCTGGACTGCACCCGGCTGCTCCCGGTGGCCGTCGCGCAGCTCGTCTTCCGGCTGCCGTACCGCTGGGCGTCCATGCGGCTGGAGACCGACGGCGGCGAGGTGGCGTGGACCAGCCGCCGCATCGGCGGCGGCGCGTCGGCCCGGGTCCGCGTCGCGGTGGGGGAGCGGATCGGGCGGCCCGGGCCGCTGGAGACCTTCCTCACCGCCCGCTGGGGCCTGCACACCGACTGGTACGGCCGCACCCGCTACCTGCCCAACCGCCACCCCGAGTGGCCGCTGCACCGGGCCCGGCTGCTGGAGTGCGACGAGGACCTGGTCGCCGCCTGCGGCCTGCCCCGGCCCGACGGCCCGCCCGCGAGCGTCCTGTACTCGCCGGGCGTGCCCGTCCGCTTCGGGCCGCCGCTGGAGGTCTGACGGACCGTCGGCCCCGGTCCCGGCCCGGTCCCGGCCGCGGCCGGGACCGGACGGTTCCGGGCCGGCCCCCGGGGGCCGGCTGCTAGAATGGACACGTCAGCCTTCGGCCCGGCCCGTCCGTGCGCCCGGAGGCTTTTTTCATGACCTCCGACCCATCGGCTCCCCCCGCGCCCGCCACCACCGGCTACCTCGGCCTGCTCCGCAACCGCGAGTTCGCCGGCCTGTACGCCTCCTTCACGTCGACGGTCGCCGCGAGCACCCTGTCGGGCCTCGCGCTCGGCACCCTCGTCGACCACCGGACCCGCTCGCCGTTCCTGACGGCCGTGAGCATGTACGGCGCCACGTTCGCGACGGTGCTCGGCGCGCTGACGCTGATGTCGGTCGCGGACGGGGGCCGCCCCCGCCGCACCCTCGTCGCGCTCCAGTGCGTCGCGCTGGCGGGCGCCGCCGCGCAGGCGGTCCCCGGGCTGCCGCTCGCCGCCCGGTTCGGGCTGCTGCTGGTGCTCGGGTTCTTCCAGTCCCTGGGGACCGGCACGCGGATGGGACTGCTCGCCGAGGCCCTGCCGGCCTCCGCCTACGCGCCCGCACGCTCCCTGATGAACATCACCTCGGGCGGCACCGCCGTCCTCGGCTACGCGCTCGGCGCCCTGCTGCTGCGGCACCTGGGCCCGCAGGGGCTCTTCCTGGCCGCCGCGGTCCTCGGCGGACCCGGGCCGCTCGTGCTGGCGGCCACCGTCCGCGAGCGACCGGTCCGGCTCGACCGCCGCCCCGGGCTGCGGCAGACCTGGACGGCGAACACCGCGCTCCTCTCCCGGCCCGGCCCGCGGGCGCTCCTGCTGAACCTGTGGGTCCCCAACGGCCTGGTCGTCGGCTGCGAGGCCCTGCTCCTCCCCTACGACCCGGGCCACGCCGGCGTGCTCCTGGCCGCCGGATCGGCGGGGATGCTGCTCGGGGACCTGGCCGTCGGCCGGCTGCTCACCGCCGACCGGCGCCGCCGCTGCGCGTTCCCGCTGCGGCTGCTGCTCGCGGCCCCCTACCTGCTGTTCGCGGCCCACCCGCCCGTCCCGGCCGCGGCGGCCGCGGTGTTCGCCGCCGGTACCGGCTTCTCCGCCACCCTGCCCCTGCAGGAGCGGCTCCTCGCCCTGACCGGCGCCCCGGTCCGGGGCCAGGTCCAGGGTGTCGAGTCCGCCGGGCGGATGGCCTGGCAGGGCCTCGGCGCCGCGATCGCCGGCGGCCTCGCCCAGCACCTCGCACCCGGTACGGCGATCGCCGCCGTCGCCGCGGCCTCCGTCGCCGTCACCGTCGCCTCCCGGCCCTTCGTCGTCCGCGCCCGCGCCCTCGGTGCGGAGGGGCCGCCCGCCCGGCGCGCCGGCGGCTGACGGTCCGTCCGGGACCGTCGCGCGGTGCGCAGCACGTCGTCGGGGCCGTGTCCCGGCCGAGGGCCGGGCGGCCGGCTTCACGGTGTGCGGGGTTCCAGGCCTTGGAGGACGATGTCCACCGCGTCGGCGATGCCGGGCAGCGCGGTGGGGGCGTCCCGGTCGGGCGGCCCGGGCGGATTCATGGCCATGCCGAACAGCAGGGCGAGCAGGACGACGGCGCTGTGCTCGGGGTCGGCGTCGGCGCGCAGCCGGCCGAGGCCCTGTTCGGCGCGCAGGTACTCGGCGAGCCGTCCCGGGGGGCCCGGCAGGGCGCCGGGGGGCGGGGCGACGCGGGCGAGTTCGGGGTCGGTGAGGACGGCCAGTTCGAGGGGGAGGATGTCGGCGCGCAGAGCGGCGAGGTGGGTGAGGCAGTCGGTGAGGTTGGCCTTGACGGTGGCGGTGCCGGCGCGTGCGGGCAGGGTTTCGATCCGGTCGACGACGTGCTGGTTCTGCTGCAGGACGGCTTCGGCGAAGAGGGCGGCCTTGTCGGGGAAGTGCCGGTAGAGGGTGCCTTCTGCGACGCCGGCGGCCTGGGCGATGGCCCGGGTGGTGGTCTTCGCGTAGCCGAGTTCGCCGACGAGCCGGATGGTGGCGTCGACGAGCTTGGCCCGTGTGGTGGTGCCGCGGGAGGCCATGGCGCGTTCCCCTTCGAGGTGAGTGGCGGGCTGCGGATGCTCCTGTGAGGTCACGAGCGCCCGTCCGGCCGCGTGCGTGATGATGCTCCCGGTGGGCCGGCACATCCCCGACAGGACGGTCGGAACGTCAGTCGTTCGGAGGGTCGGACCCACCGGCAGCGCCATCACGTACATCATCCCTGTCAGTCGGTGATGTCGCGGCGCCTGAACACGGTGAGTGCGACGCCCAGGCCCAGAAGGGTGTAGAGGGCGCCGAGGGCCAGGGCGGTGCCGTAGGGGATGTCGCCGGTGCCGCCCCGGGCGAGTGCGCCGAGGGTGGCTCCGGGGGTCCAGTCGGCGATGGCGTCGAGGGCGGCGGTGACGACCGCTTCGACGACCAGGACGTAGCCGACGCCGACGGAGATGGAGACGGCCGCGGAGCGGGTGACCAGGGCCAGCGCCAGTCCGATGACGCCCCAGACGAGCAGGGTGGCGAACAGGTTGAACCACGCGCCCGCCAGGGTCGGGACGATGTTCCGGCCCCAGGCGGAGGCGTCGATGTCCGCGCTCTGTGCGGCCACGGGGGCGATGACCAGGTCGGCGACGAGCGCCACCGTGGTGACGGCGGCCGTCCACAGGGCCAGCGCCCCGGCCTTGCCCAGCAGGAGCCGGACGCGGTCGGGCTGGGCGGAGGCGGTCAGCCGGATCAGGCCGCTGCTGTAGTCGCCGGCCGTCACGATCGCCCAGAACGACAGGGCGACCACCCCGTACATGCCGGCGGCCGAGGACAGTCCTGCGGTGATGCCGTCGGCCGCCTGCCACTGGTCGAGCGTCGGGAAGGAGACCCCGGGACCCGCCGTGGGCCCGGTGGAGGAGGAGCCGACCACCTGCGCCATGACCATGTTGATCATGACGGTGAAGAGGACCGTCAGGCCGGACCAGCCCAGCACGATGCCCTTGCGGCGGGTCCGCAGGAGCTCGCTGCGCACTGCGTTGATCATGACGCCTTCCGTTCCGCAGCCGCGGCGCGGGCTGCCGTGAGGTCCTGGTCGCTGCTGCCGGTCATCTCCAGGAAGATCTCCTCCAGACTGCCGCGGACCGGGGTCATCGACCTGAGGGTGATGCCGCCGCGGGCGGCGCTCCGGTTGAGTTCGGCGCCCTGGCGTTCGTCGGCCGCGACGCTGAGCCGCCCCCCGGGGACGCGCTCGACCTGCCAGCCGTCGGCCGACAGCAGCGCGTGCAGGGGTGCGGTGTCCTGCGCGTGCTCCGCCGCGATCTCGATCCGCTGCCGCGTGCGGGCGAGCAGGTCGGTGACGGGGCCGGAGTAGACCAGGCGGCCGAAGCGGACGACCACCAGGAAGTCGCAGACGGTCTCGATCTCGGCGAGGAGGTGGGAGGAGACGACGACGGTCCGCCCCGCCCGGGCCAGGTCCGCGAGAAGCCCGCGGATCTCCACGATGCCCGAGGGGTCGAGCCCGTTGGTGGGCTCGTCCAGGATCAGCAGTTCCGGGTCCGGCAGCAGCGCCGCGGCGATGCCCAGGCGCTGCTTCATGCCCAGGGAGAAGCGCTTGACGGGCTCGGTGTCCCGTCCGGTCAGGCCGACGGTCCGGAGCACCTCGTCCACCCGCGACGGGGGCAGGCCCCGGAGCCGGGCCAGCGACATGAGGTTCGCGCGGGCCGACAGGCCGGGGACGAACGCCGGGTTCTCCACCAGGGCCCCCACCCGGTCCAGGTAGCGGCCGGGTGCGCTGATCGGCTCGTCCAGCACCTCGGCCGTCCCCGACGTCGGGGAGATCAGCCCGAGCAGCATGCGGATGAGGGTCGACTTGCCCGACCCGTTCGGGCCCACCAGGCCGATCACCCCCGCCCGCGGCAGCTCCAGCGTCAGATCCTCCAGGGCCGTGACCCCGCCGAAACGGCGGGTGAGCCCGGCCGTCCTGACCACACTCATCATTCCTCCAAAGCGTGTGAGCGCTCACTCACATAGTGGGCCGGAGGGGTCCGCTTGTCAAAAGGGGCCGGCCGGCTGCCGGTCCCGGCGGGGACGGGACGACCCGGACAGCCGACCGGGCGGCCGAGGCGGCTCCGGTGAGGAGGGGCAGGCCGGGCTGCATGCGGATGCCGGGCCTCCTCCGGTGGCAGGGCCCGGCTCACGCCGTCCGGGCCGCAGCCGGAGGCCGCCGTGGAGAGGGCGGGACGATCGGAACCGCTGACGGGCGCCCCGGCCCGCTGCGGAGAGCCGCGCGGCACTGCGCCGCGGCTCCGGGCGGGCAGGGCCTTCACCTGCGCACGGCCGCGCCGCGCTCCGCGGCCGCACCGGCCGCGGCGCGGTCACCTCGGGGTCACGACGCCGTCCCGGCCGTCACGCCAGGACGGCCAGCGCCCCCGGCAGGGCGCGGACGGTGACGGGCAGTACGGCCTCCACCTCGCCGTCGGCGCCGTACGGCACCGGGCGGTCGGCCTCGATGCGGACCTCGCGGCCGCGCAGCACCTCCACCTCGGGGCGGCGCACGTGGGTGCCCGACGCGAGCTCGTTCATCACGGCGAAGAAGAGCCGCCGGGGCACGTCCCGGACCACCACGACGTCCAGCAGCCCGTCGTCGAGCCGGGCGTCGGGGGCGATGCGGCGGCCGAAGCCGTAGAACGCCGAGTTGGCCGCCACCACCGTCCAGCAGCGCCGCTCGTGGACCTGCCCGTCCACGGTGATCCGGTAGCCGGCCGGCCGCCAGCCGAGCACCGCCCGCAGCGCGCCCGCGTAGTACGACGCCGCGCCGCCCAGCAGCCGGGACTCGTTGGCGTACCGGTTGGCCAGCGCGTCGACGCCCGCGTACACGCTGCCCAGCACGGCCGTCCCCCGGTGGACCGCGGACTCCACCCCGACCGCGTCCACCCGCCGGGGCTCCCCGTGCAGCAGCAGCTCCGCCAGCGCCGCCGGGTCGGACGGCAGGCCGAGCGCGCGGGCGAAGTCGTTGCCCCGCCCCGCCGGGACGAGGCCGAGTACCGCGCCGGTGCCCGCGAGGGCGCCCCCGACGCAGCCCGCCATCCCGTCGCCGCCGACCGCGAGGACGGTCCGGCCCCGCTCCGCGGCCCGCCGGGCGACCTCGCGGGCGTGGTCCAGGCCGCGGCTGTACTCCGTCTCCACCTCCGCCCCGGCCGCCCGCAGCAGCCCGGCCAGCGGGAGCAGGACGGACGCCCCCGCGGAGCCTCCCGCGGCGGGGTTGACGACGGCGGTGAACGGTCGCATGGGCGGCGCCTCCTGGGCGGGTGACGGGCGGGCGGCGGGTCGGCGGGCGGCGGGTCAGGAGGAGGGTACGAGGACGCCCGGGTTGAGGATCCCGGCGGGGTCCAGCCGGTCCTTCACCGCCCGCAGCACCTCGACACCGAGCGGCCCCACCTCCTCCGCGTACCAGGCGAGGTGGTCGGTCCCCACGCCGTGGTGGTGGCTGATGGTGCCGCCCGCCGCCGCGATCGCGTCGCACGCGGCGCGCTTGGCCGGCGCCCAGTGGGCGACCGGGTCGTCCGCCCCCTGGGCCGAGACGACGGTGAAGTACAGCGAGGCGCCCGCCGGGTACACGTGCGAGACGTGGCACATCACCAGCGGCGGGGTGCCGGCGCCGGCGAGGGCCGTGGTGAGGGCGGTGCGCACGGCGTCGTACAGGGCGGGCAGCCCGGCCCAGAACCCGGCGGTCTCCAGGGTCTCGGCGAACGCCCCGGCGTCCAGCAGCGCGTCGCGCAGGTAGGGCGCCGCGTACCGGCCGTGCTCCCAGCCGCGCCCGGGCCCCTCGCCCAGCGGCTCGCCGCCGCAGGCCCGCAGCACCTCGGCGGCCTCCGCCCGCCGCCGGGCGGCCTCCTGCGCGGTGCCCTCGTACCCGAGGACCGCCAGGCAGCCGCCGGGGGCCGCGCCGCCGCCGCCCACCGCGTCCGGCTCCGCCAGGCCCACCGCCGTCTCGGCCTCGTCGGACAGCCGCAGCACGGTGGGCCGCGGCCCGTCCTGCGCCAGGCGGCGCAGGGCGGCGGTGCCGGCCGCGAAGGAGGCGAACCGCCATCCCTCGTACAGCCGCGTCTTCGGGACGGGCCGCACCTGCACCCGCACCGAGGTGACGACGCCGAACGCCCCCTCGGAGCCGAGGACGAGCTGCCGCAGGTCCGGTCCGGCGGCCGAGCGCGGCGCCCGGCCGAGCTCCAGCGTGCCGCGGGGCGTGGCGACGGTCAGGCCCACGACCATCTCGTCGAACCGGCCGTAGCCGGCGGACGCCTGGCCGCTGGAGCGGGCGGCCGCGAAGCCGCCGATGCTCGCCCACTCGAAGGACTGCGGGAAGTGGCCGAGGGTGAAGCCCTCCGCGTTCAGCAGGGCCTCCGCGGCGGGGGCGCGCAGCCCGGCCTCCAGGACGGCGGTCCGCGAGACCGGGTCGAGGGAGACCATCCGGTCCAGCCGCCGCAGGTCGACGGCGACGAAGGGCCCGGCCGTCCGCGGGGCCAGGCCGCCGACCACGGAGGTGCCCCCGCCGAACGGGACGGCGGCGACGCCGAGGGCGGTGCAGGCGCGCAGCACGGCGAGCACCTCGTCGTGGCCGCCGGGGAGCACCACCGCGTCCGGCGCGTCGGCGGTGTCGCCGCGGCGGATGCGCAGCAGGTCGGGGGTGGACCGGCCGCGGGTGTGCCGGATGCGGCTCTCGTCGTCCGTGCGGACGTGCTCCGCGCCGCCCGCCGCCCGCGCGAACGCCTCCAGGGCCTCGCCGGTCAGCCGGGTCGGGGCGACGGCGACCCCGTCGAGCGGCAGCGGGGGAGCGGCGGCGGGCCGCACGCCGAGGAGGTCCCGCAGCAGGCCGACGGCGGCGTCGGGCAGCGGCGCGGCCCGGGAGGGGTCGCCCCAGCCGTTCCAGGCCATGGCGGGCGGGCCGCCCGCGTGCCCGCCTTGCCGCCCCCGGGCGCCCCGGGGGCCGGTGCCCGCCGGTCCGCCCGCGTCCGCGCCCGTGCCCGCGCCCGGGTCCGCGTGCGGGCCCGGACCTGCCGGAGTGTCCGCGTCTGCCGGAGTGCCCGCCGGAGTCCCCACCGGAGCCCCTCTCCCTCGCCGGTCCGTCCTGGTGCGTTACACTGTGACACATGACGCTTAACCGTCACAACCGCTCGGGCGACGACGCCGTGCTCGACGCGGCCCGCGACTGCGTCCTGGCCGTCGGCGTCCGGCGCACGACCCTCACCGACGTCGCCCGCCGCGCCGGGGTCTCCCGGATGACCCTCTACCGCCGCTGGCCCGACGTCCGCACCCTCGTCGGCGACCTGATGACCCGTGAGTGGACCGCCGTCGCCGTCGCGGCCGCCCCCGACCCCGGCGGCACCCGCCCCGTCCGCGGGGCGCTGGTCGACGGCCTGGTCGAGGGGGTCCGCGCCTTCCGCGCCCACCCCCTCTTCCGCAAGATCCTCGACGTCGACCCCGAACTCCTGCTGCCCTACGTCCTCGACCGCCGCGGCGCCAGCCAGGACGCCCTGCTCGCCCTCCTCGACGAGGCGCTGCGCGCCGGGCACGCCGACGGCACGGTGCGCCCCGGGTCCGCCGCCCGTCAGGCCCGCGCGCTGCTCCTCCTCCTGCAGTCCTTCACGCTCTCCCTGCGGACCATGGCGGACGACGCCGACCCCGGGCTCGCGGAGGACGCCCTCCTCGGCGAGCTGCGGCACATCCTGGAGAGGACCCTCGCCCCGTGACCCGCGACGCGAACCCCGGCGCCACCCCGGCCGCACCCGGCCACCCCCGGCCGTCCGCGCCCTCCCGGCGGCACGCGCCCTCCCGGCCGTCCCGCCCGTCCGCGGCCGGGGACCCCTCCCTCAACGCCGCCCGCCGGGAGCGCGAGCTCGCGGCCCTCGCCGCGGGCGAACGCGTCGACGTGCTCGTCGTCGGCCTGGGCGCCACCGGCGCCGGGGCCGCCCTCGACGCCGCCGCCCGCGGGCTCACGGTCGCCGCCGTCGACGCCCACGACCTGGCCTTCGGCACCTCCCGCTGGAGCTCCAAGCTCGTCCACGGCGGCCTGCGCTACCTCGCCTCCGGACAGCTCGGCGTCGCCCGCGAGAGCGCGGTGGAACGCGGCGTCCTCATGGAGCGCACCGCCCCCCACCTGGTCCGCGCCCAGCCCTTCGTCCTGCCCCTCACCCCCCTCGTCCCGCGCCGCCAGGGCGCCCTCGCCCTGGCCGGACTGCACGCCGGCGACCTGCTGCGGGCCTCCGCCCGCACCGCCCGCACCACCCTCCCCGCCCCCCGGCACCTGTCCGCCGTGGAGACCCTCCGGCTCGCACCCGCGCTGCGCCCGTACGGACTGCGCGGCGGCCTGCTCTCCTGGGACGGGCGGCTCACCGACGACGCCCGCCTGGTGACCGCCCTCGCCCGCACCGCCGCCGCCCACGGGGCGCGGATCCTCACCCGGGTCCGCGCCCTGGAGCTCGGCGGCGACGGCGCCCTCGCCCGCGACGGGCTGACGGGGGAGGAGCTGCGGATCCGGGCCCGGGCCGTGGTCAACGCGGCGGGCGTGTGGGCGGGCGGCCTCACCGGCGACGTGCGCCTGCGCCCCTCGCGCGGCACCCACCTGGTGCTGCGCCCGGGGCTCCTCGCCGGGTCCGGCGGGCCCGCCGGACCCGGGGTCCCCGCCGCC
The DNA here is from genome assembly GCF_042895785.1 of Streptomyces sp. NPDC001380. Taxonomy (NCBI): domain Bacteria; kingdom Bacillati; phylum Actinomycetota; class Actinomycetes; order Kitasatosporales; family Streptomycetaceae; genus Streptomyces; species Streptomyces sp. NPDC001380. The sequence goes on along the minus strand of NZ_JBIAWP010000001.1, from coordinate 33,653 downwards.
GGGATGCACATCCCGGTCCCGGGTGAGTCGAACCGCTTCGTCCTCGTCCTGCCGCAGGCCGACGGACGCGTCTACGCGGGCCTCACCGACGAGCCGGTCGACGGGCCCGTACCGGACGTCCCCGAGGCGCCCGAGAGCGACATCGGCTTCCTCCTCGACGTCCTCGGCTCCGCCCTGGACGTCCCGCTGCACCGCTCCGACGTGGCCGGCGCCTTCGCCGGTCTGCGGCCGCTCCTCGACACCGGCGCCGGGGGGAGCACCGCCGACCTCTCCCGGCGGCACGCCGTGCTCACCTCCGCCGACGGCGTCGTCACCGTCGTCGGCGGCAAGCTCACCACCTACCGGCGGATGGCCGAGGACGCCGTCGACGCCGCCGTGGCCGCCCGCGGCCTCCCCGCCGGCCCCTGCCGCACGGCCCGCACCCCCCTCGTCGGGGCCGCCCCGCCCGGCGCCCTCGCCGCGCTGGACGCCCCGCGCCGCCTGGTGGACCTGTACGGCACCGAGGCGCCCGCCGTCCACGCCCTCGGCGCCGCCGACCCGGCCCTGCGCGAACCGGCCGCCCCCGGCCACCCCGCGACGCTCGCGGAACTCGTCTGGGCGGTGCGGCACGAGGGCGCGCTGGACGAGTCCGACCTGCTGGACCGGCGCACCCGCATCGGGCTGGTCCCCGAGGACCGGCAGGCCGCCCTGGACGCCGCCCGGGCCGCCCTCGCCCGCGGCTGAGCCCGCCGGGTCCGGCCGGTCCGGCCGGTCCGGCCGGTCCGCCCGGTCCGCCCGGTCCGCCCGGTCCGCCCGGACCCGCTCCCCGGCACCCGTGAGGGCCCCGGCCCGCCCGGGTCCGGCCCCGGGCCGGCGCACCCGGTGCCTGATCCCCGTCCCCGTGCCGTCCCGCCCCTGCCGGGCGCCCGCGCGCCGCTCCCGCCGCCCGGCGGGCCCGGCACGGAGGCGCCCGCCGGGTCCGGCTCGGGATCCGGCTCCGGGCCCCGGCTCGGGGCCTGCGGGCGGCCCGGCGCGCGGACCGCGCCGCCCCGGGCCACGCTGGACGGGTGAGCGCATCCCCGCCCCCGGCTTCCCCGCCGCCCGTCCCCGCCCACTGGCCCGCCGACGTGTACCCGCCCGGGACCACCGGCTGGCAGCGGACCGCGGTCCGCTGGCTGTGGCAGTTCGTCCCGGCCGGCTACCGCCGCCACGACGTGCTCCACGAGCAGCCCGTCCTCCTCGCCCTCCTCGCGGTGCACGAGGCCGACGCCTCGCGGGAGGCGGCGGCCCGCGCCGCCGCCGTGGTCCGCGAGCATCCCGACGTCCTGCCCGTGCCCGCCCTGGCCGACCGGGTGGTGCGCATGCTGGAGGAGGAGGGGGGACGCCTGGCCGGGCTGGTCCGCGAGGCGGAGTCGGTGGCCTCGGTCCTGACCGTGGAGGTGCGCCGCCGGACCCCGGCGTGACCCCTCCCGGCGCCTCCCGGCTGCGGGCCGTGCCCGTCCCCGTCCCCGCCCCGGCCGGGCACGGCGCCGCGCGGCCCCGGGCGGGACCGCGCGGCGCGGGCGGACGCCGGTGGTGTCAGGTGCACTCCCACCAGCCGTCGTGCCACTGCTTCTGCCAGTGGCCGGGCCGCCACTGCTGGGTCCACTGCCCGTTCTCCTGGATCCGCTCCCAGTGGCCCGGCCGCCACTCCCTGGTCCAGTAGCCGTCGTGCCAGATGCACCTGGCGCGGCCGTCGCCCGGGTGCGCCGAGACTGCCGGACCCGCGGACCGCGGGGCGGCCGAGGCGGTGCCCGCGGCGGCCACCCCGGTCCCTCCCGCCAGCAGTACGGCGGCCACCGCCACCGCGAACGACCGGATCACGCGCTCTGCCGTCATGGACCCGCACCTCCTTCCGAGCCGGGACCGGCCGCATCCGGCGGACCAGGGCCGCGGCCGGGCGTCGTACGCACATTCGACACAGAGGCCCCGGCGGCCTGCCACCCGTGGGGCCGTCCGGGTCCCGAGGGGGCGGCGGAGCCGCGGGCGCGGAGCCCTGCCGGGCCCGTCCCGCCCGCGTCCGGGGCCTGCGGTCTCCAGTGTTCACCCGAACGGGCGACATCCGGGACCGGGGGCCGCCCCGAACACCGTCCGGTGCCGCTGCCGGACCTCATGGCACCCCGCCCCGCCGCGGCCTCCGGGGGCCGCGGCGGGGACACACTTCTGCGCGCGGCGCCGTGCACCCGGCGGCCTGCACCGGTCGGCACCCGGGTGGTCCCACCGCGGCCCGCAGCCCGCGGCCCGCAGCCCGCCGTCGCCTCCCGCCCCGGCCCTGTGCCGCCCCGCCCCCGGGCCGAGCCGGGCCCGCCCCGGCGCCCCGACCCGTCCCGGACGCCCCCCGCCTCAGACCTCGCGGTCGTCCAGCAGCATCCGGCCGCCGGGACCCGGCCGGCACACACCCGCGCCGGTCTCCAGCCCCCGGACCACCGCGGCGACCACGGCGTCCAGGTCCGCACCCGCCGGCATCCGCGGGGGCTCGCCGGCCACGGCCCGGCCGGCGAAGCCGGTGTCGAGGTGCGGCAGCCGCGCGTCCAGGACGCTGGTCCGCGCACGCTGCTCGCGCCGCACCGCGTCCAGCCAGGCGCTGAGCATCGCCTTGCTGGCGCTGTAGTCGGCCATGCCGGGCTGCGGCCGCTCCGCGACCACCCCGGTGACCGCGCCGACGGCCGACCCCGGCCCGAGGACGTCCAGCGCGCCGCGCAGGACCGCCATCGGCGCCAGGGCGTTGACGGTCGCCAGGTGCTCCGCGACGGCGTCCGGGGTCTGCGCGGCCTTCCCGAAGGCGGCACTGCCGACGGTCACCACCACCCCGTCCAGCCCGGACAGCCCCTCGGCCGCCCAGGCCCCGAGGGCGGCGCAGCCGTCCAGGTCGTATGCCTCGCAGCGCCGGGCCGGGCAGCCCCCGAACCGCTCCGCGGCCCGCGCCAGCCGCGCCTCGTCCCGGCCCGCCACGGCGAGCGAGGCGCCCCGCGCCGCGAGTGCCGCGGCGACCGCCCCGCCGATCACCCCCGTCGCGCCGACCACCAGGACCCGCGCACCCCGGACCTCCACGCCGTTCCTCCCGCCGTCCGGCCGGCACCCGCCGGCGCGCACCTCCCCGGCACCCGCCCCGCGACGGCGGGGCGGCCTGCCGGAGCACTGCTCCGTCCTCCCATCATCGCCCTGCCGGCCCGCCCGCGGGCGCGGGCGCGCCGCGCCCGGCGCCGTCCGGGCGCGGTCCCGGCGCACCCGGCCCTGGCGCGACAGGTCCGGGCGGAAACGGCCCGGATGAAACGGCCCGGGAGAACGGCCCGGGCGAAACGCGCCCGGAGGTGCGGAGACCGGACGGCGCCGTGGGGAATTCGTCCGGCCGGACTGGAAAGGCGTAGGCCATGGCAGCACCACTCGTGAACCCCCACGGCCACCTCATCGGCTCCCGCACCCGCGACGAGGTGGAGCGGGTCCTGGCCCGCGCGGACGCGGAGGCCGGGTCCGGCAGGCGGCGGCGCTTCCTGCAGGGCGTCTCGGCGGCGTGCGCCTGGGCGCTGGGCCGGACCCCGGCGGGGCCCGTGACCGGGGCCCCGGCCGGTCCGGACGGCCCCGGGGTGGGGGCGATGACGGCCGAGGTCGACGCCGCCGTGGTGCAGCTGGAGGTGGCCGGGGCGGCGCTGCCGGGCGGCGCCCGGGACTTCGTCCAGGGCGCCCACGACGCCCTCGCCTGGCTGTGCGGCTACAGCGACGACCGGCCCTGAGGCCCTCGGGCCCGGGGCTCCGGTGCCCCGGGCTCCTGCGGTCCCGTGACTCCGCGGTCCCGGCCTCCCGGCCCCGGTGTTCCGGCCCGCCCTCCGGCCGCGGCCTGCGCGTCCCGGTCCCGGCGGCCTCCCTGCCTGCCGGGTCCCGTCCGGGCCCCGCACCGGCCCGGCCCCCTCCCGCTCCCCGACCCCCCCGAACCCCCGACACCCTTGAGACCCCTGGAGAACACCGTGGACACCGTGGACACCGCAGCGCTCGACCTCGTGGCCCAGCGCTACCGCGACGCCCGCGCGGCCTTCGACGCGGCCCTCGCCGACCTGCGCATCGAGGCCGCCCAGGCCCTGCGGGACGGGGTGCCGCCCGAGCAGGTGTCGGCCCGCACCGGCTGGAGCCTCGACGACCTGGCCACCCTGGTCCGCGAGGAGGGCCCCGCCGAACCGGCCGGCCCCACCGGCGGCCGGTAGGCGCCGCGCGGTCCCGCGGTCCCTCCGGCCCGCGGGCACCCGCCCCTCCCCGGATCCGCCCGGTCCGCGACCCCCGGGCACAGGCGCGCCGTACGGTCCTTCCGCACCGTACGGCGCGCCTGTGCCCGGCGTGCTTCCGGCGCGTTATCTGAATGTAACTGGCATTACATCTGTTCATCTGTTGCTGTCATGTGTAACTTCTGGGCTGCACCGTTCGGCGGCCGTCCGGCTCTGCCGGGCCACAGTCCTAGAGAGGCACCACCGTGACGCACCAGCTCTTCTCCCGCCGGGCCGCGGCCGCTGCCGTGGTGGCAGCCGTGAGCGCGCTGACGCTCGCCGCCTGCGGCAGTGACGGCGGCAGCGGCAGCGCCCCCGCGAAGGCCGGCTCCGCCGCCGACGGCGTCACCGTCGCGGGCGCGAAGATCACCCGGGTCGCCGCGCTGCACGACGCGCTGCCGGACGCGATCAAGAAGGCGGGCAAGGTCCGCGTCGCCACCGACGTCCCCTACGCGCCCTTCGAGATGTTCAAGACCGAGGGCGGCCAGGAGATCACCGGCCTGGACTACGAGGTCGGCCAGGCGGTCGGCGCCAAGCTGGGCGTGGCCTTCGAGTTCACCCCGACCAAGTTCGACGGCATCGTGCCCGCCATCCAGGCCGGCAAGTTCGACGCCGCCATCTCCGCCATGACCGACAACAAGGACCGCCAGAAGGTCGTCGACTTCGTCGACTACTCGGTCTCCGGCTCCGGCATCATGGTCGCCAAGGGCAACCCGGAGAAGATCACCTCCCTCGACGACCTGTGCGGGAAGGCCGTGGCCGTCCAGGCCGCGACCCACCAGGAGGACCTCCTCAAGAAGCACCAGGACGCCTGCAGGAAGGCGGGGAAGCCCGAGGCGAAGCTCCAGACCTTCCCGAAGGACTCCGACGCCCAGCTCGCCCTGCGCAGCGGCAAGGTCGTCGCCGAGGTCGCCACCAAGCCCGCCGCCGGCTGGACCGCCAAGACCGCCGACAACGGCGCCACCTTCGAGGTCGTCGACGACCCGGCCGCGATCGGCGGCTACGACGCCACCCCCAACGGCATCGCCGTCTCCAAGAGCCTGCCGCAGCTGACCGACGCCGTGCAGAAGGCGCTCCAGCAGCTGGTCGACGAGGGCGTCCTCAAGCGCATCTGCGCCGAGTACGGCGTCGAGTCGATCGCCGTCACCAAGGCCACCAAGAACGCCGGGGAGAGCTGACATGGCCTCCGACACCCTGCCCGCCGCCGCCGCGGAGGAGCGGCGGCCGGCGGACCGGCTGGAGGCCGTGCCGGTCCGCCACTGGGGCCGCTGGGTCGCCGCCGTCCTGGCGATCCTCTCCGGCATCGGGCTCATCGGCTCGCTGGCGAAGAACCAGAACCTCCACTGGGACGTCATCGGGCACTACCTCTTCGCCCGGCTCGTCTTCGAGGGCCTCTTCACCACCCTCTGGCTCACCGTCGCCGCCATGGTCCTCGGCCTCGCCCTGGGCACCGTGGTCGCCGTCATGCGGCTGTCGCCCAACCCGGTGCTGTACGCGGTCTCCTCGCTCTTCGTGTGGGCCTTCCGCGGCACCCCGCTGCTCGTCCAGATCATCTTCTGGGGCTACTGCGGCGCGCTCTACAAGCATGTGATGATCGGCATCCCGTTCACGCACATCACGTTCTTCGAGACCGAGACGAACTCGCTGGTGAGCGGCAGCGTCGCCGCCCTGCTCGCCCTCGGGCTCAACGAGGCCGCCTACGCCTCGGAGATCGTGCGCGCCGGCATCCAGTCCGTCGACGAGGGCCAGGCCGAGGCGGCCCACTCCCTCGGCATGTCGCCCACACTGACGATGCGCCGCATCGTCCTGCCGCAGGCCATGCGGGTCATCATCCCGCCGATGGGCAACGAGACCATCAACATGCTGAAGACCACCGCGCTGGTCTCGGTGATCGGCGCGAAGGACCTGATGTCCAACATCCAGGCCGTGTACGCGCAGAACTACCAGATCATCCCGATGCTCGTGGTCGCCAGCCTCTGGTACCTGCTGCTCGTCACCCTCCTCAGCATCCCGCAGAGCCGCCTCGAGCGCCGCTACGGGCGCGGCGCCTCGCGCAACGGCCACGTCTCGCCGCTGCAGCGGATGCTCGCCGGCACCGCGCTGCGCCTCCCCGTCCGCGGCTCCGGCCCGAACCACCAGAAGGGATGAGCCCGATGGGCACCCCCATGGTGCACGCCGAGGGCGTGCGCAAGAGCTTCGGCCGGCTGGAGGTCCTCCAGGGCATCGACCTCACGGTCGAGCGCGGCCAGGTCTGCTGCCTGCTCGGCCCGTCCGGCTCCGGCAAGTCCACCTTCCTGCGCTGCATCAACCACCTGGAGAAGCTCGACGGCGGGCGGCTGTCCGTCGACGGCGCCCTGGTCGGCTACCGCGAGCACGGCGGACGCCTGCACGAGCTGCGGGAGAAGGAGGTCGCCGAGCGCCGCCGCGAGATCGGCATGGTCTTCCAGCGGTTCAACCTCTTCCCGCACATGACGGCGATCGAGAACGTCATGGAGGCGCCGGTCCGGGTGGCCGGCGTGTCCAAGGCCGAGGCCCGCGCCGACGCGCAGCGCCTGCTGGACCGGGTCGGGCTCGGCGACAAGGCCGCGAACTACCCCTCCCAGCTCTCCGGCGGCCAGCAGCAGCGCGTCGCCATCGCCCGCGCGCTGGCCATGAAGCCGAAGCTGATGCTCTTCGACGAGCCCACCTCGGCGCTCGACCCGGAGCTCGTCGGCGACGTCCTCGACGTCATGCGGCAGCTCGCCGCGGACGGCATGACGATGGTCGTGGTCACCCACGAGATCGGCTTCGCCCGCGAGGTCGGCGACACGGCCGTCTTCATGGACGGCGGCGTCGTGGTCGAGGCCGGCGACCCCCGGCAGGTGCTGGTCGACCCCCGGCAGGAGCGCACCAAGGCGTTCCTGTCCAAGGTGCTGTGACCGCCGCCTCGCGGCAGCACGCGGCGGTGGACGCCGCCGCGCTGCTGCCGCACGCCGAGGCCCGGCGCGAGCAGTACCTCGCCGAGCTGGCCGCCCTGGTGGCCGTCGACTCGGGTTCCTGGAGCCCCGCCGGCGTCAACCGGGTCGCGGACTGGTGCGCCGAGCGGCTGGGGGCTCTCGGCTTCGCCACCGAGCGCCTCCCCGTCGACACCGGTCCGGGCGGACGCCCCGTCGGCGACGTCCTGCTGGGACGCCGCCGCGGGCGCCTCGCCCCCGAGGAGGGCGGGCAGCGCATCCTGCTCGTCGCCCACATGGACACGGTCTTCGAGGACGGCACCGCCGCCGCCCGCCCCTTCCGGACCGACGGCCCGCTGGCCCACGGCCCCGGCGTCAGCGACGACAAGGGCGGCCTGCTGGCCGGTCTGACGGCACTTCAGATCCTGCTCGACACCGGCCGGGAGGACTTCGCCGAGCTGGTCTTCCTCGCCACCTCCGACGAGGAGGTCGGCTCCCCGGCGTCCCGCCCGGTCACCGAGGCCGTCGCGGCCGGCGCCGACTACGCCCTCTGCCTGGAGTGCGCCCGGGAGAACGGCGACCTCGTCCTCGCCCGCAAGGGCGTCGCGGACTTCCGGATCACCGTCACCGGCCGCGCCGCCCACGCCGGGATCGAGCCGGAGCGCGGGGCGAACGCCGCCCTGGCCGCCGCCCACCTCGTGGTGGCGCTCCAGGCGCTCAACGGCCGCTGGCCCGGCGTCACCGTCAACGTGGGGGTGGTGCGGGCCGGCACCCGGACCAACATCGTCTGCCCGGAGGCGGAGCTCAACGTCGAGGTGCGCGCCACCACCACCGCGGGTCTCCGCGAGGCGCACGCCGCCCTGGAGGAGGCCGCCGCCGCCACCGGCGTCCCCGGCACCGCCGCCCGCGTCGAGCAGCTCGACCTGTGCCCGCCCATGGAGGAGAGCCCCGCCGTGCACGGCATGCTCGCCCTCGCCCGCGAGGCGGCCGCGCAGCTCGGCATCCCGCTGGGCGCGGCCGCCACCGGCGGGGTCGGCGACGCCAACATCATCTCCGGCGTCGGCGTCCCCACCCTGGACGGCCTCGGGCCGGTCGGCGGCGCCGACCACAGCCCCGAGGAGTGGCTGGACACCACCACCGTCGCGCCCCGGATCGCCTTGCTGGCGGCCCTGGTCGCCGCCCTCGGCGGCCGCCCGCCCGCCGCCGCGGGCTGACACCCCTGCGTGGCACCGCCCGTCCGGCGGGACGGGCGGTGCCGCCGCGGCCGCGGCCCGTCCCCCCACCCGGCGGGGCGGCCCGCCCCCGCGGGCGCGGGCCGGGGGGGGGGGGGGGGGGGGGGGGCGCGCCGGCCCGCCGCCCCCCCCCCCCCGGCGGGGGGGGCCCCCCCCCCCCCGCCGCTCCCTCCCCTCCCCGCCGCACCCCGTACCGCCCCCTCCCGCACGGCCGCGCCGCAGCAGCCCGCAGCCGTGCCGCACCGCCCGCACCACCCCTCGCACCACCCGCACCACCCGCACCACCTCCGCACGTCACCCCATCGCACGGGAGGTACCGCACCCATGAACAGAGCCACCACGAACGGCCGCCGGGCCCTCGCCCTGGCCGCGGCCGCCGCCGTCGCCCTCGGCACGGGCGCCGCGACCGCGTCCCCCGCCGCCGCGCACGGCCACCGCCCCGGCGGCACCCTCATCCTCGTCGGCGGCGGCCTCAAGGACGGCAACGCCGAGGTCTACAACGAGATCGTGGACCGCGCCGGCGGCGCCGGGAAGGCCCGCATCGGCGTCCTCACCGCCGCCTCCGTGCCTCAGAGCCAGGACCCGGACGCGAACGACCCGGACCGCTGCTCCAACTCCGTGTGCAACGGCCTGTACTACGCGGACCTGTTCAAGAAGTACGGCGCCGCCGACGCCCAGTGGATCCCGATCGACATCGAGCACGTCTCCGCCGCCGACTCCGACGAGGTCGTGCGCCAGGTCGAGTCCATGACCGGCTTCTTCTTCGGCGGCGGCGACCAGTACCGGTACGTCACCAGCCTGCTCCACGGCGACGCCCACACCGACTCCAAGGTGCTCGCCGCGATCCGCGCCAAGCTCGCCGCCGGCGCGGTCGTCGCCGGCTCCAGCGCGGGCGCCCAGATCGCCTCCGGCCCCGACATGGTCACCGGCGGCGACAGCTACCCGGCCCTGCGCGACGGCAGCAGCCCCGGCTACTTCGACGACGCCACCCGCCTCGGCTACCTGCCCGAGGGCGGCTTCGGCTTCCTGCGCTCCGGCCTGATCGACACCCACACCGGCACCTACGGCCGCGAGGGCCGCTCGATCCGCCTGGCCGCCGACACCGGCCAGGACCGCGTCTTCGCCATGGACGAGGACACCGCCATCGAGGTCACCGAGGCCGGCACGGCCCGCGAGCAGGTCCGCGTGCTCGGCACCCACGGCGTGGCCGTCCTCGACCTGCGCGCCGCCCGCACCGGCACCTTCCACGGCCGGTGGTCGATCGAGGGCGTCCGCTACAGCTACCTCACCGACGGCGACCGCTACGACCCGAAGCGCTGGCGCGCCTACCCGGCCGAGGGCAAGGAGCCGCTCACCCCGGCCTCCCACGACGCCGTGCCCGCCAACGGCGACGTCTTCTACTCGATCGACAACCCCGACGGCACCCCCTACTCCTTCTCCGGCACCGCGCGGGCCCTGGCCGCCACCGACGCCCAGCGCACCGCCACCGCCCGCACCTTCGAGACCGGCCCCGCCTTCGAGGTGGACTTCACCAAGGGCCGCCACTACCACGCCTACTCCGAGGACGGCGCCACCGCGCGCACCCTCACCGGCCTCACGGTCGACCTCCACGCGGAGTAGCCCCGCCGGGGCACCGCGCAGCGCCGCAGCCGGCCGGGCATCAGCCCGGCCGGCTCGGCCGTTGCCGGGGAAGGACTAGTCTCGGCTGCGGCGCACCTCCGTGCGCCCGGCCGGCCCGATGAAAGGACCATGATCCGATGGCGTCCGCATCCGTCGCGGAGACGATCCGGCAGCGTCTGGGGGAGTGCAGTCCCGCCGAGCGCAAGGTCGGCCGGGTGCTGCTGGCGGGGTACCCGTCGGCCGGCTTCGAGACGGTCGCCCGGCTCGCCGAGCGCGCCGGCGTCAGCGCCCCCACCGTCATCCGCTTCGTCAACCGGCTGGGCTTCCGGGGCTTCCCCGACTTCCAGGCCGTGCTGCGGGCCGAGCTCGACGAGCGGAACGCCTCCCCGCTGTCGCTGTACGCGGCGGACGGGCGCAGCGCCGGGGGCGAGGAGGGCGAGGCGCCGGGGGAGGCGCTGCTGCGCCGCGGCAGCGGGATGTTCAGCGCCGAGGTCGAGCGCACCCTCGGCGAGCTTCCGCCGCACGACCTCAAGCGGGCGGTGGACCTCCTCGCCGACCGCAAGCGCCGCGTCACCCTCGCCGGCGGCCGCTTCACCCACCTGCTCGCCCGCTACCTGGGCCTGCACCTCATGCAGATGCGCGACGAGGTGCACTTCCTGCCCGACCGCGACGTGGAGCGCACGGCCGTCCTCGCCGCGCTGGGCCGCCGGGACGTGCTGGTGGTCTTCGACTACCGCCGCTACGAGGCCGCCTCCCTGGAGTGGGCCGGGCTCTGCGAGGAGCAGGGCGGCCGGGTGGTGCTCTTCACCGACACCTGGCTCTCCCCGGTGACCGCGCACGCCGAGGTGGTGCTGCCGAGCAGGGTCGGCGCCCCGTCCCCGTACGACAGCCTGGTGCCGACGCTGGCCGTGGTGGAGACCGTCGTCGCGGGCGTCCTCGCCGAGCTGGGGGACGACGCCCACCGCCACATGCAGCGCGGCGAGCAGACCGCGCGCCGTGCCGGGCTGCACTGACCCCCCCTCCTCCGACCGCCCGACGGCTGCGGCCCCGGCACCTGGACAGGTGCCGGGGCCGCAGCCGTACGGGGCCGGGGATCAGTCGACGGCCTGGTTCTTCTCCGCCTTCGGGATGGCGATGAAGGGCACGCCGTACTTGTCGAGGATCTTCTTGTAGCTGCCGTCGTCCATGAGCGCCTGCAGCGCCTGGACCATGGCGTCGCTCAGCTGCGGCAGGTCCTTGGAGACGGCGATGCCCATCGGCGACTTCCCCTGCGCGCCCAGCACCTCGGGCCCGGCGACGACGTCGAAGGTCTTCCCGCCGTCGGCGGTCTTCGCGGCCCAGGCGGCGGTCACCGAGTTGAGGACGTCGGCGACGACCTGGCCGCTGCGGAGCGCGAGCTGGGCGTCGGAGTCCTTGGGGAAGGTCTTGATGTCGATCGGCTTCTGCGAGCCCGCCGTGCAGTCCTTCGAGCGGTCCTGGAGCAGCTTCAGCTGGTTGGTGCCGGACTGCACGGCGACGGCCTTGCCGCACAGGTCCGCGGCGACGGCCAGGTGGGCGGGGTTGCCGTGGGCGACCAGCAGGCCGCTGTTGGAGTTGACGTAGTCGACGAAGTCGACGGCCTGCTCGCGCTCCTTCTTGTCCGTCATGCCCGCGAGCACGATGTCGAACTTCCCGGCCTGGACGGCGGGGAGCAGGCCGTCGAACTTGGCGGGGGAGAACTCCACCTTCACGCCGAGCTTGGCGCCGATCGCGTGCGCGATGTCGACGTCCAGACCGACGATCTCCTGGCTGCCCTCGGTCTTGAACATCTCGTACGGCGGGTAGGGCACGTCGGTCGCCGCCCGGATGACGCCGGCCTTGCGCACGGCCTCGGGGAGGGCTGCGTTGAGGGCGGCGTCGGCGCTGACGTCCACTCCGTCGGTGACGGTGACCGGGGCCGCGGCGGCCTTCGAGGGGGAGGAGGCGGACTGCGCCGCGGGTGCCGCGTCGGCGCCCTTCCCTCCGTCGGAACCGCATCCGGTCAGGGCGAGGACGCCGAGGCCGAGGGCGGCCGCCGCGGCGGCGGTTCTCCGTGCGGGCAGGCTGGACTTCATGGGTGTGACCTCTCCGGGCGAGGGGCGTGGGTGTGTGCGGGAGTGCATGCGGCAGTGCGTGCGGGAAGGGGCCGGCGGGCTGCGCCGAGGCGCCGATCCGGCTGCCCCAGAAATTACAGATGATGTGACAGGTGGCGGAAGTGTAATTGCAGTTACGTTCACGTAACGCGGTGGCCGCCGGGGCCGGAGCGCGTCGGCTCCGGTCCCGGCGGCCGGTCCCGCCCGTCCCGTTCCCCGGGGGAGAGGGGGAGCGGGGGCGGGGCTGCTCAGCTCTTGGCGACGCTGCAGCTGTAGGTGGCGCTCCCGGAGCCGCTGTAGGCCTCGAGGTCGAGGTAGTAGGTCGCGCTGCCCGAGGCCGTCCGCTTGTAGCTCAGCGACTCCGCGACGCCCTTGCCGTTGTTGACCGACCGGGTCAGGGTGCTGCCGTTGGCGTCCATGAAGTACACGTCCGCGTCGTAGGCGGAGGGGATGGTGCAGTTCACGGTCATGGTCTGGCCGCTCGCCAGCGAGGTCCTGAAGTAGTCCCGGTCGGAGGTGGCGCCCATGCTGCCGGTGAGCGCGGCCGGGTAGGTCAGGGCGCTCGCGTCGTTCGCGGCGCTGCGGCTGTCGTTGGGCTCGGTCTCCGCGAGGGTGCTGCCGGTGCCGCCGCCCCCGCCGCCGCCGGAGCAGTCGGTCACCGGGGTGCCGCTGTACAGGTTGGCGTCGGCGACGCCGTTGGTGACGCTGCGCAGGTAGTAGCCGCAGGTGGGCCGGTTGCCGAAGTCGAAGGTCTGGCCGGACGTCAGGTGCCAGATCTTGTAGTTGGAGAAGGTCAGCGGCCTGCCGGAGACGGCCTGCTCGGGCTGGTGGTCGCCCAGGACCACGTACGCGTCCGAGCCGCTGAGCGTGGCGAGCCCGTTCCTGTCGACGAAGAGCGAGCCGCCGCCCTGCTCGACGCCCACGCCCCAGGCCTTGCCGCCGCTGGTCAGGCCGTCCTTGATGGCGCGCGCCACGAAGGCCATGGTGCGGCCCATCCGGTCGCGGGTGACGAAGTGCGAGTCGTTGATGGTGTCCTGGTAGTTCGGCCACCGGAACATGCCGGTGGTGAACGTGACGGTGCTGTCGTACGGGTTGGCCAGCGCGGTGGGGGAGTCGGTGCCGCCGTTGCAGGCGTCGTAGACGATGTCGCTGTTGATGTGGGTGCCGGCGCTGCCGCCGCCGGAGCCGCCGCCCTTGGCGACCACGGACTGCACGGACGCCTGGAGCGCGGTGCCCTTCCAGGCCGCGTACCGGCACTGGTCGCCGCCGGCGAAGTACACGAACTCCGCGTTGCGGATGTCGGTGTTGACCTGGGAGTTGTTGCCGTCGCTCGCGGCCGTCAGCGTCCACGTCGTACAGGAGTTGACGCCGCTGAGGCCCATGACGGTGTCGCACTCGGGCGTGCTGCTGCCCGAGGTGGGGGCGGACCCGGCGAGGACGACGACGTCGATGCTGCCGGTGCCGCCGCGGATGGCGTCGATCGCCTTCGTCATGGTGGCGGGGACGATCGCGCCGTCGCCGTTCATGGTGAACGCCGGGCCGTTCCAGGAGGCCCGGCTGACGTCGGAGGAGCTGCCGAGGCGGACGCGGGTCGCCGCGGCGTGGGCCGGGGCGGCCTCGACGGTGGCGGTGCCGACCGCCAGCAGGGCGGACAGCGCGACGGTGAGCGCCCGCCTCGCGGGCGGGCGGACGGCGGGGCGGAAGAGCGCGGGGGTGCGCACGGGTGCCTCCAGGGACAGCGCGGAGCGGCCCGCCGGGGGGCGACAGGCCGTGGTGCATCGGGTGAAACGGAAGCTACAGATGTCTTCCGGCGAGCGGAAGATGTACGGCTGATTGCCCTCGGTCAACTCATGGCAAAGACAGGATGAACTGCACTTATGCGTGTACGCACCTGAACTGGCGCACAGGATGCCGCCGTTGACACGTCCGTAACCGGAATTACACAGAGGCGTGCTTCCCTGCCCCTGTCGCGTCGTGCGGGCGACGACCCCCTGGAAGGGGACACACTGGGACCATGGCAACTGCACGCTGGAACGGCAAGGTCATCGCGGAGAGCGCGGACACCGTGCTCGTCGAGGGCAACCACTACTTCCCGCCGGAGTCGGTCGACGCCGACTGCCTCCGGCCCTCCGACACCACCACCCAGTGCCCGTGGAAGGGCACGGCGAACTACCACACCGTGCACGTCGACGGCCGGGACAACCCGGACGCCGCCTGGTACTACGCCGACCCCAAGCCGGAGGCCGCCCACATCGCCGGGCGGATCGCCTTCTGGCGCGGCGTCGAGGTCACCGGCTGACGGCGGCGCCGCCCGTCCCGGCCGCGTCGGCCGGGACGGGCCCGCACGCACCGCGGCCCCTGCGGTCCGCCCGCCCCGCACGGGGCGGGCGGACCGCAGGGGCCGGTCGGCCGGTCCGCCGGGTCAGCCGGCGTCGCCGCGCCGCGCCGCCTCCAGGGCGGCGCGCACGGACGCCGCGTCCGCGGGGCTGCCCGGGTCCTCGGTGAAGGGGAGCGAGGGGTCCACCAGGTACGGCAGCCCGTAGGCGGGCGTGCCGGGCTCGAAGCGCCACCCCTCGGCCAGCGGGCCCGCGTCCACCGTGTCGAAGCCGAGGACGTCCAGCAGGTCCGCGACCCGCTTCCGGGCGTCCGCGTCGTCGCCGGCGATCGGCAGCGCCGTGCGGTCCGCCGCGCCCGACGGGCGGGCCAGCGACCCGAGGTGCCGGAAGTAGATGTTGTTGAACGCCTTGACCACGTGCGAGCCGTCCAGGTGCCGCTGCACCAGCTCACTGGCGGTGGTGGAGCCGCTGTCGAGCTCCTCGATCCGCCCGTCGCGCTCCGGGTAGTAGTTGGTGGTGTCGATCACCGTCCGCCCCGCCAGCTCCTCGCGGGGCATCGCGCCGTAGGCCTTCAGGGGGACGGTCACCACCACCCAGTCGCCCGCGGCGGCGGCCTCCGCCGGGGTGGCCGCCCGGGCCCGCGGGCCGAGCTCCGCCACCAGGTCCGCGAGGGTCTCCGGGCCGCGCGAGTTGCTGAGCACCACGTCGAGGCCGGCGTCCACGGCCAGCCGGGCCAGGGTGCCGCCGATGTTGCCGCTGCCGATGAGTCCGAGAGTCGTCATGACGGGGCCAACGCCCCTCTGCGGGCCGCTGATTCCTGCCCGCCCCGGGTTCACCCGCCCGGCGGTGCCGCCCTCCCCGGGCGGCGGCGTCCCACGCGGCTCACCGCCGAGGGGAGGACGCCCCCGCCGGGCCGGTCAGGGCGCCCGGCGGGGGCAGGCGCCGCACGTGTCCCCGCAGCGGCGCCCCAGGGGATTCGCCGCCGCGGCCGCCGCGGACTGCCCGCGGGGGCCGTCCTTCCGTGGCGAGCCCTGCGGGCCCCTCGGCCGGGCTCCCGGTCACCCGGCCTCCCGGTCACCCGGCGGCCCGCTCCGCCGCACCGCTGCGGCGCTCGCCCCGGCGGCGCAGCCACGCGGGGAGCGCGTACCAGCAGATGCCGAACCACGCCGCCACGCCCGCCACGATCCACTCCGCCGCGGCCGAGCCGGTGGCCACGTGCAGCAGGAGCAGCAGGGCCGAGACGAGCGTGACGGCCAGCAGGGCCATGCCGAGCGCCGTCAGCCGCGCGGCCACGTCGACCACCTCGGACTTCAGCCGCAGGCCGCTCAGCATCCGGTGCAGTGCCACGGGGGCTATGAGGGCGCCGGTGGTCGCGGCGCCGAGCACCACGGTGACGACGTACACCGTGCGGTCCGCGCCGCCCAGTTCGGCGAAGCGCGGGGTGAACGCCACGCTCAGCAGGAAGCCGAGCAGGATCTGCACCCCGGTCTGGGCCACCCGCACCTCCTGGATGAGCTCGTTCCACCGCCGGTCGGCCCGCTCCTTGGGCGTCTCCTCGTCGTCGCCCGCCGCGGCCCGGGTGCCCCCGCCGGCGGCTCCCCCCGCGGGGGCGCCCCCGGCGTCGCGGTCCGCGGCGGCCCGGGCCCTCCCGGAGCCGTCGCGGTCCTCCGCGTCCTGACTCCCCGCCCTGGTGGGTACGCTCATTTGACCTCTCCTTTGCACAGCGGTGTGCTCCGCCACTGCCCGCCCGGCGCCCGGTGCATGCCACCGCCGCGCACGTCCGTCCGCGGCCCCGCGCGCCGCATCCGGCCCCGGGGGCGCGCGGGCCCCCGGCCGGGATCCGCTCCCGGCCGGGGGCCCGTCCGCACGCCGCGCGGGTCACGCCCTCCCCGCGGCCTCCGGGGACGGTGCGGGCGCCCCGCCCGGCCGCTGGGGGCGGCCGTGGTCCGGCAGGGTGCTGCGCAGCCGCAGCGCCGCCGCCAGGCCGAGGCCCAGGGCCGCCGCCGCGCTGTACGCGGCCCATGACGTCGCGTCGGACAGCGCCGTCCGCGCCCGGTCGGCCGCCGGCCGGGTCTCCGGGCTCCGCTCCAGCGCGGGGATGGCGCTGCCCGCGGTGTCGCGGACGAGCCGGGCGGTCGCGTGCGCCTGCGGGGCCGGCGTGCCCGAGGAGGTCAGGGAGTCCGACAGCCCGCTCTCCAGGGAGGTGAAGAGCACGGTGCCGAGGACGGCGATGCCGAGCGCCGAGCCGATCTGGCGGGCGGTGCTCTGGATGCCCGACCCCTGGCCCGACTGCTCCACCGGCACGTCGGAGAGCGTGATGCCGGTGATCTGCGCCGTGGCCCAGCCCACGCCCGCCCCGTACAGGAAGAGGAACGGCGCCACCGCCCAGCCGCTGGTGTCCGGCCCGGCGACCACGCCGACCCCGGCCACGCCCACCAGTTCCAGGGCGATGCCCGCGATCACCACGTTGACCGTGCCGACGCGCTGCCCCAGCACCGCGCCCAGGCCGCTCGCCACGAAGCTGCCGATCGCCAGCGGCAGCAGGGCGACGCCCGCCTGGAGCGCGGAGTACCCGAGGACGTTCTGCAGCCACAGCGGCAGCGAGAAGAGCAGGCCGAACTCGCCCAGGCTCACCACGCCCGCCACCACGTTGCCGTTGCGGAACGTGGGGATGCGGAAGAGGCGCAGGTCGAGCATGGCGGGCCGCCCCGCCCGGTTGCGGCGGACCTCCACCGCGGCGAAGGCGGCGAGCGCGACCGCCCCCGCGGCGAAGGCGACGGGCACCGGCGACAGGCCCCCCGTCAGCTCCAGGCCCAGCGCGTGGAACGGCTGCTCCAGCCGCCACCAGCCGTAGGTGCGCCCCTCGATGAGTCCGAAGACGATGCCGGTGAAGCCGACCACCGACAGCAGGGCGCCGGGCAGGTCGACGCCGCCGTCCCCGCTGCGGTCCCGGCTCTCCGGCAGGAAGGCCAGGGCGCCGCCGAGCACCAGCAGGCCGAAGGGGATGTTGATGCCGAACGCCCAGCGCCAGGAGAAGTCGGCCGTCAGCCAGCCGCCGAGCAGCGGGCCGAGCGCGGCGGTGCCGCCGATCGTGGAGCCCCAGATCGCGAAGGCCTTGCCGCGGTCGCCCCCGCGGAAGGTGGCGTTGATCAGGGAGAGGGAGGTCGGCAGGATCATCGCGCCGCCGACGCCCTGCAGCAGGCGGCTGCCGATCAGCGCCGGACCCGAGCCCGCCGTGGCGGCGAGGACGCTGGCGGCCATGAAGACCAGCACGCCGGTGAGGAAGACCCGCCGGCGTCCCAGCCGGTCCGCCGTCCGGCCCGCCAGGAGCAGCAGCGCCGCGAAGACGAGGGTGTAGGACTCCTGGACCCACTGGGCGTCGCCGGAGGTGATGCCCAGGTCGTCGATGATGCTGGGCACGGCGACGTTGACGATGGTCGAGTCGACGATGATCAGGGAGACGCCGAGGCTGATCGCCACCAGGCCCCACCACCGGTGGCGGTCGGGTCCGGCGGCGGGCCGGGCGGGCGGTGTCCTTTCGGACAGGCTGCTCACGATGGCTCCTTCGCGGCCCGTGCGCGACAATCGGCCTCGGACCGACAGGATGGTTCGGAAAGCTGGTAGCTAGATTTTCTAGCGAAATGCGGGAGGAGTCAACGCGATGGCGGGCGAGCACACCCCTGCGCCCGGGGAGCCCCGGGCCGCCGTGCCGGTCAGCGGCAGCGAGGTGGCCTGGGCGCTGCGCGAACTCCTGCGGGCCAACCGCGAGGCCGAGCACGCCCTCGCCCGCCGCCTGGGCATGGGGGCCACCGACCTCGGCGCCCTGGAGCACCTGATCGAGGGGGAGCGCCTGGCCGAGGGCGGCGGCCTCGGGCCCGTCGAGCTCGGCGACCGGCTCGGCATCCGCTCCGCCTCCGCGACGGCGCTGGTCGACCGGCTCCAGGCCGCCGGCCACGTCACGCGCGCGCCGCACCCCACCGACCGCCGCCGCCAGGTCGTCCACACCACCGCCCACGCCCGGCAGGAGCTCGCCGGGGCCCTCCAGCCGCTGATCGACGCGGTGGACGGCGTGGTCGCCGCCCTCGGCCCGGACGAGCGCGACGCGGTCGCCCGCTTCCTCTCCGGGGCCGCCGCCGCGGTGCGCGCCGCCTCCGCGGCGGAGGCCGGGGCGGACCCCGCGGCCGGCGCCGCGCCGCGCGGCGGCCCCGGCGCGCCGGGCTGAGCCCGGCCGCCCGGCCGCCCGGCCGTGGGTCCCGCCCGGCCGTCCCGCCCGGGGGTGGGGCCTGCCCGCGCCGGGCCCCGCCCGTGGCGCACCCCGCCCCTGGCGCACCCCGCCCCTGGCGCACCCCGCCCGTGGCGCACCCCGCCTGTGGCGCACCCCGCCTGTGGCGCGCCGTGCCCCGGGTCGGGCCCGACCCCGCCTCCGAACGCGGGAGGATGGCCCCGAGCGACCGCGGGCCGCAGCCCCGCCGCGGCCCCGCCGCGCGCTCCCGTACCGGAGGACGACCCCCATGACGACCGCCCCGCTCCGCACCGACGACGCCTACCTGGACTTCTGGCGCGAGCGACACCTCTGCACCCTCTGCACCCCCCGGCCGGACGGCACGCCCCACCTCGTCCCCGTCGGCGTGACCTACGACGCCGACGCCGGTCTGGCCCGGGTCATCACCGGCAGGGGCAGCCGCAAGGCCCGCAACGTCCTGGCCGCCGGCCCCGGCGGCGCACGCGTCGCCGTCTGCCAGGTCGACGGCGCCCGCTGGGCCACCCTGGAGGGCATGGCCGTCGTCCGCGACGAGCCGGAGGCCGTCGCCGACGCCGTGCGCCGCTACACCGAGCGGTACCGCGTGCCGCGCGCCAACCCCGAGCGGGTCGTCCTGGAGATCCGCGTCACCCGCACCATGGGCCGCGTCTGACGGACCTCCCGGCGGCCCGGCGGTCGGGCGACCCGGCCACCCTGTGCCCCGGCGGCCCCGCCGCCCGGCCGCAGCGTCACCGGACCCCCGCCACCGGCTCCGCCCGGCGGCCGCCCGTCACCCCGATGCGCCCGACCGGTCGCGCCCCGCCCGCCGCCGGGCTCTGCTGGAGGGAGGCGCCGCGCGGAGCCGGCGGACGGGACGAGCACGCGGGAGCGGATGGATGGACACGCCGGGCGGGGTGGTCGTCGGCATCGACGGCTCGGACCTCTCGTGGGCCGCGTTCGACTGGGCGTACCGGGAGGCGTCCCGCCGCCGCACCGGGCTGCACGCCGTCCATGTGACGGGCGTCGGGCACCCCCTGCGCCGCTGGTTCGGCGCCGCCGGGGACGCGAGGGCGGAGGACGACGCGGTGCTCGCCGACGTGGACCGGCACCTGCCCGTCCCGCCCGACCCGGCCGTCGCCGTGGAGCGCTCCGCCGTACCCGCCGAGTCCGCTCTGGCCGGTCCCGCGTCCGACCTGGTCGGGGCGGCGCGGACGGCCGCGCTGCTCGTCCTCGGCGCCGCCGGCACCAGCGGCCTGCGCGAGCAGCTCCTGGGCGCCACCGCCCTGCGCTGCGCGGTCTCCGCCGCGTGCCCCACCGTCCTCGTCCGGGACCTGCCGCACCACGTCCGCGAGGTCCTGGTCGGGATCGACGACTCGGCGGCCGGGCGCGCCGCCCTGCTCTGGGCGTTCCGCGAGGCGGACCTGCACCGCGCCCGGCTCCGCGTCGTGCACGTCGTCTGGCCCTGGCAGTGGCCCGGCCACTCCGAGGACGAGACCGCCGCCGCCGCGCGGCGGATGATGCGCTTCACCGTGGAGCAGCTGCCCCCCACCCCCAGCGGACGCGGGCTGACGGCCGTGGTGGAGGTGGTGCGCCGGTCGGACCCGGTCCGGACCCTGGTGGAGCGGGCCGCCCACGCCGACCTGCTGGTCTGCGGGTCCGTGGGGCGGGCCTCCGGCGAGGTGTCGTCCTCGATCGTCCGCTCGGCCGCCGGCCTCGGCTCGGTCGCGGGGCACGCGGTGCACCGGGCCTCCTCGCACGTGGTGGTCGTGCCCGCCGCCCCGGAGCCGGCGTACCCGTGGGACCGCGAGGAGCGCCTCGACGAGGAGCGCGACTGGGACAGCAGCACCGGCGGCCCGCAGTGGGACGACACCACCCATCTCGTCCTGCCCTGAGAGCCGCCCGCGGAGGTCCCGCGGACGCCCCGGGGGCTCCTGCCCCCGGATGCCCGCCCCGCCGTTCCGGGGCGCCTCAGCCGGCCGTCCGGCCGTCGTGGCGCAGCGCGACCGTCCAGAGGTGCGTGGTCCGCCCGGTGCGGTCCTCCCGGTCGCGCTCGTCGATCCGGACGCCGATCCGGTCCCCGTCGAGGGCCAGCCGGCCGTCGAACCGCCACGCCTCCCCCGCCGGGTGGGGCAGCAGCCGGGCGAGCGCCGCGTCGTGCAGCGTCCCGTCGACGGCCCGCAGCACCCCCGCGTCCAGCACGACCAGCGTCCCGTCCGGCAGGACCGCCGGAGCGGGCACCTGGCTGCCGGCCAGGACGGGACCCTCCTCCACCGTCCCGCCGGGCAGCAGCCGCACCACCCGGCAGGGGCGGTCCGGCGGGGACGTCCGCTCCACCACCCGCACGTCGCCGCCAGGGCCCGCCACGTAGTGGCCGAAGCTGCGCCAGGCGTCCTCCAGGGCGCCGTCCGGGCCGTGCCGCCAGGTGTCGAACACGTCGTACCCGGCCAGTCCGAGCAGGAACCGCCCGCCGTCCAGGGCCGCGCCGTGCTCGCCGCGCAGCTCCGCGACGGCCGCCCCGGTGCCGAGGTCCAGCAGCAGCGCGGGGCCGAGGTGGCCCCAGGGGTGGTAGTCGGGGGAGTCCGTCGCGACGAGCAGCCGCCCGCCGGAGGCGTACGCCTCCCGGGGCGGGCCGGCGCAGGCGTGCGACCAGCGGGTCCGTCCGTCCGGGCCCGTGCAGAGCACCTCCCGGCCGTCCGCGGCGACGGTGAGGCCGTCCGCCGTGCGGACCAGGGTGCGGGGCCCGTCGGCGGGGCCGTCGTCCCACGGCGCCCCGCCCCTGACGGTGCGCCGCTCCACCACGGTGGCGCGCCAGCCGTCCACGGGGTGCCGTGCCCGGCGCCGTCCGCGCCCCCGTCGTCCCGGCAGCAGCATGGCCGACAGGCTACCGCGACCGTGTCCGGCCCTGGCCGTGTCCGGCCCTGACCGGGACCGGCCCGGGCGGGGACCGCCCCGGTCAGGCCGTCCGGCGCACGGCGAGGAGCGCCACGTCGTCGTCGAGCGCGCCGTCGGTGTGGGCGGTGAGCTCGCCGTGGATGCGGTCGACGAGGTGGTCGGGCGACCAGGTGTGGCGCCAGGAGGCGACGCGCTCCGCGAGCGGGTAGAAGGAGCCGCGCGCGTCCCGCGCCTCGACCACGCCGTCGGTGTACAGGAGCAGCACGTCCCCCTTGCGGAAGGGGTAGACGTCGACCGCGCCCGTGTCCGGCAGCAGGGAGCCGAGGCCGAGCGGCGGGTCGGGCCGCCGGGCGTCGAGGCTGACGGCGGTGCCGTGCCGGAGCAGCAGGGGCGGCGGGTGCCCGCAGGTCAGCAGGTGCACCTCCGGGGCGTCGTCGGGGATGTCGACCAGGACCGCCGTGGCGAAGGCCTCGCCCGCCTCCCCCGTGTGCGGGGAGGTGTTCCAGCTGACGGCGCCGTCCAGGTGGGCCGCCAGCGCGGGCAGGTCCGGGTTGCGGTGGGCGGCCGCGCGGAAGGCGCCCAGGACGAGCGCCGCGTGGTCCACGGCCTCCATGCCCTTGCCGCGGACGTCCCCGATCAGCAGTCTCGTCCCGCCCGGGGTGCGGACCGCCGCGTAGAAGTCGCCGCCGATCCGCGCGTGGTCCTCGGCGGCCAGGTAGACGGAGGCGACCTGCAGCGGGCCGATCCGGCGCGGCAGCGGCCTGAGGAGCACCTGCTGCGCCGTCTCGGAGACCGACCGCACCTGTGCCAGCTCCGCGTCGCGGCGCTCCTGCAGGCGGCTGAAGAACACGACGAAGGCCGACACCAGGACCAGGGCCGCGATCTGGGTCTCGTGGTTCGAGGTGGTGATGCTGTTGCGGACGACGGCGATCACGATCTGGGCGCCGACGGCGAGCGCCGCGACGGCCGCGGTCAGCCGGGGCCCGGTGAACGACGAGGTCAGGGCCGGGGCGACCACCAGCAGCGGTCCCAGGTGGATGTGGTCCGGCGAGAGGATGTCGGCGACGGTGATCAGCACGACCAGGACGACGGGCACCGCGACCAGGGCCGCGGGCGGCCGCTGCCCCGCCCCGCTCGCACGCCGCCGGTACCGCATACCCATCATGGGTACACCTCCGCGGCGGCCCGTGCATCCGCTGCCGTCCGGCCGGCGGGCTGCCCGCCGGCCGCACACCGGCGCGCCCGGGGCGGCCCGGGGCGGCCGGGAGCGGCCGGGACCGGGCACGTACCCCGGCCGGCCCCGGCCGTCCGCGTCCGCCGGTTCAGCAGAAGGGCTGCCCGCCCCGCTGCCCGGCGCCCTGCGCGGTGGCGTCCTGGGCGGTCGTCCGCAGCGAGCAGGGGTCGACGCCGGCACCCCGCAGCGCGTCCCGGGCGGCCCCGGTCTGCCCGGCGGTCAGCGAAGGGGTGCGGGAGAGGACGAACCCGCTGCGCCGGGCGGAGTCGGTGACCACCGCCCACCGGTAGTCCCGGTCCAGCCCGACCACGATGTAGTTCGCGGTGGAGGTGTGGGTCCACGTGCCGCCGAGCCTGACGAAGGAGACGTTGAGCCGCGCGCCCGTGGCGTCGAGCGGCTTCGCGTCCCCCTTGACGGTGCTGGTGAGGCCGAAGAGGGAGGTGCAGGAGTTCCGCACCGCCACCGTGCCCCGGTCCGTGGCGCCGTAGTCGGCGGCGCTGTTGCGCAGGCACTGGACCTCGTACAGGGCCGGGACGGCCGCCACCTGGTACCAGTGGCCGAGGTAGCGCTGCACGTCGAACGACGCGACCGGCTTCGGCTCCGCGGCGGGCGCGGCCGCGGCGGGTCCGGCCCCGGTGAGTCCCCCGGCGACCGCGGCCAGGGCCGCGACCGCACCGGCGGCGCTCCTGCGGACGGTCCTCGTGGCCTTCGACATGTCCACCTGCCTCCCGCCCCCGCCCGTCGCGGGGGCCTCGCTTCCGGCGCGGCCGCCTCGCTGCGGCCGCGCGGTCCTGCACCCGTGCTTCGGGGCCGGGGCGGGGGGCGGATGCGCCCGGACGGGTGGTCCGCGACGCGGCCGGCCCCCCCGGCGCCGCCACGGGGGGCGGCGCCGGCGGGGCCGGCGGGGGAGGAGCGGGGGTCAGACGGCGGCGGACCGGCCGGCCTCGGCGGAGAGGCGGGTCAGCACGGCGGCGAGCTGGTCGGTGACCTCGGCGTCGTCCACCGGGTGGGTCTCGGCGAAGCGCACGACGGAGCCGGGGACGGACAGCTTCACGTCCTCCAGGACCGTCGCGCCGGCGATGCCCAGGGCCTTGCGGGCCTCGTCCTGCGCCCACACGCCGCCGAACTGGCCGTAGGCGGTGCCGATGACGGCGGCGGGCTTGCCGATGAAGCCGCCGGCGCCGTGCGGGCGGGACAGCCAGTCGATCGCGTTCTTCAGCACGGCGGGGATGGTGCCGTTGTACTCGGGCGAGAAGAGCAGGAAGGCGTCGACCCGGCCGGCGGCCTCGCGCAGGAGGGCGGCCGCCTCCGGCAGGGTGCCCTCGACGTCGATGTCCTCGTTGTAGAACGGGATGTCGGCGAGACCCTCGTAGATCTCGACGTCGGTGCCCTCGGGGGCGAGCTTGACGGTGGCCTCGGCGAGCTGGCGGTTGTGGGAGCCGGCGCGGAGGCTGCCGACGAGCGCGAGGATGCGGACGGACATGGGTACTCCCGAAAGTACGGACGGCGGTGGCGGTCAGGACGCCTGACCAGTCAAACGGACCGTGGTCCGGATGCATTCCCAGATGTAGCACAGCAAGCGGACCGCGGTCCACTTCCTCCCCGCCTGGCATTACCCTGGCCGCATGGCCGCACCACGCCCACCCGCCCGCCGCACCGCCGAGCCGCACCCGCCGGTGCCCGGATCCGACCACCCGGACCGCGTCCGTCCGCGCCCCGGGCCCCCGGACACCTGCCCTCCGGACGGCGGCTCCCCGGACGGCGGCTCCCCGGGCGCCGCCCCCGTCCGCCTCCCTGTCCCGCCGCCCCTCCCGGACCCCCCGGCCGGCCGGACGCCCCTGCGCCTGGCCGACGAGGCCCCGGCCGAGGCCTCGCCGTGCCGGGCGGACGCCGTGCGCAACCGCCTCCGGCTCCTGGAGGCAGCCGCCCGGCTGGTCGCCGAGCACGGGCCCGAGCACGTCACCATGGAGGCCGTCGCCGCGGCGGCCGGCGTCGGCAAGGGCACCGTCTTCCGGCGGTTCGGTGACCGTGCGGGCCTCATGCTCGCCCTTTTGGACCACGCCGAGCGCGCCTACCAGCAGTCCTTCCTCGCCGGGCCCCCGCCGCTCGGGCCCGGCGCGCCCCCCGTGCAGCGGCTGGAGGCGTTCGGGACGGCCACCCTGCGCCACCTCGTCGCGCACGCGGGCCTCCTCCTCGCCGCCGAGCACGACCCGGCCCGCCGCTTCGCCGCGCCGCGCCGCGTCCGCCTCGTCCACGTCTCCGCGCTGCTGCGGGAGGCCGGGGCGGGCGGCGACGAGGAGCTGCTCGCGGAGGCCCTGCTGGCCTTCCTCGACCCCGCCCTCGTCGACCACCTCCGCCGGCGCGGCGGGATGACGTTCGAGCGGCTGGACGCCGGCTGGCGGGACCTCGTGGCCCGCGTCGTCCGCGCCGCCTGACGCCCAGGAGCGCCCAGGAGCGCCCAGGAGCGCCCAGGTGCCCCCGGGGGCGCGGAGGGGCCGCCCCAGGACGCGCAGGGCCCCCCGGGACGGATCCGTCCCGGGGGGCCCTGCCCCGCCGCCGGAGCCGTCCGGGACCGGGCCCCTCCCGGAGTCCCCGTCCCGGACGGCTCAGTCCCGCACGGCTCAGTCCCGCACGGCTCAGTCCACCGCGGTGAGCCGCACCACCGCGCTCGCCCAGTCGCCGGCGAGCCGCACCGGCAGGCCGTGCGCGAGCAGCACCGCGCCGTGGTGGACCTCGCCCGTCGCCTCGTCGCGGTACCGCCGCTGCGGGTCCAGGCCGGCCGGCCGCAGCGGGGCGGGTACGGCCCCGTCGTACACGGACGGGAGCCGCCAGGCGACGACCACGACCCGGTCGCCGAGCGTGTACTGCACGGCGTCCCGCAGCCGGTGCAGCTCGCCCTGCTGGACCACCGGCCGGATCTCCTTGTACTCCTCGACCAGCCGCGCCGCCTCCGCCAGCTCCTCCGGCGACCAGTGCAGCAGGTCGCCGCCGATGCCGAGCGCCCCCGCCATCGCGACCCGGAACCGGAAGGCCAGCGGCAGCCGGCGCCCGGTCAGCGGGTTGGGGCTGTCGGTGACCCAGGCCGTCATGGTGCGGGCCGGGTAGAGCTGGCTGTAGCCGTGCTGGATCGAGAGGCGGTCGTGGGCGTCGGTGTTGTCGGAGGTCCACACCTGGTCGGTGCGGGCGAGGACGCCCAGGTCGACGCGGCCGCCGCCGCCCGCGCACGCCTCGATCCGCAGGTCGGGGTGGGCGGCGCGCAGCCGGTCCATGACGCGGTGGACGCCGCGGACGTGGTCGTGCCACAGGCGGTCGGGGTCGGCGGCGCCGGGCCACCCGGCCTCGGTGAACGCCCGGTTCATGTCCCACTTGAGGTAGTCGATCCGGTGCTCGGCGACGAGGGCGTCGAGCCACCCGAGGGCCCACTCCGCGACGTCCGGGCGGGCGAAGTTCAGCACGAGCTGGTTGCGCAGCTCGGTGCGGTCGCGGTGGGCGGTGTGCAGCACCCAGTCGGGGTGCGCCCGGTACAGGTCGCTGTCGGGGTTGACCATCTCGGGCTCCACCCAGAGCCCGAACCGCATGCCCAGGCGGCGGACCTCCGCCACCAGCGGCCCCAGGCCGTCGGGGAACCGGTCGGGGGCGGGCGTCCAGTCGCCGAGCCCGGCCGCGTCGCTGCGCCGCGCCCCGAACCAGCCGTCGTCCACGGTGAACAGCTCGACGCCCAGGGCGGCGGCCCTCGCCGCCAGCTCCCGCTGCTTCTCCTCCGTGACGTCGAACTGCACGGCCTCCCAGGAGTTGTAGACCACCGGCCGCAGCTCGTCGGGCCGCGGCAGGACGTGGCCGGCGGTGTACCGGTGCCAGGCGCGGCTGGCGGCGCCGAAGCCGCCGTCGGTGTACAGCCCCGCGAAGACCGGCGTCTCCCACGTCCCGCCCGCCCGCAGCACGACGGCCGGCCCCTCGTGGCCGGCGCCGCCGGTCACCGCCACGTCCCCGGTGTGGCTGCGCGAGGCCGTGATGCGCCAGCTGCCGCTCCAGGCGAGGGCGGCGCCCCACACCTCGCCGTGCTCCTCGCCCGCGTCCCCGCCGTCGACCATGAGCCACGGGTTGGCCTGGTGGCTCGTGATGCCGCGGCGGCTGGTGAGGGTCGTCTCGGCGGCGGGCAGCGGCGTGCGGTGCAGCCGGAACTCGCCGGACCAGCCGCCGGTGACGTGGCTGAGCCGGTAGTCGTCCAGGACGGGCAGCGTCCAGCAGGCGGAGTCCAGGCGCAGGACCTCCACGGGGGTGTCCTGCGCCGTGCCGGCCTCGGCGGTGTGCCGCAGCGACGCCCACCGTTCCACCACGTCGCTGTCCGGGTGGACCCGGTAGTGCAGCTCCAGCTCCAGCGGGTGGTGGTCGTCGTGGAAGGAGAGGGCGAGGGTGCCCCCGTCGATGCGGTGCCCGGTGTGCCGCCACTGCAGGCCCCGGCCCCGGTCAGCATACCTGACCTGCAGCGCGGGCACGCCGAAGCGGGCGCCCCCCTCGCTCGGGTACTCCTCGCGGACGGCGCCGTCGAAGCTGCTGGCCGGGCCCTCGCGCAGCGGGACGGCCGCGGCCTGCGCGGGGGTGAGGGGCCGCCCCCAGTGGACGTGGCGCAGCAGCCCGGCGTCGTCCAGGCGGAGCGCGTAGGAGCTGTTCGCCGTGCGCAGCAGCCAGGTGCGGGTGGCGGGGTCGAAGGTCACCGCGTCCATGGGTCTCCCGTCCGAGGATCGGTCCGAGGGCCGGTCCGAGGGTTAGTAACGTGAATCAACAATTTCCAACATCGATGCTCGCGGGACTTCGCCGCGTTCGGCGCCGCGGGGACCCTCCGTGGCGGGGGTGTGCCCGTCCGTGCATGTGGGAAAGGAGGTCTCAGGGCGACTCCGTCCGATCCGGCACGTACGGAACGTGAGCCTACCGCCGCGCAGCGAGTCCGCCAACGGCTCCTCCGGGGCTCCGAACCTCACAGCTTGGCAACATCCGATGTTCATTTGAGTTCTCATCTTCGCGAAGATGTTGACTTTAGCGAAACGTAGGTCGAAGGTGTTCGCATCCCGGCCTGCAGGGACGAAGCAGGCCGCAACGACTCGAGGAGTCGCTCATGTCCATGCGCCACCGCCCCTCCCGGAGACGTGCTCTCGCCGCCGCTCTGGTCTGCCTCCCGCTCGTCGCCTCCGCTGCCGCGTGCAGCAGCGGCGGTGACGGCGGCGGCGGCGGCAAGGCCGCGGCGTGCACCAAGAGCAACGGCAAGGTCGACCTGACCTTCTGGTCCTGGGTGCCCGGCATGGACAAGGCCGTCGCCGAGTGGAACCGCCAGAACCCCGACATCCACGTGACGGTGAAGACCACTCCTGCGGGCAACGCCGGCACCTACCAGAACATGTCCAACGCCCTGAAGGCCGGCAAGGCGCCCGACCTCGGGCAGATGGAGTACGACTCCCTCGCCAGCTTCCGCCTGAAGGACGGCCTGACCGACATCTCCTCCTGCGACCCGGTCAAGCAGGCCTCCGGCGACTTCGCCGACTGGACGTGGTCCCAGGTCACCTTCGGTGCGAACGGCAAGGACGGCGTCTGGGCCATCCCCGAGGACACCGGTCCGATGGCGCTCTTCTACCGCAAGGACCTCTTCGACAAGTACAAGATCCCGGTGCCGAAGACCTGGGACGAGTACTACCAGGACGCCAAGGCCCTGAAGAAGGCCGACCCCAAGGCCTCCATCACCCACTTCTCGCAGACCGACCCCAACTGGTTCACCGGTCTGCTGTGGCAGGGCGGCACCAGCATGTTCTCCCAGGACGGCGACAAGTGGAAGGTCGACGTCGACAGCCCGGCCAACCGCAAGGTGGCCGACTACTGGCAGAAGATGATCGACGAGAAGCTCGTCGCCACCGACCTCCAGGGCTTCTCCCCCGCGCTGTACAAGGCGTGGAACGACGGCGAGGTCGCCACCTGGATCAGCGCCGCCTGGGGCTACAGCACCATCCGTGACAACGCCAAGGCCACCGCCGGCAAGTGGGCCGTCGCCCCCATGCCGCAGTGGAACGCGGGCGAGCAGAAGGCCGGCAACTGGGGCGGCTCCAGCACCGCCGTCCTCGCCGGCAGCAAGCACCCCTACGAGGCGTCGAAGTTCGCCGTCTGGCTGAACTCCGACCCGAAGGCGCTGGAGATCCTCAACCGCGAGGGCGGCCTCTACCCGGCCGCCACCAAGGGCCTGAGCCTCTCCGCCCTCCAGCAGCCGGTGGACTTCTACGGCGGGCAGAAGATCTTCGATGTCTTCGCCCAGGCGTCCAAGGGCGTCGACACCAAGTGGGCCTGGGGCCCGACCATGACCGACACCTACCGCTTCATGAGCGACGGCATCGCCGGCTCCCTGGGCGGCGGTGGCAAGCTGTCCGACGTCCTGCGCGACACCGATGCCAAGACGGTGGACTCGCTCAAGAAGCAGTCCCTGCAGGTCGCCGAGTAGCAGTGCGAGGCGGCTGCGCGGCCCCGGCCGTGCAGCCGCCCGTCCCCAAGGAGTTCCCGCATGACCGCAGTCCCCACCCGGACCGCCGCGGCACCGGCCGCGACCTCCCGGACCTCCCCCGCCAAGCCCAGACGGCAGCGGGGCCACTGGCTGTTCCTGCTGCCCTTCCTCGTGCCCTTCACCCTCTTCACGGTGGTGCCGGTCGGGTACGCCGCCTACCAGAGCCTCTTCCGCACCCAGCGGGTCGGCGGCACCTTCGGGCACACCACGAGCGTCTTCGCCGGCCTGCACCAGTACCGCGAGGTCCTGTCCGACCCCGACTTCACGCGCAGCGTCGGCCGCGTGCTGCTGTTCGGGATCGTCCAGATCCCCGTGATGCTGCTGCTCGCCCTGGTCCTCGCGCTGCTGCTCGACTCGACCGTGCCGCGCCTCAAGCGGTTCTTCCGCGTCGCCTACTTCGTGCCCTACGGCATCCCCGGCGTCATCGCCGCCCTCATGTGGGGCTTCCTGTACGACCCGCGGCTCTCCCCGGTCGTGGACGTGCTCCACAAGGTCGGCGCCCACCCGGACTTCCTCGGATCCGGCAGCATCCTGTGGTCCATGGCGAACGTCGTCACCTGGACGTACACCGGCTACAACATGCTGATCATCTACGCCGCCCTGCAGGCCATCCCCGCCGACATCTACGAGGCGGCCCGCATGGACGGCGCGACCGGCGCCGCCATCGCCTGGCGGATCAAGGTGCCCATCGTGCGCCCGGCGCTCGTGCTCACCGGCGTCTTCTCCATCATCGGCACCCTGCAGCTCTTCACCGAGCCGCAGGTCTTCCGCTCCATCTCCACCAGCGTCACCAGCACCTACACGCCGAACCTGGCCGCGTACTCGCTGGCCGCCGGGGACGACTACAGCGAGGCCGCCGCCATGTCGGTGACCCTGGCCCTCGCCACCTTCATCCTCTCCTTCGGCTTCCTCAAGCTCAGCAGTCGAAAGGCCCAGGCATGAGCATCCTCACCGACACGGCCGGCGCCCACCCCGCGCGCCCGGCCGCCGACGGGCGGGCGCGCGGGCCCCGGGACAACCGCGCCGCGGTCGTCATGGCCACGGTCTTCCTCGTGCTCGCCGCCGTCTACATGCTGCTGCCGGTCTTCTGGCTGCTCGTCTCCGCGACCAAGAGCCAGGGCGACCTCGTCGACAGCTTCGGCTTCTGGTTCTCCGGCTTCCACCTGGGCGAGAACCTCAAGGCCCTCTTCACCCGCCAGGACGGCGTCTACCTGCACTGGCTGCTCAACAGCCTGCTCTACGCGGGCCTCGGCGCCGCCGTCGGCACCCTGCTCTCCTCCATGGCCGGCTACGCCCTCGCCAAGTACACCTTCCGCGGCCGCGAGCTGGTCTTCTCCGTCATCCTCGGCGGCGTGCTGCTGCCCGCCACCGCCCTCGCACTGCCGCTCTTCCTGATGTTCGCCAAGCTCGACGCGACCAACACCTTCTGGTCCGTCTTCCTGCCGAGCATCGTCAGCCCCTTCGGCGTCTACCTGTCGCGGATCTTCGCGGCGAGCTCGGTGCCGGACGAGGTCATCGAGGCGGCCCGCATCGACGGCGCCGGCGAGATGCGGACCTTCTTCACCATCGCGCTGCGGCTGATGTCGCCCGCCATGGTGACCATCTTCCTGTTCCAGTTCGTCGTCATCTGGAACAACTTCCTGCTGCCGCTGGTCATGCTCCAGGACGAGCGGCTCTACCCGGTCACCCTCGGCCTGTTCACGTGGCAGTCCCAGGTCAGCCGCGACCCGCAGCTGCAGATCCTCACCGTCACCGGCTCGCTGGTGTCGGTGGTGCCCATCGTGATCGCCTTCCTCGCCCTCCAGCGCTACTGGCGGGCCGGGCTCTCCGCAGGGGCGGTGAAGTCGTGAGCGCCACCACCACGGACGGGGCCCTGCGCGCCCTCACCGACCGCCTCGGCGGCCGCATCGCCTACGGCGGCGACTACAACCCCGAGCAGTGGCCCCGGGAGACCTGGCGCGAGGACGCCCGCCTCATGCAGGAGGCCGGCGTCAACCTCGTCACCGTCGGCGTCTTCTCCTGGGCCTGGGTCGAACCCGCCCCGGGCGAGTGGGACTTCTCCGGCCTCGACGAGGTCCTCGACCTGCTCCACGCGCACGGGATCGCCGTCGACCTCGCCACCGCCACCGCCTCGCCCCCGCCGTGGTTCGCCACCCGCCACCCCGAGGCCATGCCGGTCACGGCCGAGGGCGTCCGCCTCTCCCACGGCTCCCGGCAGGGCTTCTGCCCCAGCAGCCCGGTGTACGCCGAGGCCGCCGGCCGCCTGGTCGAGCGGATCGCCGAGCGGTACCGCGACCACCCCGCCGTGGTGCTGTGGCACGTCCACAACGAGTGGGGCAACCACAACGCCCACTGCTTCTGCGACACCAGCGCCGAGGCCTTCCGCGACTGGCTGCGCGAGCGCTACGGCACGCTCGACGGCCTCAACCACGCCTGGGGCACCGCCTTCTGGAGCCAGCGCTACGGCGCCTGGGAGGAGGTCCTGCCCCCGCGCGCCACCCCCGCCATCGGCAACCCCACCCAGCAGCTCGACCACTGGCGGTTCTCCTCCGACGCGCTGCTGGCCTGCCACCGCCGCGAGGTGGAGGTCCTGCGCCGCCTCTCCCCGGACACGCCCCTCACCACCAACCTCATGGGCACGCTGGAGAAGAAGGTCGACGGCTTCGCCTTCGCCCGCGAGACCGACTTCGTCTCCGTCGACCACTACCTCACCGCGGCCGACCCCGAGGGCCACATCGGCCTCTCCTTCGACGCCGACCTGGCCCGGGGCATGGGCGGCGGCGCGCCCTGGCTGCTCATGGAGCACTCCACCTCGGCCGTCAACTGGCAGCCCCGCAACGTCGCCAAGACACCGGGGCAGATGCGCCGCAACTCCCTGGCCCACCTCGCCCGCGGCGCCGACGGCATCATGTACTTCCAGTGGCGGCAGTCCCGGGCCGGCGCCGAGAAGTGGCACTCGGCGATGCTCCCGCACGGCGGGACGGACACGAAGACCTGGCGGGAGACGGCCGCGCTCGGCGCCGAGCTGCAGGCCCTCGCCGAGGTCCGCGGCACCCGCGTCCGCGCCGACGTCGCGCTCCTCTTCGACTGGGAGGCGTGGTGGGCCCTGGAGCTCGACGCCCGCCCCTCGGTCGACGTGCGCTACCTCGACCTGGTCCGCGCCTGGTACGCCGCCCTGTGGTCCTCCGGCACCGCGTGCGACGTCGTCCACCCCGGCGCCGACCTGTCCGGGTACCGGCTGGTGCTCGTCCCCAGCCAGTACCTGGTCGCCGACGCCCACGCCGAGGCGCTGGAGCGGTACGTCGCCGGGGGCGGGCACGCGGCCGTCGGCTTCTTCAGCGGCCTGGTCGACGTGCACGACCACGTGCGGTCCGGCGGGTACCCGGGCGCCTACCGGGAGATGCTCGGGCTGCGCACCGACGAGTTCCACCCGCTGCGGGCCGGCGAGTCCGTGCGGCTCGACAACGGCTCCGCGGCCACCGTGTGGACCGAGGCCGTCGAGCTGCGCGGCGCCGAGCAGGTCGTGGCGTTCGCCAAGGGCGAGGAGGGCGGGCCGGTGCCCGGCGGGCCGGCGGTCACCCGCCACGCCCACGGCGACGGCACCGCCTGGTACGTCGCCACCCGCCCCGACCGCGACGGCCTGGCCCGGATCCTGCGCCGGATCTGCGGGGAGGCCGGGGTCGCCCCCGTCGCCGAGGTGCCCGAGGGCGTCGAGGCGGTCCGCCGCACCGGGCCGGGGGCGGGCTACCTGTTCCTGATCAACCACACCGGCGCCGACGCCCGCGTCCCCGCCCGCGGCACCGACGTGGTCCGGGGCACGCCCGTCGACGGCACGGCGGTGGTGCCCGCCGGCGACGTCCTCGTCGTCCGGGAGGACCCGGCCGCCGGCTGACGCCCCGCCGTTCCCCACCGCACGGACGGACGCCCCCCGCCAGGACTCGGCGAGGGGCGTCCGGCACGTCCGGGGCCGGGGCCTCAGCCCTTGGCGCCCACGTAGAGGGCGATCGCGTCACCGGCGCCGACGGTGGCGGTGAAGGTCCCGGTGGAGCCCACCGTGTAGGTGGTGCCGGTGCAGCCGCCGCCCGCGGTGGGGTCGCCGTGCTGGACGTCGCAGTAGGTGCCGGCGGGCAGCGAGGTCTGGAAGGTGCGGCTGACCGCGCTGCTCTCGTGGTTGATGGCGACGTAGCCCTTGCTGCCGCGGCCGAAGGCGATGGCGTTGTTGCCGTTGGACCACCAGTTGGTCACC